>NZ_JBYSWM010000017.1:0-86856 GCF_058781125.1 Pseudogulbenkiania sp. FW507-F1 | reverse complement strand
TATTCTGTTTGTTAAAGAGCGGTGCTGACTGCGTCGTTTCCGTCGCTGCGTCAGCTGAGGAGGCGAACTATACGCCCGCACCCCCACCCCGTCAACACTTTTTGGGAGGAAATGTCCTCCCCCCATCCCGATTACAGGTAAGACCCTGGCGAACAAAGGAAAAGTTAAAAAAACGCCGCCCACGAACTTCGTGGACGGCGTCGTTTCGCGACACTTGATCGACTGCGACGGCTTAGCGCTGGCGCAGCTTGGCGAAGGCGGCCGCCATGGCGGTGTCGCCCGCTGGCTGCGCTGCCGGCTTGCGATTGTCGCGCCCGCGCGGCGCGTCGGCGCGGGACGACGGACGGGAACCGTCTCCGACTTCGTCATCGAGGCGCATGGTCAGCGCGATGCGGCGGCGCTTGACGTCGACCTCCTGCACCTTGACCTTGACCACGTCGCCGGCCTTGACCACCTTGCGCGGGTCGTCGATGAACTTGTTGGACAGCGCGGAGATGTGCACCAGGCCATCCTGGTGTACGCCGATATCGACGAAGGCGCCAAAGTTGGTGACGTTGGTCACCACGCCTTCCAGCACCATGCCCGGCACCAGGTCCTTGAGGTCTTCCACCCCTTCCTGGAAGGTGGCGGTCTTGAACTCGGGCCGAGGGTCACGACCAGGCTTGTCCAGTTCCTTCAGGATGTCCATGACGGTAGGCACGCCGAAACGCTCGTCGGTGTAGTCGTGCGGCTTGAGCGCCTTGAGGAAGGTCGTGTCACCGAGCAGCGACTTCACTTCGCGGCCGCAGCGCGCGACGATCTTTTCCACCACGGGGTAGGCCTCGGGGTGCACCGACGAGGCGTCGAGCGGATTGTCGCCGCCGGTGATGCGCAAAAAGCCCGCCGCCTGCTCGAAGGTTTTGTCGCCCAGACGCGGCACCTTGAGCAACTGGCTGCGCGTACGGAAGGCACCGTTCTGGTCGCGGTAGCTGACGATATTGGCGGCCAGCGTGCTATTGAGGCCGGACACCCGCGCCAGCAGCGGTACGGAGGCAGTGTTGACGTCGACGCCGACGGCGTTCACGCCGTCTTCGACCACGCCGTCCAGCGCGCGGGCCAACTGACTTTGGTTGACGTCGTGCTGGTATTGACCGACGCCGATCGACTTGGGATCGATCTTGACCAGTTCGGCCAGCGGGTCCTGCAGGCGGCGCGCGATGGAGACGGCGCCGCGCAGGCTGACGTCGAGGTCGGGAAATTCCTTGGCGGCGAGTTCGGACGCCGAGTACACCGAGGCACCGGCTTCGGACACCACGATCTTGGTCAGACCGAGTTCGGGGTGACGCTTGATCAGATCCTGCGCCAGCTTGTCGGTTTCCCGGCTGGCAGTGCCGTTGCCGATGGCAATCAGCTCGACCTTGTGGCGTGCCGCCAGCACCGCCAGCTCGGCGATGGAACGATCCCAATCGTTTCGCGGCGCGTGCGGGTAGATGGTGCTAGTGGCGACCACCTTGCCGGTGTTGTCGACCACCGCGACCTTGGTGCCGGTGCGCAGCCCCGGGTCGAGGCCGAGCGTCGGGCGCTGGCCTGCGGGGGCGGCCAGCAGCAGATCGTGCAGGTTGGCCGAAAACACCTTGATGGCCTCGGCGTCGGCGGCTTCCTTGACCCGCGATACCAGTTCCAGCTCGAGCGACAGGAAGATCTTGGCGCGCCAGGTCAGACGCACGGTGTCGAGCAGCCACTTGTCGGCCGGGCGGCCGGCGTCGTGCACGCCGACGTGGGCGGCGATGAGCTGCTCGTAGGCGGAGCGTTCGGTGATCGGCGTTTCGTCCGGCTGGTATTTGATGGCGACCGACAGCACGCCCTCGTTGCGGCCACGCAGCAGCGCCAGCGCGCGGTGCGACGGGGTGGAGCGGATCGGCTCGCGGTGCGCGAAGTAGTCGGAGAACTTGGCGCCCTCTTCTTCCTTGCCGGCCACCACACTGGCGGCGAGCTCGCCCTCGCCCCACAGCTTGTCACGCAGACGGCCGAGCAGTTCGGCGTCTTCGGCGAAGCGTTCGATCAAGATGGCACGCGCGCCGTCGAGCGCCGCCTTGGCATCGGCAACGCCCTTGTCGGCGTCGACATACGCCTCGGCCGCGGCCGACGGGTCCTGCGACGGGTCGGCCAGCAGGCTTTCGGCCAACGGCTCGAGCCCGGCCTCGCGGGCGATCTGGGCCTTGGTGCGACGCTTGGGCTTGTAGGGAAGATAGAGGTCTTCCAGCGTGGTTTTGTTGTCGGCACCGTACAACGCGGCCTGCAGCTCGGGGGTGAGCTTGCCCTGCTCGGTGATGCTGTTGAGGATGGCGTCGCGGCGCTCGTCGAGCTCGCGCAGATAGCGCAGACGTTCGTCCAGCGTGCGCAGCTGGGTGTCGTCGAGCCCGCCGGTGACTTCCTTGCGGTAGCGGGCGATGAAGGGAACGGTGGCGCCACCGTCAATCAGTTCGACCGTGGCAGCCACCTGGGCTTCGCGGACGTTGAGTTCTGCCGCGAGGCGGCGGGCAATGCTAGGCAACATCGGCTTTGTTCTTGTCGTCGGAAAAAAGCCGATACTGTAGCCCGTCTGCCCGCAAAATCAAGCGGCGACAGGCCCCGCCAGCCAGGCCTGGGCGGCTTCGGCCGTGTCGAAGTACTGTACCTTGGTGTGCGACATCAGGCCGGCGATGTGCGCGGCGAGCTTGATCCAGACGTCTTCGACCACGATGGCGACGCGCCCGAGCTCCTTGTCGTGCGCGCGGACGAAGCGTAATTCCTCGACCGCCATGTCGATGGTGAAATCCTTCAGCTCCGAGAGGTCGAGGAAGATGTCGGGCTTGCCATGCTCGGCAATGCGCTTCATCAATGCCACCTCGAGCTCCTTGAAGTCTTCCAGGGTGAATTCGTTGAACAAGGCCACATCGAGGCCGTAATCCTGCTCGCGAATGGAGATCATGCCTTTGCTCCTGAGGTGAGGGGACTCATTGTTATTCTAGCGCCGGCTGGCGAGGATGCCGCTGATCACGATCAACGTCATCGCAACGAAACTGGCCAGCGTCAGGCTATCTTGCCACACCAGCACGCCCAGCAGGGTGGAAAACACTACGGTCAGATAGGACAGATTGGCCGCCACCAGCTTGCGGCCGACCTTGTACGCCCGCGTCATCGCCAGTTGCGCCACCGTGGCGGTGAGGCCCAGCCCCAGCAGCAGCCAGACGTTGGTGGCGGTGACGGCATGCCAGCGGTCGAACTGCATCAGGACGGCGCCGCCGACAGTGGAAATCAGCGCGAAGTAGAACACCACGCGCCATTCCGGTTCGCCCAGCCGGCCCAGTTCGCGCACGTGCAGGTAGGACCAGCCGGCGAGCAGGCCGGAGCCCAGGCCGAGCAAGCCCGCCTCCCAGCGCTCGCCGGCCAGCGTGGGCCGCAGCAGCAGCACCACGCCGACGAAGCCCAGCGCCAGTGCGGCCACAGCCCTGGAAGAGAGGCGTTCGCGCAGCACCAGCACCGACAGCAGGGCGAGGAACAACGGCGAGGTGTAGTTGAGCGTGACCGCCGTGGACAGCGGGAGGTGGGCGATGGCGTAGAAGTACAGCAGCAGCGAGACATAGCCGATCAGTCCACGCTGCACGTGGTAGCGCAGATGCGGCGTGACGAAGCGCTCACGGCGCCAGCACGCCGCCACACCCAGCGTCAGGGTACCGAAGGCCGTGCGCCAGAACACCAGTTCCGTCGAGGAGAAATGCTGGGCGCCCAGCTTGACGAACAGCCCCATCAGACCAAAGAACAGCGCGGCGACCACCATCCACGCCGACCCGAGGCGCCAGCGGGAAACGGGAACGTCGGGAGCGGCCAGCGCCGGCTCGGTAGGTTTCATCATGTTGCAATAGTAAAGGATTGGACGAAGCGGGTTCAGCGGCGTGCCGCCAGCACCCCGGAAAAAACGATCAGCAGGATGCCGGCCAGCGCCTCGAGCGGCAGGACGTCGCCCCACAGCAGCACCCCCAGCACCGCGGAGAACGCCACCGTGAGGTAGGCGAAGCTCGCCACCAGGAATTTGCTGCCGTCCTTGTAGGCGCGGGTCATCGCGAGCTGGCCGCACATGCCGGTGACACCGACACCCAGCAGAGGCCAGAAGGTCTCCGCGCTCAACGGGGTGAAGCCGGGGCCGAGCAGCAGCAGTACCGCACCGAACACCGAGGAGATGGCGAAAAACCAGAACACGACGCGCCACGGCGCCTCGCCCATCTTGCCGAGTTCACGCACCTGGAATACGGCGAATCCGGCGCTGGCGCCGGAGGCCAGCCCCATGGCGGCGGCAAACCACATGTCGCTGGCAAAGGTTGGCCGAAGCAGCAGCAGGATACCGCCAAACCCCACCGCCAGGGCCAGCGCCGCGGTGCGCGTCAGCGGTTCTTTCAGCCGCACCAGGCAGATCAGGGTGAAGAACAGCGACGAGGTGTAGTTGAGCGTGATGGCGGTGGCGAGTGGCAGGTGCGTCAGCGCGTAGAACAGCAAGCCCATCGACACGTAGCCGATCAGGCTGCGCTGCAGGTGCCCGCGCCAGTTGGGCGTCAGCGGATTGCGCCGGCGCGCCACCATCACCCCGCCCAGCATCAGCGCGCCGAACAGGGTGCGGTAGAACAGCAGTTCAAGCGCGCCGAAGGAGCGCCCGCCGACCTTGACGAAGACGCCCATGAGCGCGAAGAACAGCGCCGCCACCACCATCCAGCCGGCCCCCAGGCGGCCGCTGCGCAAGCGCTGCCAACCCGGAGCCCAGGCCACGACCCGGTTCATGAGCGGCCCTTCTGCACCACCAGCGACAGGCAGACCGACTCCAGCGCGCGGCGGTAGGTGTGGTACTCGGAGGCATTGGCGGCGCAGCGCGCCTCGATCACGTCGTGCTGGCCGGTCAGCAGGAACACCTGCAGATTGCGGCGGATGATCCACAGGCTGTCGGAAACGAACTGCCCTTCGCGGTAGCTCACGGTGAGGCGTCCGGCGGTCGGCACCCATCGCACCAGACTGGCAGCCTCGCGATCGCCGTCGGCACGGCGGTAGCGTTCGGCCAACGTTTCCAGCGTTTCGCCACGCGCCAGGTGTCGCCGGTGGATTTCCACGCTGATCGCCGCGCGTTCGCGCTCGTCGGCCTTGGGCGGCACCACGCGCAGCGTGCGCACGCCATCGACGCGGGTGACGCGCACCTTCCAGCCGGTCGGGACGGTGAAGCTCAGGCGGTCGAGCGGGTCGAGATAGGCCGCTTGTGCCGCAACGGCGAACAGCAGCAGGAACAGCGCGAGAAGGCGGGAGGTAGCAGGCATTACCGGATCGGATAAACAAAAAGGCGCGGAAATCCGCGCCTCGCCATTGTGCACCGAATCACCGGGCTTAGCCAGCCAGGTGCTCGCCCATCAGGCGCCGGTAGAACTCGTGGAAGTGCTGCATGCCGTCTTCGGTCGGCGACTGGTAGGGACCGACCTCGCTCTCGCCGCGCAGCCACAGCGCCTTGCGCCCCTGGTGCATGCGATAGCAGATTTCGTCGTCTTCCTTGGCGGTTTCGAAGTACGCCGCCTGCTCGGCCTCGATGAATTCCGGCTCGAACCACACCACTTCTTCGGGATAGTAGAACTCGGTGATCACCGTGCACTTCTCCGGGCTCCGCGGAATGGCCACGCTGGCCACCAGCACGTGCGGATACCACTCGATCATGATGTTCGGGTAGTAGGTGAGCCAGATCGCGCCGAATTCCGGCTGCCGCTCGGCGAAGCGGCGCAGCACTTCGTCGTGCCAGGCACCGTAGACCTTGGAGCCGGGACGGGCCAGCTTGTTCTTCACCCCGACCGTCTGCACGTGGTACTGGTCGCCCCATTCCCACTTGAGGTCGCCGCAGTCGACGAAGTGGCCAAGGCCGGGGTGGAACGGATCGACGTGGTAATCCTCGGAGTAGACCTCGATGAAGGTCTTCCAGTTGAAGTCGTACTCGGTGACGTGGGCGCTGTGGAAGGCGTAGCCCTCGAAGCTCAGGTGCTTGGCCACGGCGAGCTTGGCGAGGTCGGCGGCGACATCGCGGCGGGCGTCGAACAGCAGGCCGTTCCAGCTGGTGAGCGCGGTCTGGCCCAGGTTGAGGCACGGCGTCTGCGGGAAGTGCGGCGCGCCGACCAGGCTGCCGCCCTTGTCGTAGGTCCAGCCGTGCAGATTGCACACGATGTGGTTACCGTTGCCGCGCCCCTGGTAAATGGTGGCCTGGCGATGGCGACAGACGTTGGAGATCAGCTTGACCTCGCCGTCGACGCGCTTGAGCATCTTGCCGTGGTCCATCCAGGCCAGCGTCTGGTAGTCCCCTTCGTTGGGCACCATCAGTTCGTGGCCGTAGTATTGCGGCGCATCGGCGAACAGCAGCTTTTGCTCCAGTTCGTAGAACGCCGGGTCGAAATAGGTATAAACGGGTAGCTGAGCGGCAGACGCTTGAAGCAACTGCGGTGAAGCCAGATCAGACATTATTCCCACACCTCCGTGGAAGAAGATATAAGACCAGCCGAATCTCGCTGTTAAGAAGACGAGTTTACGGAACAGATTCAAAAAAACACAAAGGACCCTGCCGGGTCCGAGGCCGGGATTGTGCCCCCATTCCCCTGCCCCGGCAAGCTTTTTTTACCGCGCCAGAAGACGCGGAGAGGGGGCCTTCTCGCCAATTTCCGGCATCGTTGCGCCACAAATCCAATTTACCCTTTTTTCCCGCAACAAATCAGAGTCTTGTACATTTGATGCAGCGCAACATTGGCATCAGACTATGTGCTATAGTCTGCGCCGCACACACTTCGACACAGTCACGCCAGGTGCCGTAACACAACCGCCACCGGGCCACGCCCTGCAGGCACTACCCGCCAACACACACCGGCGGGCAGCCATGCCACGGGGACGACACGCCGCCGCCGGCCCAGGCCGCGGCCTGCGAGCCGACTGTTTGTCGAAACACCACGGGAGACGCGTTTTTTTATCATTCACCCGTAATTTGCAAGACTAAGCCTATGAGTTCGAGCATTCTCGTCATCAACTGCGGCAGCTCCTCGCTGAAATTCGCCCTCATCGACACCACCACCCAGCACGCCAGCCTGACCGGCCTCGCCGAAAAGCTGGGGCTCGACGACGCCCAGATCACCTTCAAGCATCAAGGCGAGAAAACGGTGCAGACGTTGGCCGAAGGCAACCATGCCGCGGCGATGCGTGCCATCCTCGCCCAACTGCAAGGGCGCGGACTGTTCGACAGCGTGCAGGCCATCGGCCACCGCGTGGTGCACGGCGGCGAACGCTTCAAGGCCTCCACCCTCATCGATGACGAGGTGATCGCCGCCATCGAAGACTGCGCCCGCCTGGCGCCGCTCCACAACCCGGCCCACGTGCTGGGCATCCGCACCGCCATCGCCTGCTTCCCCGGCCTGCCGCAGGTGGCGGTGTTCGATACCGCCTTCCACCAGAGCATGCCGCAGCGCGCCTACCTCTACCCGGTCCCGATGGCGCTGTACCGCGAGCACGGCGTGCGCCGCTACGGCTTTCACGGCACCAGCTACCGCTTCGTCAGCGCCGAAGCAGCGCGCATGCTGGGCAAGCCGCTCGAGGACATCGCCGTGGTCTGCGCCCACCTCGGCAACGGCGCCTCGGCCGCGGCCATCCTCGGCGGCAAGAGCGTCGACACCACGATGGGACTGACCCCGCTGGAAGGGCTGGTGATGGGGACGCGCTCCGGCGACGTCGACCCGGGGCTGTTCGGCTACCTGGCCAGCGAGCTGAAGCTCGACGTCAACGCCATTACCGAACTGCTGAACAAGCAGAGCGGGCTGTTGGGTCTGTCGGAGCTGTCGAGCGACTGCCGTGAACTGGAAGACGCCGCCCTGGCCGGCGACGGCGCCGCGCAGCTGGCGCTGGAGGTGTTCAGCTACCGCCTGGCCAAGCAGATCGCCGCGCTGACGGTGGCGCTGGGCCGGCTCGACGCGGTGCTGTTCACCGGCGGCATCGGCGAGAACTCGTCCTACCTGCGCGAACGCGTGGTCAAGCTGCTGGGCTTCCTCGGCCTGCGACTGGACGCCGCCGCCAACCAGCGCTGCGTGCGCGGCCAGGCGGGTTGCATCACCGCGCCGGGCTCGGTGCCGGCGCTGGTGATCAACACCAACGAAGAACTGATGATCGCGCTGGACACCGCCGCCCTGGCCACGCCCGCCGCCCTCACCCGCTAAGACAGGAACGATTTCATGCAGACCTTCTTTCTGGCCCCGCTGGGCTTTGACGCCGGGCTGACCTCGGTGGCGCTGGGCATGATCCGCGCGCTGGAGCAGGCCGGGCTGCGCGTCGGTTTCGTCAAGCCGATCGCCCAGGGTGCCGGCCATCACGAACCCGAGCGCTCCACCCACTTCGCCCGCGCCATCTGTCACCTGGCCTCGCCGGAGCCGCTCACGATGGAGCGGGTGGAGCATTTCCTCAGCCAGGGCCAGGTCGACCAGCTGATGGAAGAGGTGGTCAGCCTGTACCAGCAGGCGGCCCGCAACGTCGACGTGGTGATCGTGGAGGGACTGGTGCCGGACCAGAAGCACCCCTACTCCACCTTCCTCAACACCCGGATCGCACGCAACCTGCAGGCGCAAACCATCCTGGTCGGCGCCGCCGACAAGCTGGCCAGCCACGAGATCGCGGAACAGCTGGAAATCAGCATCCAGGCGTTCGGCGGCGACCACGGCAGCACCGCCGGCTACATCCTCAACCGCGTCTCGAAGCAGCATGACACCGCGCAGATGGCGCTGGAGATCCTGGAGTCGAGCCAGGCGCTGCAGCACAACCGCCTGCCGCTCCTGGGCGCGATTCCGCTCGAACCCGAGCTGTTGGCGCCGCGCACGCTGGACGTGGCCAACTATCTCAAGGCGCGCCTGGTGCACGCCGGCCAGATGACGCGCCGCCGCGTGCGCAGCACCGTGATCACCGCGCGCACCGTGCCCAACATCGTGCACCTGCTGAAACCGGGCGCGCTGATCGTGACGCCGGGCGACCGCGAGGACATCGTGCTCGCCACCGCCATGGCCAGCATGAACGGCGTGCCGCTGGCCGGCTTGCTGCTGACCTGCGACGCGATGCCGGATCCGCGCATCCAGCAGCTGTGCCACCAGGCCTTCACCAGCGGCCTGCCGGTGCTGGCTTCGGAGTCGAACACGCTGGAGACCACCAGCCTGCTGACCAATATGAGCCTGCAGGTGCCGGCCGACGACCTGGAGCGCATGGAACAGGTGATCGCCTTCGTCGCCGAGCACCTCGACGCCAAGGCGCTGCGCAACCGTGTCGGCGCGCCGCGCGAGCACCGTCTGCCGCCCCCGGCGTTCCGCTTCCAGCTGATGGAAAAGGCGCGCCAGGCCAACAAGCGCATCGTGCTGCCGGAGGGCAACGAGCCGCGCACCATCAAGGCCGCCGCGATCTGCCACGAGAAGCGCATCGCGCAGTGCGTGCTGATCGGCAGCCGCGCCGAGATCGAACAGGTGGCCGAGGCGCAGGGCGTGGCCCTGCCGGCAGACATCGAGATCATGGACCCGAACGAGGTACGCGGCCGCTACATCGAGCCGATGATCGAACTGCGCAAGAACAAGGGCCTCAACGCGCCGATGGCCGAGCAGCAGCTGGAGGACAACGTGGTGCTGGGCACCATGATGCTGGCGCTGGACGAGGTGGACGGCCTGGTGTCGGGCGCGGTGCACACCACCGCCAACACCATCCGCCCGGCACTGCAGCTGATCAAGACCGCGCCCGAGGCGAAACTGGTATCGTCGGTGTTCTTCATGCTGATGCCGGAGCAGGTGCTGGTCTACGGCGACTGCGCGGTGAACCCGGACCCGAGCGCCGACGAACTGGCCGACATCGCCATCCAGTCGGCCGATTCCGCCGCCGCCTTCGGCATCCCGCCGCGCGTGGCGATGATCTCCTACTCCACCGGCTCGTCCGGCAGCGGCGACGACGTGGAGAAGGTGCGCGAAGCGACGCGGCTGGCGCGCGAGAAGCGCCCCGACCTGATCATCGACGGCCCGATGCAGTACGACGCCGCCAGCGTGGAGAGCGTCGGCCGGCAGAAGGCGCCGGACAGCCCGGTGGCCGGCCGCGCCACGGTGTTCGTGTTCCCCGAACTCAACACCGGCAACACCACCTACAAGGCGGTACAGCGTTCGGCCAACGTGGTCAGCGTCGGCCCGATGCTGCAGGGGCTGAGGAAGCCGGTGAACGACCTGTCGCGCGGCGCGCTGGTCGACGACATCGTCTACACCATCGCGCTGACCGCGATCCAGGCCGACCAGCAAGCCGGCTGAAGCCGCCCCACCCCCGCCAGGCGTGGTGAAAACACACCACGCCGCGGCTCGACCCGTTGCATCAATCAAACACTTGTTTTAGATTGATGCGGCGGGTTTTTTTACGTTTGCACGCCCCGAAAAACACACAACAAACAACGACATAACAATCGAGGAACGGGAGGATTCAACATGGCTATCCGCCACATTACCGAATGGTTCATTCCGGATCGGGTGCGCGAGTCGCACGAGCTGGCCATCCGCGCCCGCACCGTGATCAGCGTCGGGCTGCTGGCCGGCCTGATCGTGCCGGTGTTCGCGCTGTCCTATTTCGAGCTGCACCACCCGGCCATGGCCTGGGGTCTCCTGGCCGGCGGCGCCGGCCTGCTGCTGGGCCCGGTGCTGCTCAAGCTCACCGGCGCCATCCGCTTCACCGCCGAGTTCACCATCGGCTGCATGTTCGCGCTGGTGGGCTGGATGGGCTACGTCAACGGCGGCATCCTGTCGTCCAGCGTGGTGTGGTACGCCTCGATTCCGTTCACCGCGATCTTCGTCGGCGGGCGGCGCTCGGGCGTGGCGTGGACGCTGCTGACGCTGCTCGCCATCGGCCTGTTCCTGCTGCTCGAGAGCGATCCGGGCGCCCTGCCCGAGGTGCCGATTCCCGCCGACGAGCATCCCAGGCTCTTGGCCAAGTCGCTGGCCGGCCTGTCGCTGGTGGTGCTGAGCCTGGCCTGGGCCTTCGACAAGGCCAAGGCGCAGGGCTTCCAGAAATTGGAAACGGCGCGCACCGAAGCCGAACGCGCCACCCAGGCCATGCAGCAGATGATGGAGCAGGTGAGGCGCTCGATCCACGCCGCCGCCTCGGCCAGCCGCGAGATCGCCAGCAGCACCACGCTGATGGCACGCACCATGGCCGAGCAGCGCCAGCGCACCGAAGACATGGTGGTGTCGGCGCAGCAGATGGCGGTGGTCACCGGTGAAAACACCGAGCAGTCGATCAGCGCCACGCGCATGGCGGAAGACGCCGGCCAGGCCGCCAGCCTGGGCGGGCGGGCCATGGACCAGGCGGTGGACCAGCTCAACCAGGCCGGCCAGGTGATCTCGCACGCCGCCAGCCGGCTCGAGGCGCTGGAAAAATGCAGCGCCGAGGTGAGCGGCATCGTGCAGCTGATCCGCGACATTGCCGAGCAGACCAACCTGCTGGCGCTCAACGCCGCGATCGAGGCGGCGCGCGCCGGCGAATCGGGACGCGGCTTCGCCGTGGTGGCGGACGAGGTGCGCAAGTTGGCCGAAAGAACCCAGGGCGCCACGCTCGACATCGAGCAGAAGATCCGCCTCATCGTCGACGGCACCAACCAGTCGGTCGACGCCATGCGCGACGGCAACACCCAGATGCAGGCCGGACGCAGCCACGCCCTGGCGGCGCAGGACAGGCTCGCCGGCATCATCGGCGACACCCACCGCCTGGGCGGGCTGCTGCGGCAGGTATCGAGCGCCGAGGCCAGCCAGAACCAGGGCTTCGTGCAGTTTGCCGGCACCATCACGGCGATGGGGGAAGCCACGCGCACGCTGACGGCGGAAACCGAGACCATCGCCGACGCCACGCACCGCCTCGACGGCCTGATCGACGAGCTGGGCGCCAGCGTCACCCAGTTCCAGCACCGGACCGCCTGAACCGCGCGGCGCCAAATCAGCGCAAGGAATTTGCTTTGCCGTTTTTCTTGGTTCGGGAAACAAAACGGCGTGGCTACAGTGGTGACCATTCCAAACCGAAACAGGAACCGCACCATGTCCTTGCGCACCTTCACCGTTCTGGCCTCCACCCTCGTCCTGCTGGGCGCTGCCACCCCGGCCCTGGCCGACGTCTCCCTGCTCAACGTCTCCTACGACCCGACGCGCGAGCTGTACCAGGACTTCAACACCGCCTTCGCCAAGTACTGGAAGGCCAAGACCGGTGAAACCGTCAGCGTCAAGCAGTCGCACGGCGGCTCAGGCAAGCAGGCGCGCGCGGTGATCGACGGCCTGGAGGCCGACGTGGTGACGCTGGCGCTGGGCTACGACGTGGATGCCTTGAACACCGAAGCCAAGCTGATTCCGCCGAACTGGCAGAAGCGCCTGCCCAACAACGCCTCGCCGTACACCTCGACCATCGTGTTCCTGGTGCGCAAGGGCAACCCCAAAGGCATCCACGACTGGAACGACCTGATCAAGCCGGGCGTGGACGTGGTGACGCCGAACCCGAAAACCTCCGGCGGCGCACGCTGGAACTACCTGGCGGCGTGGGGTTACGCGCTGAAGCAGCCGGGCGGCAACGACGCCAAGGCCAGGGACTTCGTCAGGAAGGTCTACCAGCACGTCAAGGTGCTGGATTCCGGCGCGCGCGGCGCCACCGTCACCTTCACCCAGCGCGGCATCGGCGACGTGCTGCTGGCCTGGGAAAACGAGGCCTACCTCTCCACCAAGGAGCTGGGTCCGGACAAGTTCGACATCGTCACGCCTTCGGTCTCCATCCTGGCCGAGCCGCCGGTCAGCGTAGTGGACAAGGTGGTCGACAAGCACGGCACGCGCAAGGTGGCCGAGGCCTACCTGCAGTACCTGTACAGCCCGGAGGGCCAGGAGCTGGCAGCGCAGAACTACTACCGTCCGCGCGACGCCAGGATTGCCGCCAAGTACGCCAGCCAGTTCAGCAAGGTGAAACTGTTCACCATCGACCAGCTGTTCGGCGGCTGGACCAAGGCGCAGAAGACCCACTTCGCCGACGGCGGCGTGTTCGATCAGATCCAGGCCCGCTAAGCCGACGCCGCCTCCGCTCAGCCGTTCTCCACTTCATCACGCCGCGTCGCCCGACCGGCGTGTTTTTTTGTTATCGACAGGCATTCCGGTTATCGGCACCTGCCCGATTCCCTTTTCTGGAATTCGAATAAGCATCGAAGAATTCCTTATTTTTAGAATAAGGGAACTGCTCATATGCTGGTTTCGGTTATTAAGGGGGAGCCGCCATATGTCCGATCGTTCACCAAACAAGGGAGGTAGCGCATGAAATCCGCCACCCTCCCGCGCGTCTTGCCGGGGTTCACGCTGTCACTGGGCTACACCATCAGCTACCTGTCGCTGATCGTGCTGATCCCGCTCGCGGCGGTGTTCATCAAGACCGCCGCCATGCCGCTGGACGCGTTCTGGCAGGCCGTCACCGCACCGCGCGTGCTGGCCTCGTACCGCCTGAGCTTCGGCATGGCGCTGTTGGCCGCCGCCATCAACAGCGTGTTCGGCCTGATGTTGGCATGGTCGCTGGTGCGCTACCGCTTTCCCGGCAAGAAACTGGTCGATGCCCTGGTCGACCTGCCGTTCGCCTTGCCCACCGCGGTGGCCGGCATCGCACTCACCGCGCTCTACGCCGGCAACGGCTGGATCGGCCGCCATCTCGAGCCGCTGGGCATCAAGGTGGCATTCGGCCCGCTCGGCGTGCTGGTGGCGCTGGTGTTCATCGGCCTGCCCTTCGTGGTGCGCACGGTGCAGCCGGTGCTGGAAGACCTCGACACCGAGCTGGAAGAAGCCGCCACCAGCCTCGGCGCCCACCGCTGGCAGACCTTCCGCCACGTCATCCTGCCGGCGCTGCAGCCGGCGCTGATGACCGGTTTCGCGCTGGCCTTCGCGCGCGCCGTCGGCGAGTACGGCTCGGTGATCTTCATCGCCGGCAACATCCCGATGGTGTCGGAAATCACCCCGCTGATGATCATCAGCAAGCTCGAACAATACGATTACCGCGGCGCCACGGCGATTGCCAGCGTGATGCTGGTGGTGTCGTTCCTGCTGCTGTTGGCGATCAACGGGCTGCAGGCGTGGCAAGCGAAACGTAGCGGGAGGAGCGCGTAATGAGTGCAACTGTCAGCAATCTGTACGCCCAGCACGACCGCGCCGCGCTGCTGGAAAGCCGCCAGGCCACCCGCGAGAACACCTGGATCAAGGGCAGCATTCTGGTGCTGGCGCTGGGCTTCTTCGCCGTGTTCCTGCTGCTGCCGCTCGCGGTGGTATTCGTTGAGGCCCTGGCCAAGGGCTGGGGCACCTATCTCGAGGCGCTGACCGAGCCCGATGCGCGCTCGGCGATCTGGCTGACGCTGAGCGCGGCGGCGATCTCGGTGCCGCTCAACCTGGTGTTCGGCGTGGCGGCCGCCTGGGCGATCACCCGCTTCGAATTCCGCGGCAAGCAGCTCCTGATCACGCTGATCGACCTGCCGTTCTCGGTGTCGCCGGTGGTGGCGGGCCTGGTCTACGTGCTGGTGTTCAGCAACCACGGCTGGTTCGGGCCGTGGCTGTCGGCGCACGACATCAAGATCATCTTCGCCATCCCCGGCATCGTGCTGGCGACGGTGTTCGTCACCGTGCCGTTCATCGCCCGCGAGCTGATCCCGCTGATGCAGGCGCAAGGCCGCGAGGAGGAAGAAGCGGCGGTGGTGCTGGGCGCGCGCGGCTGGCAGGTGTTCTGGCACGTCACCCTGCCCAATATCCGCTGGGCGCTGCTCTACGGCGTGATCCTGAGCAACGCCCGCGCCATGGGCGAGTTCGGCGCGGTGTCGGTGGTGTCCGGCCATATCCGCGGCGAGACCAATACCCTGCCCTTGCACGTCGAGATTCTTTACAACGAGTACAACTTCGCCGCCGCCTTCGCCGTGGCCTCGCTGCTGGCCATGCTGGCGCTGCTGACCCTGGTGGTGAAGAGCTGGGTGGAATGGCGCGCTCGGCGCGACTGACAAGCTGGCCTCCTGCGTTGTTGCGTCGCCTTCTGGATGGCGCACCCGGCAGGAGCCGTGGCACTGATTTTTGTTAGCCGCGCCGGAGCGTGGCTAAGGAGAGCAATATGAGCATCCAGGTACAGAACATCCACAAGGCCTTCGGCCACTTCGTCGCGCTGGACGACCTCAGCCTCGATTTTCCCAGCGGCGAGCTGGTCGCCCTGCTGGGTCCGTCCGGCTGCGGCAAGACCACCTTGCTGCGCGTCATCGCCGGGCTGGAACAAGCCGATTCAGGCAAGGTGCTGCTGGACGGCGAGGACGCCTCGGACACCCACGTGCGCGAGCGCCAGGTCGGCTTCGTGTTCCAGCACTACGCGCTGTTCCGCCACATGACGGTGTTCGACAACGTCGCCTTCGGCCTGCGCATGAAACCGCGCCAGGAGCGCCCGTCGGAGGCCGAGATCAAGCGCAAGGTGCACGAACTGCTGCAACTGGTGCAGCTCGACTGGCTGGCCGACCGCTTCCCGGCCCAGCTCTCCGGCGGCCAACGCCAGCGCATCGCGCTCGCCCGCGCCCTGGCGGTGGAGCCGCGCGTGCTGCTGTTGGACGAGCCGTTCGGCGCGCTCGACGCCAAGGTGCGCAAGGAACTGCGCCGCTGGCTGCGCCGCCTGCACGACGAGCTGCACATCACGTCGATTTTTGTCACGCACGACCAGGAAGAAGCACTGGAGGTGGCCGACCGCGTGGTGCTGATGAACCACGGCAAGGTGGAACAGATCGGCACGCCGGACGAGGTCTATCGCCACCCGGCCACCTCTTTCGTCTACGGCTTTTTGGGTTCGGCCAACCGCTTCGAGGGACGCCGCACGGCCGGCGGCATCGACGTCGGCGGCACGCGCCTGGCGGCCCAGGCCGACCATGCCGGCGAGGACAGCGAGGTGGTCGCCTTCGTGCGTCCGCACGAACTGGAGATTCGCCTGGAGCAACAGGATGCCGGCATCCCGGCGCGCATCACCCGCGTGCTCAGCGTCGGCGCCCTGACCCGCGTCGAGCTGGAAGGCAGCGGCAGCCAGGACGGCCAGCACTACGACGTCGAACTCCCGTACGAGACCTGGCACGCCCAGACCTTCACCGCCGGCCAGCAGGTGCGCCTGCAGCCACGCGCCTTGCGGGTGTTCACCCACAACGAAACGGCAGGACGAGCATGAACTTTCAGCAACTGCGCATCATCCGCGAGACGGTACGGCAGAATTTCAACCTCACCGAGGTCGCCAACGCGCTGTTCACCTCGCAATCGGGCGTCAGCAAGCACATCAAGGACCTGGAGGACGAGCTGGGCGTCGAGCTGTTCGTGCGCAAGGGCAAGCGCTTCCTCGGCCTGACCGATCCGGGCAAGGAACTCCTGACCATCGTCGAGCGTATGCTGCTCGACGCCGGCAACGTCAAAAGGTTGGCCGAACAGTTCAGCCAGCGCGATCAGGGCCAGCTCACCATCGCCACCACCCACACCCAGGCGCGCTACGCCCTGCCCAAGGTGGTGACGGCGTTCAAGCAGGCGTTCCCCAAGGTGCACCTGGTGCTGCTGCAGGCGAGCCCGGACGAACTGGTGCGGTTGCTGCTGGACGGCCAGGCCGACATTGGCATCGCCACCGAGGCCATCTCGGCGGTGCCGGAACTGGTGTCCTTCCCCTACTACAGCTGGCACCACACCGTGATCGCACCGCCGGACCACCCGCTGCACGGCGTCAAGCCGCTGACGCTGGAGGCGCTGGCCGACTACCCGCTGGTCACCTACCACGAAGGCTTCACCGGCCGCGCCCAGATCGACCGCGCCTTCGCCGAGGCCGGGCTGTTGCCGGACGTGGTGATGGCGGCACTCGACGCCGACGTGATCAAGACCTACGTCGAGCTGGAAATGGGGGTGGGCATCGTCGCCTCGATGGCGGTCGACGCGCAGCGCGACCAAGGCGTGGCCGAAGTGGACTCGGTGCCGCTGTTCGGCCACCAGACCTCGCGCATCGCCGTGCGCCGCGGCCATTACCTGAGAAGCTACGCCTACCGCTTCATCGAGCTGTGCTCGGCGGAGCTCGACGAAACCACGGTGCGCCAGGCCCTGGTGCCGACGGCGCCGGACTAGCGGTTTATCCGCTCAGGCCATTGCCGGTCTGGCCGGCCACGCAAGCCACAAAGCCGCGCCGGCTATCAGTACGCCTCCCAGCCAGCCGCTGGCTGCCAGCGGCTCGCTCAGCCACGCCACCGCGAACAACGCCCCCCACAGCGGCTCGCTGCCCAGCAGCAAGGCCACCTTGCTCGGACTGGAAGCGGCCAGCGCACGGTTCATCGCCCAGAACGCGAACAGGGTACAGAACACCGTCAGGAAAGCAGTGGCGAACCAGAAACCCGCCGCCATCGGCAACGGTGGCAGACCGCCCGGCAGCCACGGTGCCAGCAGCAAGGCGCCGCCACCCACCAGCAGGCCCTGAACCCCGGTCAGCCCCAGCATGTCGAGCTGCTTGCCAGCGGTCAGCCGCGTGGTGAGACAGGTCTGCACGGCACGAATCAGCGCCGCCAGCAGCATCAGTGCATCGCCCTGGTTGAGCGTTCCCCTGGACATGCCGGTGAGCAGCCAGGTGCCCAGCAGCGACACGATGGCGGCCAGCCACAGCTTGCCGGACGGGCGCTTGCCAAACCACAGCCACTCCACCGGCGGCGTCAGCAGCAGGCACAGGCTGACCAGAAACGCCGCATTGCCGGCACTGGTACGTGCCACACCTTCGGTTTCGGCAAAGAAGATCGCAAGCAGACCAACGCTAGTCGGCAGTGCGACCGCCCAAGTGGCACGCTGCTGCGCGCGCGGCAGGCGCAGCCAGTAAGGCGTCAACAGCAGCGCGGTGAGGAGGAAGCGGATGGCGATGACACCCGCCACCGGATAGAACACCAGCGCAGTCTTGACCACGCTGTAACTGCTGCCCCAGATGGCGGCGGTGAGCAAGAGCAACAGTTCGGCAGGCACGAGTACGCGGGACATGGTGGGCTCCTTGCATTGACTGAGCCACAGTATGAAACTGGCCTCAGCCATTGATAATGCCCCACCAAAGCAAAGGATTTGTGCCCCATGAGAACAAATGAGCTACTGCCGCTCTTGCCCGACCTGGCGGTATTGGTGGACGTGGTGGAAGCCGGTTCGTTCAGCGCCGCCGCACGGCTGCAAGGCAGCACCCCCTCGGCGGTAAGCCGCCAGATCGCCCGGCTGGAGGCGGCACTGGGACTGACGCTGCTGGAACGCAGCACGCGCCGGCTGCGCCTGACCAGCGGCGGGCAGGAGGTGCTGCGCCATGCGCGGGTGATGCTGGACGCGGCACGGGCCGCCTGTGACGGCGCCGCGCGTCATGCCAGCACCGTAGAAGGCCGAGTGCGAGTGTCGGCCCCCAAGGCGGCGCTGCGCCAGCTGATCCACCCGCAACTGCCGGCATTGCTGCAGAGCTATCCGCAGTTATCGCTGGAGCTCTACGTCACCGATGCGGTGGTCGATCTGATCGCCGAAGGCGTCGACATCGCACTACGCCTAGGGGATCCGCCCGCCGGCTACGTGGCGCGGCCGTTCATGGCCGTGCGCACGCTACTATTCGCCTCCCCGGCCTATCTGGCACAGCATGGCGTTCCCCTGCACCCGTCCGAGCTGGTGCGCCACAGCTGCCTGCATCTGGCCGAGCTGCCAGGTGACGACGAATGGTGCCTGGTGCGCGGCAACGAGCGCGTGGTGGTGAACGTGCGTGGCCGTTACGCGAGCAACCATAGCGAGATGCGACGCGAGGCGGCCGAAGCCGGGCTCGGCATCGCCTGCCTGCCCGATTTCACCACGCGTCAACAAGTCGCTGGCGGTACGCTGGTGCCCGTGCTGCCCGACTGGCAACTGCTAGGGCGCTACCAGGGCAGCAGCTGGCTGGTATACCACGCCGATCGCTACCGTTCTCCGCGGGTCCGGGTAGTGGTGGACTACCTGCTGCAGATTGCCACCCGCCTTGGCCTGCCGCAGGTCTAGTGCACCCCGCCTCTGCTATACTCGCGCTTTCCCGTTTTCGCCGTTCTTTCTACGCATGACCACCACCCGCCCGCTGGCCGAACTGAAGGCCGCCCTGCCCTCCTGCCTGATCCGCGACCGTCACGGTCTGAAACGCAAGCTGGCCGACGTCGAACAACGGCTGAAGAAACAGCAGCCGTCCGACAAGCTGCTGGCCGACGTGGCGCAGCAGATCGCCCGCTCGCAGGGCCGCGCCGAAGCGCGTTCGGCCAACCTGCCCAAGCCGGAGTTCGACCTCGCGCTGCCGGTCAACCAGAAGCGCGAGGAAATCCGCGCCGCCATCGCCAAGCACCAAGTGGTGATCATCTGCGGCGAGACCGGCTCGGGCAAAACCACGCAGATCCCCAAGATATGTCTGGAGCTGGGCCGCGGCGTGTACGGGCTGATCGGCCACACCCAGCCGCGCCGGCTCGCCGCGCGCTCGGTGGCGACGCGCATCGCGCAGGAGCTGGGCAGCGAGCTGGGCGCCCACGTCGGCTTCAAGGTGCGCTTCACCGACAAGCTCTCGGACAAATCCGTCATCAAGCTGATGACCGACGGCATTCTGCTGGCGGAAACCCAGACCGACCGCTACCTCGAAGCCTACGACACCATCATCATCGACGAGGCGCACGAGCGCAGCCTCAACATCGACTTCCTGTTGGGTTACCTCAAGCAGATGCTGCCGCGCCGGCCGGATCTGAAGGTGATTGTCACCTCGGCCACCATCGACGCCGAGCGCTTCGCGCGCCATTTCGACGGCGCGCCGGTGATCGAGGTCTCCGGCCGCACCTTCCCGGTGGAAGTGCGCTACCGCCCGCTCAAGGAGCGTGACGAGGACGAGCGTGAAGTGGAAATGGAAGACGCCATCGTCGACGCGGTGGACGAAATCTCGCGCCACGGCCCGGGTGACATGCTGGTGTTCCTGCCCGGCGAGCGCGAGATTCGTGACACGGCGGAGAAGCTGCGCAAGTCCGGCATCCGCGGCTACGAGATCCTGCCGCTGTTCGCCCGCCTCTCCAACGAAGACCAGCAGAAGATCTTCAAGCCGTCGGGCGGACGGCGCATCGTGCTCGCCACCAACGTGGCGGAAACCTCGCTCACCGTGCCCGGCATCAAGTACGTGATCGACACCGGCCTCGCCCGACTCAACCGCTACTCGCCGCGCGCCAAGGTTGAGCAGCTGCAAGTCGAAAAGATTTCCCAGGCGGCGGCGCGCCAGCGTGCCGGCCGCTGCGGCCGGGTCGAGGCCGGCGTCTGCGTACGGCTCTACGGCGAGGACGACTTCAACGCCCGCCCGGCGTTCACCGACCCGGAAATCGTGCGCTCCAACCTCGCCGCCGTGATCCTGCGCATGGCGGCGCTGCGCCTCGGCCGCGTCGACGACTTCCCCTTCCTCGAGGCGCCGTCCTCAAGGCTGATCGCCGACGGCTACCAGGTGCTGACCGAGCTGGGCGCGGTGGATGAGAAGAGCGAGCTGACCCCGGTCGGCAAGGAACTGGCGCGGCTGCCGATCGACCCCAAGATCGGCCGCATGCTGCTCGCCGCGCGCGATCTCGGCTGCGTGCGCGAGGTGCTGATCATCGCCGCCGCGCTCTCCATCCAGGACCCGCGCGAGCGGCCGTTCGAGGCGCGCGAGGCGGCGGAGCGGGCGCAGCAGAAATTCGCCGACGAGAAATCGGACTTCCTGTCCTTCCTGCACCTGTGGGATTTCTTCCAGGACGCGCTCAAGCACAAGAAGTCCAACCGCCAGCTCATCAACCTGTGCCACGAGCATTTCCTGTCCTATCTCAGGATGCGCGAATGGCGCGAACTGCACGGCCAGCTGGCCGAGATCGCCGCCGAGCTGGGGCTGATCCAGCGTCACGAGGCGCACGCCGACGCCGAGCCTTCGGCCAACCTCGAGCAGCTCAGCGTCAAGAAGCGCCAGCAGCTCGACGCCGTGGCCTACGAGCGCCTGCACCAGGCGCTGCTCACCGGCCTGATCGGCAACCTCGGCATGAAATCGCAGGAGAGCGACGACTACCTCGGCACACGCGGCGTGCATTTCCACGTCTTCCCCGGCTCCGGCCTGAAGAAGGCCAAGCCGAAGTGGCTGGTGGCGGCCGAACTGGTGGAAACCACCAAGCTCTACGCCCGCTGCGTCGGCAAGGTGGAGCCGGAGTGGGTGGAAAAACTCGCTCCGCACCTGATCAAGTACCACTACTTCGACCCGCATTGGGAAAAAACCCGCGGTGAAGTGGTGGCGAGCGAGCGCGTCACGCTCTACGGCCTGACCCTGGTGCCGCGCCGCCCGGTCAGCTACGGCCGCATCGCACCGGAAGAAGCGCGCGAACTGTTCATCCGCGGCGCGCTGGTGGCGATGGAGTACGTCAGCAACGCCCCCTGGTTCCAGCGCAACCAGCAGCTCATCCGCGAGGTCGAGCAGCTCGAACACAAGGCGCGGCGCCAGGACGTGCTGGTGGATGAAGACGCGTTGTTCGCCTTCTACGCCGAGCGCATCCCGGCGCACGTAGTCGACGCCGCCAGTTTCGAAGCCTGGCGCAAAGAGGCCGAGCAGGCCGACCCCAAGCGACTGTTCCTGACGCGCGAAGAGCTGATGCGCCACGCCGCCCAGCACGTCACCGTCAACCAGTTCCCGGAATGGCTCGAGCACGAAGACGGCAAGCTGCGCCTGAAGTACCGCTTCGAACCCAACCATCCGCTCGACGGCGTCACCGTGGACGTGCCGCTCGCCATCCTCAACCGGCTCGAGCCGGCGCCGTTCGAGTGGCTGGTGCCCGGCATGATCCGTGAAAAGCTGCAGCTGATGATCAAGAGCCTGCCCAAGCAGGTGCGCCGCACCTGTGTGCCGGTACCGGATTTCGTCACGCGCTTCCTTTCGGCCAACCCCGACACCACGCAGCCGATCGCCCCGCAGCTGGCACGCTTCATCCTGCGCGAAACCGGCGGCGTGAAAGTGGCCGTGGACGACTTCGACCTCGCCACGCTGCCGCTGCACCTGCTGTTCAACTTCCGCGTCATCGACGACGGCAAGCAGGAAATCGGCCTCGGACGCGACCTGCTCGCCCTGCAGAAGCAGTTCGGCCAGGCCGCGCAGCTCACCTTCCGCGACACCTCGGCCGAGTTCGAGCGCGACGACGTCACCAGCTGGGACTTCGGCGAACTGCCGGCGGCGATCCAGTTCGCCCGCGGCCGCCAGCAGCTCACCGGCTACCCGGCGCTGACGCTGGAAACCGACAAGGTGGCGATCCGCCTCTACGACACCGAATACGCCGCCAGCCGCGCCCACCGCCAGGGCGTGGTGCGGCTGCTGCAGCTGCAGCTCAAGGAGCAGATGAAGCAGCTCGGCAAGGGCCTGCCCGGCATGACCCAGCTCGGCCTGCAATTGCGGGGTGTGGCCAACGTCGACGACCTGCTCGCCGACGCCATCGCCTGCATCTGCGACCGCGCCTTCATCGGCGACGACGAGCCGCCGCGCACCGAGAAAGCCTTCAACGACCAGAAGGCACGCGCGCGCACCCGGCTGCCGGCGGTGATCCAGGCGGTGACCGCCTACCTCAACCAGATCGCCGGTGAATACCAGGCGCTGCAAGCCAAGCTCGCCAAGCACAAACTCGGTCGCGAACTGACCGAACAACTCGGCCGCCTGGTCTACAAGGGCTTCCTCTCCGCCACGCCGTGGAGCCAGCTGCCCCACCTGCCGCGCTACCTGAAGGCGATGAGCCTGCGTATGGACAAGCAGGTGGCCAACGCTCAGCGCGACGGCCAGCGTGCCGCCGAGATCCGCCAGCTCTGGACGCTGTGGGAAACCCGCCTGGCCGAAGCCGAAGACAAGGGAGAGGCGACCCCGGCACTCGCCGAGTTCCGCTGGAAAATCGAGGAGTTGCGCGTCAGCCTGTTTGCCCAGGAGCTGAAAACACCTTACCCTGTTTCGCTCAAGCGTTTGATGAAAGAATGGGAAACCATTTCGGGTAAATAATTTCCCCACCTTGTTTATCGGGCTAAACTTGTAGCGTGGCTTGGAGAATCGAAAAAGAATGACATCGTCTTCTGGAAAAAACCCGCTGGACAGCCTCATCAAGGTCGGGGAAGCACTGCCCATCAACCTCTATACCAAGAGCGGCTTCCTGCTGCTCGGCAAGGGCCACTACGTCCTCACCGACAAGCAGAAGGAGCGCCTGCTGGCCCACAGCTCGCTCGAAGCCAGCCAGCGCGCTCAGCAGAACAAACCGGACCCCACCGCCAAGCGCGCCGACGTCCCGGCCGAGCTGATCGAACCGTTCGAGGAGGTGCACCACATCACCCCGTCGCTCGACTACCTGCTCAACTGCGCGCTGTCCGAGCCGATGTTCGAACTCAAGCTGCGCGAACTGGCCGAACGTCTGCTCGGCCTGTGTGACAAGGTGCCGGACGGCCTCTTGGCGTCGATGCTGCTGCTGCCGATCCAGCGCTACACCGCCGCGCACAGCATCCACACCGCCATCCTCGCCGCGCTGATCTCCAAGCGCCTGGACACGCCGGCGGATGCCCGCCTGATCCTGATCGCCGCCGCGCTCACCATGAACCTCTCCATCGCCCCGCTGATGGACGAGCTGTACAGCCAGGCCACCCCGCTGACCCCGGAGCAGCAGGAAGACGTCGCCGGGCACCCCCTGCTCAGCTCGGCGATCCTGCGCGAATGCGGCGTCACCGACGAACTGTGGCATACCCTGGTGCAACAGCATCACGAGGAATGGGACAGTTCCGGCTACCCGGAACGACTGGAGCGCACCGACATCCACCCGCTGGCCCACCTGCTGCATCTGGCTGACATTTCCGCCGCCAAGCTGGTGCCGCGCAGCTACCGCAAGGCCATCCTGCCGCAAAACGCGCTGGCCCAGTTGTTCAAGAACCGCGACCAGCAAGTCGACAGCCAGTACGTCACGCTGCTGGTGAAGGAAATGGGCGTCTACCCACCGGGCAGCTTCGTGCGCCTGGCCAACCACGAGCTCGGCGTGGTGGTGGCCCGGCGCGAGCGCGCCGACCAGCCGCTGGTCGCCGCGCTGCGCCGCGAGGATGGTGCCGCCTACGGCGGGCCGCTGCTGCGCGAGACTCGCCTCAAGGAATACCAGATCGTCGGCATGATCCCGCTGAGCCAGGCCGGCATCCGCCCACAGTACCTCTCCGCGCTGTGGAAAAAGCGCAAGCACTAGGCCGTCATTATTCACCGCGCCGGCGGCCCGGGCGCAGGCTACAATGGCGATCAGCCAATGCGTGACTTCCAACCATGAGCGACCTTCCCGACAACAAGTCCAAACTGCACCCCCTGCGACTCAGGGTGGGGCAGGAATTGCCGGTCGACGTCTACGCCAACAACGGCCTTTTGCTGCTGAAAAAAGGCCATTACGTCCTGAGCGCCGAGCAACGCGACAAGCTGCTCAACGTCGGCGTGGGCGACAAGGACGCGATCGAGGCGCGGCTGGAGCGAGAGAAACGCGAACGTGCCGAAGCGCTGCGCCGGCAGGAAGAGGCGCAGCGCCCGGCCAACCCCCTGCTGGAAATGGAATTCCTCGGACAGCGGGCACAGGGCCTGCTGACGCACGGACTGGCGGTTGCCGGGCTGGCCGACAGCCTGCACAGCGTTGTCCGGCGTCTTCACGAACTGGCCGCCAGCCAGGCGGACGCCCTGCTGGCCGCCACCCTGCTGGTCCCGCCGCGCGATCACGGCAGCGGCCATGCCCTGCACACCGCCGCACTGCTGGCGGTGCTGGCACGCCGCCTGGGCCTTGCCGAACAGGTCCAGAACAGCCTGATCGGGGCGGCGCTGACCATGAACATCGCGGTCACCGGCCTGCTCAACCAGATGTCCGCCCAAGACACCCCAGCCACGCAACAGCAACGCGAGGCCCTGTTCACCCATCCGCTGCTGAGCTCGGCCATCCTGCGCGAGGCCGGCATAGCCGACGAGCTGTGGCACACCCTGGTACAGCAGCACCACGAGGAGTGGAACGGCTCGGGCTACCCGCACGGACTGAACCGTCACGATATCGACGCGCTGGCCCACCTGCTGCACCTGGCCGACGTGCTGACCAGCCGACTGTCCCCCTCGCCCAGTCATGCGACCGAGCCCGCCGCTCGCATCATGGCCAAGCTGTTCCAGGGCGGCTACGGGGAATTCGACCCACAATACACCGCGCTGCTGATCAAGGAGATCGGCATCTACCCGCCGGGCAGCTGCGTGCGCTTGGCCAACGGCGAAATCGCCATGGTCACCCACCGCCGCGAGAAAGCCAACGAACCCCGCGTGGCGGCGCTACGCAAGGCAGACGGCCCGCCCTACGCCGAGCCGCTGCTGCGCGAGACGCGCAACCCCGGCTACCACATCGTCGAGGCGGTGCCGCTCAGCCAGGCCGGGGTGCGCCCCGGCTTCCTGGCAAAACTGTGGAAACCCTGATCCCGCATCAAAAACAAACCTCCAGAAGCCTGTTTCAGTAGGCGAGCGAGCCAAAGCAGGTTGAGTTCCAGCGGAGCACAGGAACCGGAATGTACACGGAGTACATGAGGATTCCGCATCGCTGAGCGAATCTCTGGGCGAGAGTTCGCACGCAGTCCGCTGGCACTCAAGCGGCGCAGGCGCAGCCATCTAATGAGATAGGCTCAGCTGGCCTCGCCCACCGCGGGCCCCTTCAGCGCATCCGGCGGCATCGCCAGTCGCGCCACGGTGGCGCGGGCGGCGGCGAAATCGGCGCTATCCAGAGCCTTTTCCCACTCGGCTTGCTCGCCCTGTCCTTCCATGCGCGCCAGCCGCTCCGCCAATCCGGCGATGGCCGGATCTGCCAAGGTCGCCAGCAGTTCGTCGGCCAGATCCGGGCGGTTGCACACCAAGGCCATGTCGCAGCCGGCGACAAAGGCGGCGCGGGCACGCTCGGCGATGCCGCCGGCGCCAGCCGCACCTTCCATGCACAGGTCGTCGGAGAAGATCACCCCGTCGAACTTCACCTGCTGGCGCAGGATGTCCTGTAGCCAGATACGCGAGAAACCGGCCGGCTGGTCGTCCACCTGCGGGTAGACCACGTGCGCCGGCATCACCGAGGTCAGGCCGGCAGCGGAAAGACGCACGAAGGGTTTGATGTCGTCGGCCATCAGCTCGTCCAGGCTGCGCTTGTCGACCGGGATGACGTGATGGCTGTCGCCCTCGACATAGCCATGGCCTGGGAAGTGCTTGCCGCAGGTGGCCATGCCGCCGCGCTGGAGACCGCGCTGCAGCGCCAGCGCCAAGGCGGAAACCACTTCAGGGTCGCGGCTGAAGCTGCGGTTGCCGATCACGGCGCAACGCCCCCAGTCGAGGTCCAGCACCGGGGTAAACGACAGGTCGACGCCGCAGGCGCGCAGTTCCGCCGCCAGCACGTAACCGACGGTTTCGGCCAGGCTTTCGGCTTCTTGCGGGTCGCGCTGCCAGGCCTCGCCCAGCACGCGCATCGGCGGCAGGCGCGTGAAACCATCGAGGAAGCGCTGCACCCGCCCCCCCTCATGATCCACCGCGATCAGCAAATGAGGGGAGCGCAGCGCGCGGATCTCAGCGGTCAGCGCCTTGAGCTGTTCGATGTTCTCGAAATTGCGCCGAAACAGGATCACCCCGCCGACCAGAGGATGGCGAAGCCGCACGCGCTCGGCATCGGTCAGGGTGAAACCCGCCACGTCCACCATCACGGGGCCGCGCGGGAGGGATACGGTGCTGTACATAGGAATCAGGCCTGCAAAATGGCGGGAGGGTTGGCCGAAGGCACCCCCTCCAGCACGACAAAGGCGAGCGCATGGTCGCGCTCGTCGCTGATGGAGAGATGACTGCCGATCACGCCACGGCTTTCGGCGAACTGCTGTAGCGGCGGGCTGAAGACCAGCAAGGGCTTGCCCAGGGCGTCGTGATCGACGGCGATGGCGGTGAGCAGCACCGGCGCGCGGATGCCGGTGCCCAGGGCTTTCGACACCGCCTCCTTGACCGCGAAACGCTTGGCCAACAAGCGCGCCGGATCGCGGCTGGCGGCAAACGCCGCCCACTCCGACGGCGCCAGGATGCGCCGCCCGGCCTTGCTGCCCCAGCGATCGAGCAGGGCCTGCATGCGCGCCACGGCGACGAGGTCCGTGCCAATGCCATAGATCATGACTGGGGTCGCTTACTGGTGGGCCGCGTGCCGGCCTTCGATCATCAGCGCCTTCATCGAGCGCACCGCCTCGGGGAAACCGACGAACAGCGCCTGGCTGACGATGGCGTGACCGATATTGAGTTCGGCGATTTCGGCAATCGCCGCCACCGGCTTCACGTTGTGATACGACAGGCCATGGCCGGCGTTGACCACGAAGTCCAGGTGCGCGGCAAGTACCGCCGCCTCACGAACCCGAGCCAGTTCGCGCTCGCGTTCGGCCTGATGCACCGCGTCGGCGTAGGCGCCGGTGTGCAGTTCGATCACACGGGCGCCAGCGTCGCGGGCCGCTTCGATCTGCTGGTTGTCCGGGTCGATGAACAGCGAAACGCGAATGCCGGCCTCAGTGAGGGCCTGGGTATAGTCACGCACTTGGTCGAAATGACGGATCACGTCGAGCCCGCCCTCGGTGGTGATCTCTTCGCGTTTTTCCGGCACCAGGCAAACATCCTCCGGTTTGACTGCCAGCGCATTGGCCAGCATTTCCTCGGTCAGCGCCATCTCCAGGTTCATGCGCGTCTTGATCACCTGGCGCATCGCCACCACGTCGGCGTCCTGGATGTGGCGACGGTCTTCGCGCAGATGCAGGGTAATCAGGTCGGCACCGGCCGTCTCGGCAACCAGCGCCGCTTCGATCGGACTCGGGTAACGGGTGCCACGCGCCTGGCGCAGGGTGGCCACATGGTCGATATTCACGCCCAACAGAATCATCATCTCACTCCATCGCCCCGGTCGGTCTCATTCCATTCAGGTTAGAAACGATCGCGTGTCCGCGACATGTCGCGCACGGCGCGCGGGTCCAGCTCAGCGTGGCCAATCCTTGAATTAGCCCAGCACTCGATTGGCCTGCGGAAAGCCGCTCGCAACCGCTTGCCGAGAGCCAGCGCCCTCCGCTGCCCCACTCGCGGGTCCTCGCGTTCTCGTTTCCAATACCGTTGGAATCAGTCGCCGAGGGCACTGATTGATTGCAGCAGCTCGCGGGTCGCCAATGACTGCGCCCCCAGAAGCTGCCCCAGGAAAAGTCTCATCAGACGGCGCGCCTCGCGCCGCGTGGCGAGCTCGGAAAAATCGCCGCCGGCCATCGCCAGCAGAATCCGGCCCTCGATCACCTGCTGCTGCGCCGGCACCGGCTCGCCCTGCCAACGCTGTAGCCCCTGCTCGGGCCCACACAGGTAGGGCACGTCGGGCTCCACTTCGCGCCCGTTGCTGTCGACATCGAAGGCAGGCGCGTAGCCCAGCGTGCGCACCAGGCCCAGCTCGAAGCGCCGCAACACCGCCGACAGCAAGCCGCCCGACGCCAGCCCACGCACCGCCTCGGCGTAGACGCCGAAGGTTTCCGGGTGCGGGTCGTCGCGCGCCGTCAGCTTGATCAACAATTCATTGAGATAAAACCCGCACACCAGCGGCAAGCCCGACAGTTGCGGCACGCCGCCCTGCCAATCGGCGGTGTGCAAAGTGCGCACTTCGTTCTTGCCAAACCAGGCCAGGAGCAGCGGCTGGAACGGCAACAGCACGCCCCGCAGGTCGGACCGGGGCCGGCGCGCGCCACGCGCCACCAGCGCGATGCGTCCATGCTCGCGCGTCAGCACGTCGAGCAGCAGGCTGGTTTCCCGGTACGGCTGGGCATGCAGCACGTAGGCCGGCTGGCGGTCAACCCGGCCCTGGCTCATGCGACGTCGGATTCGGGAAATCGTGCGCCCGCTCGACGCGGGCCACCTTCAGCGAAAAGGCCTGATACCACACCTCACGCCCAAGGCGCTGCGCCACCATGTGTTCCGCATGATGACGCCAGGCGGCAATCGCCTCCACGCTATCCCAATAAGACACGGTAATGCCGAAACCGTTTTCGTCCCGCGCGCTTTCCATGCCGAGAAAGCCGGGTTGCACCCGGGCCAGCCGCAACATGCGCTCGGCCATCTCGGCGTAGCCCTGCTCGGCCTCGCTACGCTGCGAGGAAAAGATCACGGTCCAATACGGCGGGAGCGGCAGAGAATCCGGCATGATCAGTGAAGACCGAATTCCTTGAGGAAGCGCACATCGTCGGCCCAACCGCTCTTGACCTTGACCCACACCTCCAGGTAGACCTTGCCGTCGAACAGTTTTTCCATGTCGAGGCGGGCTTCGGTCGAAATCTTCTTCAGCTTTTCACCACCCTTGCCGATCAGAATGCCTTTCTGGCCTTCCTTGTCGACCAGCACAGCGATGTGGATGCGGCGCAAGGCGCCGTCGAGTTCGAACTGCTCGACCTCCACGTTCATCGAGTACGGCAGTTCTTCGCCCAGGTAGCGGAACAGCTTCTCGCGCACGATCTCGGCGGCGAGGAAGCGTTCGCTCTTGTCGGTGACCATGTCCTCGGGGTAGAGCGGCATCGATTCCGGCAGGCGCGGGCGCACCTTGTCGAGCAGTTCGGCCAGACGCTGACCATGCTTGGCGCTAACCACCTCGACGTCGGCGAAGGCAAAGTCGGCCTTCACCGTCTCGATGAATTCCATCAGCGCCTGTTTGTCCTTGGCCTTGTCGAGCTTGTTGATCACCAGCATCACCGGGGTGTGCTTGGGCAAGAGCGGCAACAGTTCCTTGTCGGCACCGGTCCAGCGCATGGCTTCGATCACGAACAGCACGCAGTCCACGTCCGACAGCGTTTCCTTCACGCTGCGGTTGAGCACCTCGTTGAGCGCGCCCTTGTGGAAGGTCTGGAAGCCCGGGGTGTCGACGAAAACGAACTGGGCGGTGTCTTCGGTATGGATGCCGTTGACGCGGTGGCGCGTGGTCTGCGCCTTCTTCGAGGTGATGCTAACCTTCTGGCCGATCAGGTGGTTCATCAACGTCGACTTGCCGACGTTGGGACGACCGACGATGGCGACGAAGCCGCAGTGGAATGGAGTGTCTGTCATGCGCGTTTCTTGCCCGAAGGCAGTTTCTGTTCAAGGTGTTCCAGCGCGGCTTCGGCCGATTGCTGTTCGGCGGCGCGGCGGCTGCCGCCCTCGCCGGTGACGATCACCGCCAGCTCGCCGAGGTCGCACTCCACCTTGAACCATTGTTCATGAGCCTCTCCACTCTGGGAGAGGATACGGTATTTCGGCAGTGCCAGCTTTCTGGCCTGCAAGGCTTCCTGCAGCCGGGTCTTGGCGTCCTTGGCGTGCTTGGTCGGATCGATCGCGGCCACCCGTTGTTCGTACAGACGGCGCACCACGTTCTCGGCCGCGGCAAAGTCGCTGTCGAAGCTGACGGCGGCGAAGGTCGCTTCCAGGGCATCGGCCAGAATCGAGGGGCGGTTGAATCCGCCGCTCTTCAGTTCACCTTCGCCCAGGTACAGGTAATCGCCCAGGCCCAGCCCCAGAGCGATCTCGGCCAGCGAACTCTGGTTGACCAGGTTGGCACGCAGGCGCGACAGCTCGCCCTCGCTCAGGCGCGGGAAGCAGTCGAACAGCATGCGCGCCACGGTATAGTTGAGAATGCTGTCGCCGATGAATTCGAAACGCTCGTTATTGGGCGAGCCGAAACTGCGGTGCGTCAATGCCTGGCGCAGCAGTTCCGGCCGAGTGAAACGATAGCCCAACGCCGCCGACAGGCGGCCGAACTTTACTTCAGTCTGTGATACGGTCATTGGGAAGAATCGGTTTTGCCCGCTTCGGTTTCAAAGTCAAAAATCAGCCCGACATTGGCAAACAAGGGAACTTCGCGACGATAGGCGGCACGGACATGCACCACACCCGCGCCCGCAACCACCTCAAGATTCTGACCGCGGATCGAACTGATATCGGCCACGTCGGCCTTGGTATTGAAGTCTTTACGAATCTGGTACTCGCTGGCCGAGGTTTCACCTGCCACATCCCGTACCGCCTGCTTGACTGCAGAGTATTCCGCGTAGACCGGAATCACCTTGAAACCGAGCAGGATGACGCCGCCGATGAACACCATCAGCAGCATGGTGGAAATGATTGTAAACCCGCGTTGAGTTCGCTGCATTGCTCCCCCTTGACTGTCCAAGTCGAAGTCCTGTCAACGAATGGTATGACCAATACGCGACAGGTCGTTGAAGTTCATCCATACCAGGAACGCCTTGCCCACCAGCAGCTTGTCGGCGACGAAACCCCAATAACGGCCATCCAGGCTGTTGTCGCGGTTGTCGCCCATCATGAAGTAGTGGCCTTCCGGCACGCGGCAGGCAAAGCCGTTGTCATCATAGACACAACGGTCGCGGAAGGGGAAGTCGCTCACCTGGCTCAGGCTCAGTGTCGGGGCCTCGGGAATATTCAACACCTGGAAGCGCTTGTTGCCCAGCGTTTCGTGGAACTGGTCGTTATGGATCATCGCCAGCCCCTGTTCCAGGTATTCGTAGGTGCCGTCCTTCTCGTCCGGAACCGGCTTGCCGTTCACCGTCAGGCGCTTGTTGCGGTATTCCACCGTGTCGCCCGGCAGACCGATCACGCGCTTGATGTAGTTGACGCTGGGCTGCGGCGGGAAGTTGAACACCACCACATCGCCACGCTCCACCTTGTTGACTGGGATCAGCACGTTGTTCAACACCGGCACGCGGATGCCGTAGGAGAACTTGTTGACCAAGATGAAGTCGCCGACCACCAGTCCCGGCCGCATCGAGCTGGAGGGGATCTGGAACGGCTCGACCAGGAAGGAACGCAGCACGAACACCACGAAGATGACCGGGAAGAAGCCGCGCGCGTAGTCGACGAAATGCCCTACCTCGCGCCCTTCGGCCATTCTCTTCCTGGCCAGCAGCAGCTTATCGAGCCCCCACACCACGCCGGTGATCAGCACGAACACCAGCATCACGGCGGTGAAGCTCATGGCGTTGGATAGAATGCCGAAGCCGCCGACCACCAGCGCCAGGTAGCCCCACTGGATCGGGGCCGGCCAGTCCTTGGCGGCCGCTTCTCGCCTGCCACCGCTGAAGACGATCAGCATCAGGCCGATGGCGGCCACGACCACGAACACCCAGAACAGATTGGCCCCCACTTACTTGTCTCCCACTTGAAGAATGGCGAGGAAGGCTTCTTGCGGAATTTCCACGTTGCCCACCTGCTTCATGCGCTTCTTGCCGGCTTTTTGTTTTTCCAGCAGCTTTTTCTTACGGGTGATGTCACCGCCGTAGCACTTGGCCAGCACGTTCTTCCTGAGCGCCTTGATGGTCTCGCGCGCGATGATGTGGCTGCCGATGGCGGCCTGCACGGCGATGTCGAACATCTGGCGCGGGATCAGTTCGCGCATCTTCGACGCCAGTTCACGGCCGCGGTACTGGCTGGTGGCGCGGTGCACGATCAGCGATAGGGCATCGACCTTCTCGCTATTGACCAGGATGTCGAGCTTGACCAGGTCGGCCGCCTGGAATTCCTTGAATTCGTAGTCGAGCGAGGCGTAGCCGCGGCTGGTGGACTTGAGCTTGTCGAAGAAGTCCATCACCACTTCGTTCATCGGCAGCTCGTAGGTCAGCATCACCTGGCGGCCCATGTACTGCATATTGCGCTGCACACCGCGTTTCTGGTTGCACAGCGTCATCACCGCGCCGACGTAGTCCTGCGGCACGAGGATGGTCGACGTGATGATCGGCTCGCGGATTTCGTCGATCTTGGACAGGTCCGGCAGCTTGGAGGGGTTTTCCACCTCAATGACCGTGCCGTCCTTCATCAGCACCTCGTACACCACCGTTGGCGCGGTGGTGATGAGGTCCATGTCGAACTCGCGCTCGAGACGTTCCTGCACGATTTCCAGGTGCAGCAGGCCGAGGAAGCCGCAGCGGAAGCCGAAGCCCAGCGCCTGCGACACTTCCGGCTCGAACTTGAGCGAGGCGTCGTTGAGCTGCAGCTTTTCCAGGGCGTCGCGCAGTGAGTCGTAGTCGTGCGATTCCACCGGGTAGAGGCCGGCGAACACCTGCGACTGGACTTCCTTGAAGCCGGGCAGCGCCTCGCTGGCCGGGTTGTTGACCAGCGTGATGGTGTCGCCGACCTTGGCCGATTTCAGTTCCTTGATGCCGGCAATGACGAAGCCCACTTCGCCGGCGCTGAGGCTGGGACGCTGCACCGACTTGGGCGTGAACACCCCGACCTGCTCGCACAGATGCTCGGCGCCGGTGGCCATGAACTTGATCTTGTCCTTGGGTTTCAGCGAACCGTCGATCACCCGCACCAGCATTACCACGCCGACGTAGTTGTCGAACCAGGAGTCGATGATCAGCGCCTTGAGCGGGCCATCCGGATTGCCTTCCGGCGGCGGGATCTTGCTGATCACCGTTTCCAGGATGTCTTCGATGCCGATGCCGGACTTGGCTGAGGCACGCACCGCATCAATGGCCTCGATGCCGATGATGTCTTCGATCTCCTGACTCACGCGCTCGGGTTCGGCGGCCGGCAGGTCGATCTTGTTGAGCACCGGCACCACTTCCACCCCCAGTTCGATAGCGGTGTAGCAGTTGGCCACGGTCTGCGCCTCGACGCCCTGCGAGGCGTCGACCACCAGCAGCGCGCCCTCACAGGCGGACAGCGAGCGGCTGACTTCGTAGCTGAAGTCGACGTGTCCCGGGGTGTCGATCAGGTTCAGGTTGTAGACCTGGCCGTCGCGCGCCTTGTACTGCAGTGCCGCGGTCTGCGCCTTGATGGTGATGCCGCGCTCTTTCTCGATATCCATCGAGTCGAGTACCTGTGCGCTCATTTCACGCATTTCCAGGCCGCCGCAGAACTGGATAAAACGGTCGGCCAGGGTCGATTTGCCGTGGTCGATATGGGCAATGATCGAGAAATTTCGAATATGTTTCATCGGTATCCAGCAAAAATTAAGGGCACGCTGGCGTGCCCTTGACAACTCACACTGGCGCGGATTTTAGCCGATTTCGCCAAGATGTGCAGCCAGCCGCTGAGTATCAAGATGGTAATGGCAGATTTCGTGCTCGCCATCCATCAATACCGGCACCAGTTCGTTGAAGCGCTCCTCCAGCACCGGGTCGGCATCGACGTCGATCACGTCGAGCGCGAAGCCGTGCTTTTGCTGCCACGGCTGGAGTTCAGCCAGCATCTGGTGACACAGGCTGCAATACTCGCGGAAGTACAGCGTCAGCCTCATTTCCCCTCCTCCACGGTCAACGGCACGAACAGCGTCACGCCGCGGCGCAGCACCTGCAGGGCGACCGTGCCGCCCTTGCGCGCGGCGTTGAGCGCTTCGCGCAGCTGGCGAGGATTCTTCAGCGGCTCGCTGCCGACGCCGACGATGACGTCGCCCGCCGCCATGCCGACACGCTCGGCCGGGCCGGACACCTTGCGCACCAGGAGACCGTAGTCGATGCCGAGACGCTTGAGTTGCACCGGCGTCAGCTCGACCAGCGACAAGCCGATGGCAGACAGGTTTTCCCCCTGCGGTTCGGCCGGCTTCTGCGGCTGGCGGAATTCACGTTCGGCAATGCTGGGCGCCTCGTCCTTGAGTTCGGCCAGCACCACGGTGACGACCCGGCGCGCCCGGTTACGCCAGACTTCCACCGCCACCGGCTTGCCCGGGCGCATGGCACCGATCAGGCGCGGCATGTCGGCCGACGACTCGACGGGCTGGCCGTCGATCTTGAGCACGATATCGCCGGCCCGCAGACCCGCCTTGTCGGCCGGCCCGTCCTTTTCCACCGAGTTGATCAGGGCGCCATTGGCGCTGGCAAGCCCGAACGATGCGGCCAGCTCCGGACTCAACTCCTGGATGGCGACGCCGATGCGGCCGCGGCTGACCTTGCCTTCCGATTTGAGCTGGTCGGCCACCTTGACCGCCACGTCGATCGGGATGGCGAAGGAGATGCCCATGAAGCCGCCGGAGCGGCTGTAGATCTGCGAGTTGATGCCGACCACCTCGCCCTTCAGGTTGAACAGCGGACCGCCGGAGTTGCCTGGGTTGACCGCGGCGTCGGTCTGGATGAACGGTACGTAGTTCTCGTCCGGCAGGCTGCGCCCCTTGGCGGAGACGATGCCCGAGGTGACCGAGTTTTCGAAGCCGAACGGCGAGCCGATCGCCAGCACCCATTCCCCGACCTTGAGGTTGGCCGAAGAACCGATATGCGCCACCGGCAGGTGGCTGGCATTGATCTTCAGCAGCGCGACGTCGGTGCGCGCATCGGAACCGACCAGTCGCGCCTTGAAGGTGCGCTTGTCACCGAGCGTGACGGTGATTTCATCGGCCCGCGCCACCACGTGCGAGTTGGTCATGACATAACCGTCTGCCGACACGATGAACCCCGAGCCCAGCGAGCGCTCCTTGCGCTCCTGCTGCTGCGGCGGAGCGAAGCGCCGGAAGAACTCGAAGAACGGATCGCCATTGAATTCCTCGGGTACGGCATTGATGGTCTCGCGCACCGTCTGCGTGGTGCTGATGTTGACCACGGCCTTGCCTTCCTGCTCGACGATCTGGGTAAAGTCGGGCAGCACGCGCGCCTCGGCGGCGTACACCGGACCCGACACCACAACAGCTGCCAGCATGGCAGAGGCAATCAGTTTTTGGACCGACATGGTTTCTCCAGCATCAAGGGTTCTGAGGGATAGATGGCCGTGATGGTCGGCTGCAGCAGGGGCGAACGCCGGCGACGCCGGAGCTCGCGCCGCACCGCGTACAGACCGATGACGAACAGCGCCGCGCCGGCCAACAGCGACACCGGCTCGCTCGCGCCGGCGCCGAACGAGAGCCCGACGCCCAGTCCCGCCGGCGGCACGAGATACACGAGGAAAGACGCCATGGACACGCGCTGTCGCGGCACAGTCACCAGCACCCAGTCGCCGGCCTCGGCGCCCAACGGATTGTGGACGCGCACGCGGCGGTCGGTCGAACCGATGGTGCGGGAAAGTGACAGGGCGCGGCAGCCGGCGACCGGATCGCAGTGGCGGCACGAGGAATGGGGACGGGGCTCCACCAAAGCGAATGCCTGCTCGGTGGCGAGCACCCTGGCCTGCGTTTCTACCATCGTTGTTGTTATTTCTGTACGACTCGAATCGATTTGAGCAAGGACATCATGCTGGCTTCCGGCAGATCGCCCACCAGCGTGAGCTGCATGCCGCCCTGGCTGCCGGAGGCCATGGCCACGGCGCCGTACAGCGTACTCACGCGTTCGGCGCGCGGCTCAGCCCCAGCCGGCTCGATGAAGAGCGACAGCATGACCAAACCATCGGTATACACCAGGTGCCGCACCGCGTGTTCGGCCTGCCCCGGCAGGCTGCGCTGCAGGGCACGGATCAGGCGGAAGCCACTGGGCAAGCCGCTGACTTCCACGCCTTCCATCCCGGCACCACTCGGCGGCACCGAGGTGCTGGCGTTGCGGATGGGGAGGCTGAGCGGGTAATGCGGCTTGAACTGGTTGCGATCCTTCGGCGCCGCCAAGTCGATCTCGGTGAACATGTACTGCTCGACCGGCTCCTGTGCCGGCGACAGCGTCATGATCTTGAGCGGCAGCAGGCTGGCACGATCGAGGCACAGGCGCAGGCCGTAGCGCGCGCGGTCCTTGGCCTTGAGTTCGAGCCAGTCGCATTCGCGCTGGGCGACACGATCGCCGGCGAGGCGCTTGAGCGTGTAGGACTCGGCGACGCCGGCCATGTCGTCCGGCAGCAAGGCCGGGAACAGCCGCATGGCACTGACCTTGGCGGCCATCAGCGCCTTCTTGTCCGGCCCGTAACCGGTGAGTTCGCTGCCGTTGCGGACGATCTCGCGTGGCGTGCCGTCCAGCGACTGGCGCAATTCGATCACGCCCTCCGTTCCCGCACCGCGCACGATGTGGAACGTTTCCACCACACCGCTCATCTGGTGCAGATAGGTTCCGGTCAGGACCTGGTTACGGCTGGCCTGGGCGGATTTCTTGAGGGTCTGCCAGTCATCGGCGGCATGCGCCAATGCCGGCAGAGCAATACACACAATGGCAGTCAGGTGCTTCAGCCGCATCAATGGCGAACTCCGTTGCCCAGCGAGACTTTCACCACATCAGGGTCGGAGGCCATTTCCTGATGCGCCAGCAGATAAGGGTCGGCGCCGTTGTCGCGCGCCATGGGGCCGTTGGCCGGCTCGACCTGCTGAGCCACCTGCACCGGCACCCCCTTCTCCGCGACCATGGCGGCGCCCTGGCCGTTGACCGCCAGCTGCTGCCACGCCACCACGGCGGCAAAGCTCATGCTCGCGGCCAGCGCCACCGCGCCGACCGTGCGCACGCTGCCCTGTCGTAACCAGCGCCGCGGCGCCAGCACGGTCGGCTCCTCGGCCAGGCGTGCCGCGACGCTATGGCGCACGTTGATGCTGTTCAGGCCGGAGGCGCGCATGGCATCACCGATCAGGTGATACTCATCCCATGCTTCCTTCAACGACTCGTCGGTACTGGCGGCACTGATCAGCTTGGAGGCCTCTGGTCCGTCGAGTTCGTTATCCACCAGTGCGGATAATGATTCTTTCATGCTTACCACCTTTTATTCTTGGCCGTGTCGAGCAGCGGCCTAAGCTCGGTTGCGATTGCTTCGCGCGCCCGGAAGATGCGCGAACGAACCGTACCGATGGGACAATTCATCACCTTGGCGATTTCGTCGTAGGACAGACCATCCATTTCCCGCAGCGAAATCGCCGTCCTCAGTTCCTCAGGCAATGCCTCTACCGCTGCATTCACCGTGTTCAGGATTTCCTTGTTCATCAACTCCGATTCGGGGGTGTTGAAGTCGGGGAGTTGCGACGCCATGTCGAAACTTTCACCGTCTTCATCCTCCACTTCGCTGTTGATGACCGGGCGTCGCCCGCTGGCACTCAGGAAATTTTTGGCGGTGTTGATGCCGATCCGGTATAGCCAGGTATAGAACGCACTCTCGCCGCGAAACGACGGCAAGGCGCGGTATGCCTTGACGAAGGCCTCCTGTGTCACGTCTTCGATGTCTGCGCTGTCGCGTAGAAACCGCGACAACAGCCGAGCTAAACGGCGCTGATACTTGCTGACAAGTAGATCGAACGCTCTTTTTTCACCTCGCTGTGCACGCTCCACCAATTGTTGATCGATTTCACGATCACTCATGTCGTTGTAATGCTCCCTGAATTGCCCACCGGTTTATTTGGTGTATTTCACATGGCGGACACGGTCTAGACCAGAGGGTGGGTGATGAGTTCCCACTGGTGGTGCTGAGCGAAACATAGCAGAGATGCCTCCAAACGAAAACGGCGGAAAGCCCCGGCTCGAGGCGTTGCCCCCGCCGCGCCGGCGAGGGCAACGCCTCGTCAGTGGGGGAGAACGCGGCGGCGCGTTGTTTTGTCCGGCACCCGCCCGCGTCACCGTCTACCCTCTGTTTAAGGGATTTGCCATTGTGTGCTCGGCGCCCTTTACACACCAACCAAGCACTTGCTAGAATTCAGCCATCACCCCATGACGACGCAAGGAGAACGCGCGATGCACACCCCGGGAAACCGTTTCAGACAGGCCGTGGAGCAGGAAAAACCGTTGCAGGTGATGGGGGCCGTCAATGCCTACGCCGCCCGCCTGGCCGAGCACGCCGGCTTCAAGGCGCTGTACCTGTCGGGCGGCGGCGTGGCGGCCTGCTCGTGCGGCATTCCTGATCTTGGCATCACCACGCTGGAAGACGTGCTGATCGACGTACGCCGCATCACCGAGGCCACCGAGTTGCCGCTGCTGGTGGATATCGACACCGGCTGGGGCGGCGCGTTCAACATCGCCCGCGCCATCCGCAGCCTGGAAAAGGCCGGCGCCGCCGCGGTGCACATTGAAGACCAGGTCCAGCAGAAGCGCTGCGGCCATCGCCCGAACAAGGCGATCGTGTCCAAGGACGAGATGGTCGACCGCATCAAGGCGGCCGTGGATGCGCGCCGTGACGACAGCTTCGTGATCATGGCCCGCACCGATGCGCTGGCCGTGGAAGGCCTGGACGCCGCGATCGAGCGCGCCGTGGCCTGCGTCGAGGCCGGTGCGGACATGATCTTCCCCGAGGCGATGACCGATCTGGCGATGTACAAGCAGTTCGCCGCCGCCGTGAAAGTGCCGGTACTGGCCAACATCACCGAGTTCGGCTCCACCCCGCTCTACACCACGCAGGAACTCGGCGCCAACGGCGTGAGCCTGGTGCTCTACCCGCTCTCGGCGTTCCGCGCCATGAGCAAGGCGGCGCTGGAGGTGTACAGCGCGATCCGCCAGGACGGCACGCAGAAAAACGTGATCGACAAGATGCAGACGCGCATGGAGCTCTATGACCATCTGGGCTACCACGCTTACGAGCAGAAGCTGGACGCGCTGTTCAGCCAGGAAAAGTAAACCACAGACCACATCAGGTTGGCCGAAGACGCCCGACAACAAGCCGCAGGCCGCCCCGTATTGCCGTTACATTTAGAGGAGAAGGAAATGAGTGAAGTCGTTCTTACCGCCAAGCCGAAGAAATCGGTCGCCCTCTCCGGCGTGGCCGCCGGCAACACCGCCCTGTGCACCGTTGGCCGCAGCGGCAACGACCTGCACTACCGCGGCTACGACATCCTGGACCTGGCCGCCCACTGTGAATTCGAAGAAGTCGCCTACCTGCTGGTGCACGGCAAGCTGCCGAACCAGGCCGAGCTCACCGGCTACAAGAAGAAGCTGAAGAGCCTGCGCGGCCTGCCGGCCTCGGTAAAGGCCGCGCTGGAAGCGCTGCCGGCCGCCGCCCACCCGATGGACGTGATGCGCAGCGGCGTCTCCGCGCTGGGTTGCACCCTGCCGGAAAAAGACGATCACAACATGGCCGGCGCGCGCGACATCGCCGACCGCCTGATGGCCAGCCTGGGTTCGATGCTGCTCTACTGGTACCACTTCAGCCACAACGGCAAGCGCATCGAGGTGGAAACCGACGACGACTCCATCGGCGGCCACTTCCTGCACCTGCTGCACGGCCAGAAGCCCTCCGAGCAGTGGGTACGCGCCATGCATACCTCGCTCAACCTGTACGCCGAGCATGAGTTCAACGCCTCCACCTTCACCGCCCGCGTCATCGCCGGCACCGGTTCCGACATGTACAGCGCCATCACCGGCGCCATCGGCGCGCTGCGCGGCCCGAAACACGGCGGCGCCAACGAAGTGGCGTTCGAAGTGCAGAAGCGCTACGAGAACCCGGACGAGGCCGAGATCGACATCAAGGCACGCGTCGAGCGCAAGGAAGTGGTGATCGGCTTCGGCCATCCCGTTTACACCATCAGCGACCCGCGCAACAAGGTGATCAAGGAAGTGGCACGCGAGCTGTCCGTCGCCGCTGGCGACACCAAGATGTTCGACATCGCCGAGCGCCTGGAGAGCGTGATGTGGGATATCAAGAAGATGTTCCCCAACCTCGACTGGTTCTCCGCCGTGAGCTACCACATGATGGGCGTGCCGACCGCGATGTTCACCCCGCTGTTCGTGATCGCCCGCACCAGCGGCTGGAGCGCGCACGTGATTGAACAGCGCATCGACGGCAAGATCATCCGTCCTTCGGCCAACTACGTCGGCCCGGAAGATCAGTCTTTCGTGCCGCTGGCTCAGCGCTGACACACCCCGCCTGCCGGGCGCGCCACAGCCCGCCCGGCGCCGGCATTCTCACGGCCCCCTCTAGGCGGGCGAGAATGCCGGGAGCGGATGGCCGCCACCTGCCGGCACGGCTGCGCCGGCGGGCTGGCTGAAACACGGGCGGAGGTGGCCGGCGAGCCGCCCCGCTGACACAGAACATCACCCTCGGGCCTCGACACCATGAATACCGCATACCGCAAACACCTGCCCGGCACGGCCCTGGATTACTTCGACACGCGCGCCGCGGTCGACGCCATCCAGCCCGGCGCCTACGACACGCTGCCGTATACCTCGCGCGTACTGGCCGAACAGCTGGTGCGCCGCTGCGACCCGGCGCTGCTGACCGACGCGCTCAAGCAGCTGATCGAACGCCGCCGCGACCTGGATTTCCCCTGGTACCCGGCGCGCGTGGTGTGCCACGACATCCTGGGCCAGACCGCGCTGGTCGACCTGGCCGGCCTGCGCGACGCCATCGCCGAAAAAGGCGGCGACCCTGCCAAGGTGAACCCGGAGGTCCCCACCCAGCTCATCGTGGATCACTCGCTGGCAGTGGAATGCGGAGGCTACGACCCGGAGGCGTTCGAGAAAAACCGTGCCATCGAAGACCGTCGCAACGAGGACCGCTTCCACTTCATCGACTGGACGCGCACCGCGTTCAAGAACGTGGACGTGATCCCGGCGGGCAACGGCATCATGCACCAGATCAACCTGGAAAAAATGTCGCCGGTGATCCAGGCGCGCGACGGCGTGGCCTTCCCCGACACCTGCGTCGGCACCGACAGCCATACCCCGCACGTGGACGCACTGGGCGTGATCGCCATCGGCGTGGGCGGGTTGGAAGCGGAAACCGTGATGCTGGGCCGCGCCTCGATGATGCGCCTGCCGGACATCGTCGGGGTGAAACTCACCGGCCAGCGCCAGCCCGGCATCACCGCCACCGACATCGTGCTGGCGCTCACTGAGTTCCTGCGCAAGGAGCGCGTGGTCGGCGCCTGGGTGGAGTTCTTCGGCGAAGGCGCAGCCAAGCTGAGCATCGGCGACCGCGCCACCATCTCCAATATGTGCCCGGAATACGGCGCCACCGCCGCGATGTTCTACATCGACGACCAGACCATCGATTACCTGAAGCTCACCGGCCGTGAACCGGAGCAGGTGGCGCTGGTGGAAAACTACGCCAAGCTCACCGGCCTGTGGGGCGACAGCCTGGCCCGCGCCGAGTACGAGCGCGTGCTGGAGTTCGATCTCTCCAGCGTGGTGCGCAACATGGCCGGCCCGTCCAACCCGCACAAGCGCCTGCCGACCTCGGCCCTGCACGAACGCGGCATCGCCGACGAGGCCAAGCTGCAGGCGGCTCGCGCCGAGGAAGCCCAGGGTCTGCTGCCGGATGGCGCGGTGATCATCGCCGCCATCACCAGCTGCACCAACACCTCCAACCCGCGCAACGTGGTGGCAGCCGCCCTGCTGGCGAAAAAGGCCAATGCGCTGGGCCTGGTGCGCAAGCCGTGGGTGAAGACCTCGTTCGCGCCCGGCTCCAAGGTGGCCAAGCTCTATCTGGAAGAAGCCGGCCTGTTGCCGGAGCTGGAAAAGCTGGGCTTCGGCATCGTGGCCTACGCCTGCACCACCTGTAACGGCATGTCCGGCGCGCTGGACCCGAAGATCCAGCAGGAAATCATCGAGCGCGACCTGTACGCCACCGCCGTGCTGTCCGGCAACCGCAACTTCGACGGCCGCATCCACCCCTACGCCAAGCAGGCCTTCCTCGCCTCCCCGCCGCTGGTGGTGGCCTACGCCATCGCCGGCACCGTGCGCTTCGACATCGAGCAGGACGCGCTGGGCTACGACAAGGACGGCCAGGCCATCACGCTGAAAGACCTGTGGCCGAGCGACGAGGAAATCGACGCCATCGTGGCGCGCTGCGTGAAGCCGGAACAGTTCAAGCAGATCTACATCCCGATGTTCGACCTGGGCACCGTGGAAGAAGCCAAGAGCCCGCTCTACGACTGGCGCCCGCAGTCGACCTACATCCGCCGCCCGCCGTACTGGGAGGGCGCGCTGGCCGGCGAGCGCACGCTCAAGGGCATGCGTCCGCTGGCGGTGCTGCCGGACAACATCACCACCGACCACCTGTCGCCGTCCAACGCCATCCTGGCCAATAGCGCCGCCGGCGAATACCTGGCGAAAATGGGCCTGCCGGAAGAGGACTTCAACTCCTACGCCACCCATCGCGGCGACCACCTCACCGCGCAGCGCGCCACCTTCGCCAACCCGCAGCTGGTGAACGAGATGGCGGTGGTGGACGGCGAGGTGAAGAAGGGCTCGCTGGCGCGCGTCGAGCCGGAGGGCAAGGTGATGCGCATGTGGGAAGCCATCGAAACCTACATGGAGCGCAAGCAGCCCCTGATCATCATCGCCGGCGCCGACTACGGCCAGGGCTCCTCGCGCGACTGGGCCGCCAAGGGCGTGCGTCTGGCCGGGGTGGAAGCCATCGCGGCCGAGGGCTTCGAGCGCATCCACCGCACCAACCTGATCGGCATGGGCGTGCTGCCGCTGGAGTTCAAGCCGGGCGTGAACCGCAAGACCCTGGGCATCGACGGCACCGAGACCTTCGACGTGATCGGCGAGCGCAAACCGCGCGCCGACCTCACGCTGGTGATCCAGCGCCGGAACGGCGAGCGCGTCGAGGTGCCCGTCACCTGCCGCCTGGATACCGCGGAAGAAGTGTCGATCTACGAGGCCGGCGGCGTGCTGCAGCGCTTCGCGCAGGACTTCCTCGAAGCCTCGACCGCAGCGTAAGCATCAGCAGACGGCCAACGTTGCCCCGGTTAGGCGGTAACGTTGGCCGAACCGCCACCCCGGTTTCATCAGGACAATCAGCTCATGGCTCACCAACCCCAGATCAAGATTCCCGCCACCTATATCCGCGGCGGCACCAGCAAGGGCGTGTTCTTCCGCCTGCAGGACCTGCCGGAACGCTGCCAGGTGCCGGGCGCGGCGCGCGACAAGCTGTTCATGCGCGTGATCGGCAGCCCCGACCCCTACTCCGCCCACATCGACGGCATGGGCGGCGCCACCTCCAGCACCAGCAAGTGCGTGATCCTGTCCAAGAGCACGCAGCCCGACCACGACGTGGACTACCTCTACGGCCAGGTCGCCATCGACAAGGCCTTCGTCGACTGGAGCGGCAACTGCGGCAACCTCTCCACCGCCGCCGGCGCCTTCGCCCTTCACGCCGGCCTGGTCGACCCGGCGCGCATTCCGGACAACGGCGTGTGCGTGGTGCGCATCTGGCAGGCCAACATCCAGAAAACCATCATCGCCCACGTCCCGGTGACCAACGGCCAGGTGCAGGAGACCGGCGATTTCGAGCTGGACGGCGTGACCTTCCCGGCGGCCGAGATCGTGCTGGAATTCCTCGACCCGTCCGACGACGGTGACGAGGGCGGCAGCATGTTCCCCACCGGCAATCTGGTGGACGATCTGGACGTGCCCGGCGTCGGCACCTTCAAGGCCACCATGATCGCGGCCGGCATCCCCACCGTGTTCGTCAACGCCGCCGACATCGGCTACACCGGCACCGAGCTGCGCGAAGCCATCAACAGTGACCCGGCGGCGCTGGCCCGCTTCGAAGCCATCCGCGTCGCCGGCGCGCTGCGCATGGGCCTGATCAAGACCCCGGAAGAGGCCGCCACGCGCCAGCACACCCCGAAGATCGCCTTCGTGGCGCCGCCCAAAGACTACACCGCCTCCAGCGGCAAGCAGATCAAGGCCGGCGACGTCGACCTCTTGGTGCGCGCGCTGTCCATGGGCAAGCTGCACCACGCCATGATGGGCACCGCCGCGGTGGCCATCGGCACCGCCGCCGCCATCCCCGGCACCCTGGTCAACCTGGCGGCCGGCGGCGGCGAACGCAACGCGGTGCGCTTCGGCCACCCCTCGGGCACGCTGCGCGTGGGCGCCGAGGCACGCCAGATCGATGGCCAGTGGACCGTGACCAAGGCCATCATGAGCCGCAGCGCGCGCGTACTGATGGAAGGCTGGGTGCGCGTACCGGGTGACGCGTTCTGAGCGCGAGCTAAACTGCAGTACAGCGACGGCCGGTTGATCCGGCTTCGGCCAACCCGGCCGGGGCGGATGAGCGGGCCGGCTTTCCATGCGGCGGCAACAACCCGGCTTGTGCCCGCTCGCCCTCCCCGAGCACATGAAGCGGCGGTTCGACGGCACCCGCACCAGGAGGAACGCATGTCTGCCCATCTCTCCAACGCGCGCCCCGATGCCGATCAGGTGCTGCTCGACATCGCCGACTACGTCGCCGATTACACCATCACCTCTCCCCAAGCCTGGGACACCGCCCGCCTGTGCCTGATGGACACCCTGGGCTGCGGACTGGAAGCGCTGTCCTACCCGGCCTGCACCAAGCTTTTGGGGCCGATCGTGCCGGGCACCATCGTGCCGAACGGCGCCAGGGTGCCCGGCACCCAGTTCCAGCTCGACCCGGAGCAGGCCGCGTTCACCATCGGCACGATGATCCGCTGGCTCGATTTCAACGACACCTGGCTCGCCGCCGAGTGGGGGCATCCGTCCGACAACCTGGGCGGCATCCTCGCCACCGCCGACTGGGTCTCGCGCGAGCGTGTCGCCCAAGGCCAGCCGCCACTGATGATGAAGGACGTGCTGGAGGGCATGATCAAGGCGCACGAGATTCAGGGCTGCCTCGCGCTGGAGAACAGCTTCAACCGGGTCGGCCTGGACCATGTGGTGCTGGTAAAGGTGGCCTCCGCCGCCGTATGCGCCAAGCTGATGGGCGGCAGCAAGGAGGAAATCGTCAACGCCGTGAGCCAGGCCTTCGTCGACGGCCAGAGTCTGCGCACCTATCGCCACGCCCCCAACACCGGCTCCCGCAAATCGTGGGCGGCGGGCGACGCCACCAGCCGCGGCGTGCGCCTGGCGCGCTTCAGCCTCAAGGGCGAGATGGGTATCCCGGGCGTGTTGAGCGCCAAGGGCTGGGGCTTCTACGACGTGCTGTTCCGGGGCCAGCCGTTCACGCTCCCGCGCCCCTACGGCAGCTACGTGATGGAGAACGTGCTGTTCAAGATCGCGTTTCCGGCCGAGTTCCATGCGCAGACCGCCGTGGAATGCGCGTTGGCGCTGCACGGCGAGCTGGCCCGGCAGGGCAAGTCCGCCGCCGACATCAGGCATATCGCCATCCGCACCCAGGAGGCCTGCCTGCGCATCATCGACAAGCAGGGCCCGCTGGCTAACCCGGCCGACCGCGACCACTGCATCCAGTACATGGTGGCCGTGCCGCTGATCTTCGGCCGCCTGAGCGCCGCCGACTACGAAGACGACGTCGCCGCCGACCCGCGCATCGACGACTTGCGTGCCCGGATACGCTGCGTGGAAGACCCGGCCTTCACCCGCGACTACCACGATCCCGACAAGCGCAGCATCGCCAACGCGCTTACCGTCACCCTGAACGACGGCAGCGTGTTCGACGAAGCGGTGTGCGAATACCCGCTCGGCCACCCGCGGCGGCGGGCGGAGGGCATTCCGCTGCTGGAGAACAAGTTCAGGACCCACCTGGCACACCGCTTCCCGGCCCAGCAACAGACGGCCATCTTCGCGCTGTGCCGCGATCAGGAAACGCTGCTGACAACGGCGGTGAACGCTTTCACCGATTTATGGGTGATCTGATGTCCCCTGGCGGCGGCGCCTGCGGCCAGGCTCGGTGCCAAGGTTGGCGGAAGACGACACCCTCCGCTTCCTCCCCGTCCCCGCAAAGCCCTCTGCGGAACGGTGCGGTGATCACGCCTTGGCCCGTCACGCGGGCCGCAACGGTATTTGTACCGGCCGCGTTCCGGCGCCGGAAGCCGTATGCTAGATTCACGCCACACAACCGATCTCTCCCCCAAGAGCAACCACGACACAACAGCGGATCGCCCATGAAAAGAAGCCTGGTGTTAGTGGCAGGGCTGCTGCTAGGACAAGCGGCCGCCGCCGACCCGAAAGAGCTGGTCATCCTGCTGGACGACAGCACCGAGATGCCGCAGGCCGAGATCAGCGGCACGCGGGTATGGCGCGGCATCCACCACGACCTGGGACGGGCGCTCGCCAAGGAGTTGGGAAAACGGCCGCGCTTCCTGGTGCTGCCCCGCCAGCGCATACCGGCAGCACTCGAAAGCGGCCAGGCCGACCTGATCTGCATGTACCTGCCGGCCTGGCTGCCCGGCCCGTTCGACTGGACCCAGCCCTTCCTGCCCAACGCCGACGTCGTCATCACCTCGCGCCACGCCATACGCCCAAGGCGTATAGCGGCGCTGGCGGGGCAACCCATCGGCACCATCCTGGGCTTTCGCTATCCCGAGCTGGAAGCCCGGCTGGGCCCGCGCTTTGTCCGGGATGACGCCCCCAATGCCAGCAGCAACCTGCACAAGCTGCAGGCGGGCCGCACCCGCCACGCCGTGGTGAACAGACTCTATCTGAGCTACCAGGAAAAGCTCGGCCTGGACGCGGCGACGCTGTACCCGCCGCTGGTGCTGCGGCGCTACCAGGCCGGCTGCGCCCTGTCGCGGCAGGGTTCGGTCAGCCTGCCGCAAGTCGATGCCGCCATCGATGCCTTGCGCCGCAACGACACGGTCAGCCGGATCTACCGCAAGTATCGCTGACCCCAAGGCCGGCCTCGCCCCGGCCATGCCGCGCCGGCAAAACAGAGGGGGTTGCTGCAAACGGCGAGTTTTCGCGCTATCGTCAGCGCCAGATACGCCGCCCCCCGGCCCGCAGGCGCCAATCAACCTAGAGAACACCATGAAGCGACCTTTCCTGCCCCAAGAGCACCCGATGCTGCGCCAGCATGCCGCCGCCGTGACCGAGTTCGACACGCCCGCACTGCATGAACTGGTGCAGGACATGTTCGACACCCAGTACGCCGGCAACGGTGTCGGGCTGGCGGCGCCGCAGATCGGCGTGCCGTTACGGGTGATCGTGTTCGCCTACGGCGGCGGCGAGCGTGACCCGGGCGCGCCGGCGATTTCCCCAACGGTCCTGATCAACCCGGAAATCCGTCCCGACGCCGAACACATCGAGGAAGACTGGGAGGGCTGCTTCAGCGTGCCGGGCCAGCGTGGCCGGGTGCCGCGCTGGCAGGCCATCCGCTACCGGGCACAGGATATCCAGGGCCGCCTGGTCGAAGGCCGCGCCGAGGGCTTTCACGCCCGCATCATCCAGCACGAAGTCGACCATCTGAACGGCACGCTCTTCATCGACCACCTGCCCCCCGGCGCCGACGACACGTCTCCCGCCGCGCCGCCAACCGAATAAGAGCCGCTCCCCGCATCCCCTGGCTGGATTGTGCCGCTTCGCCATACAGCACACTTTGCGGCAGCGCACCTGGCCAGGACTACGGCCCGGGGTTGTGCCAGCGACGCCAACCGTCCTCTTCCCCACGACAAAAAGCCTCACGGCCAGCCTTGAGATCACCGAGGCTGGCCGTGAGGCTTTGGAGCTGAAACAAACGAGCGCGTCAGGCCGCCGCCGCCCGCCGCAGATACTCCGGCACCTGCTTGGCCGCCACCTTCTGCAAACCGCACAGCAGTTGGTGCGACACCCGATCCAGGCCGTGCTGGAGCCGCAGCACCCGGGTCAGGTGCGCCATCAGGTTGGCGGCCATTTCGGCGTCGGCCAGCGCCCGGTGCGCCTGCCCGGTCGCCGGCAGGCCGGCCCAGCGCGTCAAGGTGCCGAGCTTATGGTTTGGCGCCGCCGGCAGCAGGCGCCGCGCCAGCAGCAAGGTGCAGGCGAAGTCCTGCCGCCGCGTGCGACCAAACTGGCCCAGCTCGTAATCCCAGAACTTGCGGTCGAAGGCGGCGTTGTGCGCCACCAGCGGTGTGTCGCCGACGAATTCGGCCGCCTCGCGCATCACGGCGTCGGCCGGCGGCGCGGCCTTCAGCATGGCGTTGCTGATGCCGGTGAGGCGCTCGATGTCGGGCGGCACCCGCACCCCCGCGTTCATCAGGCTCTGAAAGCGGCCCGCCACCCGGCCGTTTTCCAGCAGCACCACGGCGATCTCGGTGGCACGGCAGCCGCCACCGGGGCTGAGCCCGGTGGTTTCGAAGTCGATCACGGCGACGCGCTCCAGGCCTCCCTTGTCCTGCCGTTCAGTCATTCAACGCCGCCTTGGCCGCCTCTTCCGGCGTCAGCCCGTCGTAGAACTGGTCGGTGTACCACTCGGCCTGCTCTTCGATGTGCTCCTGCGCCTCGCGCGGGGTGGCTCCGGCGGCCACCAGCAGGGCCTCGACTTCGGCGCACCACTCCAGCAGCGCCTGGGTTTCCGCGTCGAGATCCTTGTCTTTTTTTGCCATGGCGATTCGCGTCCTAAAAGAAATGTCGAAAAACGATGCGGCATTGTACGCGATCCGGCGCGAGCGGAGCCGCCGAGATGCCCCGCCCCCGCCGACCCGACCGGCCAGGCGATAACCGTGCGGTGGCCGCATCGCCCGGGCTTCGGCCAACCTTGGGCGGTGCAACGCCTCCCCTCGGGAGCCGACCCGCCAAACGCGTTTCATCCTGGCGCAGCGCTGTGTTTCTTGAACTATGTTTACTGCAGGTTCCGGTACGGGCCGCAACCGGCCGTTGCCCCCTCCCTCAACCCCGGCAGTCACAAGAAGCACAAGGAGCATGGAGATGAACCAGGAAGTGTACTGGCTGCTGGAACTCGCCATCCAGCCCGGCCAGCGCGAGGCCTTCGACCACCTGATGACCGAGATGGTCGAGGCGACCGGCGCCAACGAGCCCGATGCGCTGAACTACGAATGGAACGTCAGCAGCGACGGCACGACCTGCCACATCTACGAACGCTACCGTGACTCGGCGGCGGCGCTGACCCACCTGGACAACTTCGGCACTCACTTCGCCGAACGCTTCTTGGCGCTGCTGACACCGACCCGCCTCAACCTCTACGGCCACCCCAGTGCCGAACTCCAGGCCGCGCTGGCGGATATCAAGCCCAGTTACCTGAGCCCGGTCGGTGGCTTCCGCCGCTAGGCCACCCCGTACCAAAGTTGGCCGAAGCCCATGTCGCTTCGGCCAACCTTTTGCGGCAAACTCCGCCTAAAATGGGGACACTCTTCATTCCGAGGAACCCCCATGTCGACCAGCTTTGCCGCCACCGGCGCCCCCTCCCTTTCGCGCCAGCGCGTCGTCCTGCTCACGCTGCTGGCCATGACGGCGTTTGCCGGCAACTCCCTGCTCTGCCGCCAGGCGCTCAAGCACACCAGCATCGACCCGGCCACCTTCACCACCCTGCGCATCGCCTCCGGGGCCCTGGTGCTGTGGTTGATCGTGCGTCTGCGCACGGCGACCGGCAGCGGCAACGGGCGCTGGCGCTCGGCGCTGGCGCTGTTCTTCTACGCCGCCGCGTTCTCGTTCGCCTACGTCAGCCTGTCGGCGGCGACGGGTGCTCTGCTGCTGTTCGGCGCGGTACAGGCCACGATGATAGGGATCGGACTGGCGCGCGGCGAACGCCTGAGCACCCGCCAACTGGCCGGCTTGCTGCTCGCGCTGGCGGGGCTGGCCGGCCTGCTGCTGCCGGGCCTGTCGGCGCCGCCGCTGGTGGGAGCCGTGCTGATGCTGCTGGCCGGCGTGGCATGGGGCGCCTACTCGCTGCTAGGCAAGGGCGCGGGCGATCCGACCCGCGTCACCGCCGGCAACTTCCTGCGTGCCGTGCCGCTGGCGATTTCGCTGAGCCTGCTGCTGATGCCGGCGGCCTCATGGGACACCGCCGGCGCCATCTACGCGCTGCTCTCCGGCGCGCTGGCCTCGGGGGTCGGCTACGCCGTGTGGTACACCGCCTTGCGCGGGCTGACCGCCACCGGCGCGGCCACGGTGCAGCTCACCGTGCCGGTGATCGCGGCGGCGGGGGGCGTGGTGCTGCTGGGCGAACCGGTCACGCTGCGCCTGGTGCTGGCCTCGATCGCCATCCTGGGCGGGGTATGGCTGGTGATCGCCGGCAAGCGCCAAGCCGGACGCTGAAACGCCATGGACGACCACGGGCTCGACACGCTGTTGGCGGAGATCCGCGCCTGCCGCCACTGTGAAGCGCAGCTGCCGCTGGGGCCGCGCCCGGTGCTGCAGGCGGCAGCGACGGCACGCATCCTGCTGGTGGGGCAAGCCCCCGGCGTACGCGTGCACCAAACCGGCCTGCCCTTCAACGACCCCTCGGGCGACCGCCTGCGGCGCTGGCTCGACCTGGACCGCGACGCCTTCTACGACCCGGGCCGGCTCGCCATCGTGCCGATGGGCTTCTGCTACCCCGGCAAGCACGGCAGCGGCGATGCCCCGCCGCGGCCGGAATGCGCCGCGCTATGGCGCCAGCGCCTGCTGGCACAGCTGCCCGACATCCGCCTGACGCTGCTGATCGGCCAATACGCCCAGGCCTGGCACCTGGGAAAGCGGCGCAAGAAGACCCTGACCGACACCGTCAAGGCCTGGCGCGAGTACCAGCCGGAGTTCTTCGTGCTGCCCCACCCCAGCCCGCGTAACGTGCGCTGGTTCGTCAGCAACCCCTGGTTCGACGACGAGGTAGTGCCGGCGCTGCGCGCGGCGGTGCACGCGGCGCTGGCGGACTGAAGCACGGCTCACCCTCTCAGGCCGACAGCAGCGACCCGGTCTTAAAGGCGTGGGGCGTCGCCACCTTGGCGAGCACCATCCCAGTGGTGGCGAAATGGCGGCTCTCCAGCACGTACACCATGCCGCCATGCGCCGAGCTCAGCACGCTGACCCGGTCATTCAGCGGGTCGATCACCTCCACCACCGGCTGGCCCGGCTCCACCCGGGTTCCCGGGGCGACCAGGAAGGTCACGACCCCGGAGTGCGGAGCGCAAAGATTCTCCGATCCGGCCAGCGGTGTCGCCGGATAATCGAGCGGCGGCAGCTCGGCCGCCGGGCGGTCGGTAATCACGCCGCGGTAGCGCAGAAACTCCAGGATCGCCGCCGCATCCCGCTCCGCCAGCTCATGCCGGACGTCGCCCTGGCCACGCAACTCCACCGTCACAACCAGCGCTGCCAACTCGATCGGCACGTCGAGACCGTCCTGCCGCGCCTTCTCCTGCAACTCCCACCAGAGACGGCTACAGGCCTCATCGAACGGATCCCCGCCGGACTCGGTCGCCAGCAATTGCGCCTGCGAGCCGAGGTAGCGTGACAACGGCTCGCACTGCGGCCACAGCGGCGTGCCGGTATAGACGTGCAGCGCAGCGCGGAAATCGCAATGCAGGTCGAGCACGATGTCGGCGTCGGCCGCCAGCGACATCAGGCGGTGCCGCAGGCTCTGCAGTTCGGTACTTACCGGCCAGACCGCCAGCTCGGCGCGGATGGCGGCACGAATCAGCCGGGTATTGGTTGCGGCGTCACCGGACAAGTGCGGCTTCACGCGCCGGTAGACCCCCTCGAGCAGGGCCGGGTAATTGCGGTTGAAATTCTCGCCGCTAGCCATCTCGAAACGGCCCAACTGCAGCCCGAGCAGGGTCTGGTCATGGCCGATCGGATTGGCTTGCGGCACCAGCACCACCTCGCCGTGCAGGTGACCGGCGTCTTCCAGCGCCAGGAGGGCCGCCTTGAGATGCCACGCTACCAGCATGCCGGGGAGTTCGTCGGCGTGCAGCGCGGCCTGGATATAGACCTTCTGCCCCTGTCCGGCACTGCCGAAATGCAGGCTGCACAACTGCCGGCTGGAGCCGAGACCAGGGGAGAGCAAAGAATGTTCGATACGTTTCATGATCAGGGATGGGACAGGCCTGGTTAACGGCAATACCGGAACCATACCCGAACTTGCCGCTGTCGTTGAAGACGAGAGCGCCGCGATAGGCCGGCAGGAACGCCCGGCGCCACAGCAATTATCTGGCCCCCGCCACGAAGACATGCCCACGCACCGGATGTCAGGGGCGGCACCAGGCCTTGCTCGCCGCCGGCGCGGCTGCTGCCCGATTCCGCCCTAACCTTGATGCTGGGCCCGCAGCCATTCCTCCAGGTACTGGATGAAGGCATGGACCTTGCGCGAGTGGCGGCGGTTGGGCAAATAGGCGGCGTACACATACGCGTCGCCCTGCTGCGGCGTCACGCTCCACGCGTCGCACAAGCGCAGCACGCGCCCCGCGCGGATATCCTGCTGCACGACCCACTCCGGCAGCAACGCGATGCCGTGGCCGCCAAGCACGGCTTCGTGCAGCATGTCCAGGCTGTTGGTGATGAACGGACCGTCGACCTCGACCACTTCACTCCGAGCGTCCGACCGGAATGTCCAGCGCTGACGCCCCGGCCGGTACGCAAAGCGAAGGCAGGCATGTGACGCCAGCTCGATCGGCGCACGCGGCGTGCCGTGCCGTTCCAGATAGTCAGGACCCGCCACCAGAAAGCGCCGATTCTCCGCCAGCTTCTTCACGATCAGATGCTCGTCCCGATTCGGCAGCCCGATCCTGACGGCAAGGTCGAGACGCTCCACCGCCAGATCCTGATACGCATCCGACACCACGAGGTCCAGCTTCACGCGCGGATAGGTAGCCATAAAACCGGAAAGCGCTCCCCCCAGGCAGAGGCGGCTATAGGTCACGGGAACGGCTACCCGCAACGAGCCCATCGGCTCTTCCCTGCCGTCGGCAATGCTGCTGTCGGCCTCCTCCAGATCGGCAAGGAGCCGGGATACCTGCTCGAGGTAACTGGCCCCGGCATCGGTCAACAGCACTTGGCGGGTGGTGCGCGTGAGCAGGACGGTCCCCAGCGACTGTTCCAGCGCGTCCATCAGCCGCGTCACCGACGATGTCGCCACACCGAGCCGCCGAGCGGCCTTGGAAAACCCTCCCGTTTCGGCCACTTCCACCAGCGTTCTCAATGCCAGCAATTTATCCATGCCGATCCTTTGCGAAAAATGCAATGCCAGGTTGCGATTTATAGGCATTCAACGCGCCAATGACAACAACTAAGCTTGCGGCATGATCATCTTGCCCAAGGAGCTGTCCATGGAATTCATCGAGCACGACATCCCTGCTTCACCCGCCACCTTCACGCCTGGGACTCCCTCTCGTTACGCGCCCGCCGTCAGGGAGAACCTGCTATGAAAACACTGCAGCAAACCGTGCCGACGGGTACGCCGATGGCCATGACCCGCACCATGATCGCCTTGTTCGCCTTCTGCTGCGGCGCCATCGTTGCCAACATCTACTACGCCCAGCCGATCATCGGCTTGATTGCACCAGACATCCACCTGTCCGGCCAGACCGCCAGCCTGATCGTGTCGCTGACGCAGATCGGCTATGCCCTCGGCTTGTTCTTTCTGGTGCCGTTGGGTGATCTGCTCGAAAACCGGCGCCTGCTGATCGGCACCGCCATGCTCTCGATCGTCAGCCTGGCCGCCACCGCGCTGGCGCGACAGCCAAGCCTGTTTCTGCTGGTCTCGCTGCTGCTTGGATTCAGCTCGGTGTCCGTTCAGCTGCTGATTCCACTGGCGGCCCACCTGTCGCCAGAGGCATCGCGGGGACGCGTGGTCGGCGGCATCATGGGAGGGCTGCTGCTCGGCATCCTGCTGGCACGCCCGCTCGCCAGCTTCATGGCCGACCACTTCGGCTGGCGCGCCGTGTTCGGCACGGCCTCGATCCTGATGGCCGCCATCACCCTGCTGCTGGCCGCCACCATGCCCAGTCGCCAACCGGACCATAAAGCGAGCTACGGCCAGCTGCTGCGCTCTTTGGCAACGCTGATGGCCAGCACACCCGTCCTGCGTCAGCGCTCGTTCTACCAGGCGTGCATGTTCGCGACGTTCAGCCTGTTCTGGACCTCCGTTCCGCTCGAACTGACCCAGCACCACGGGCTGAACCAATCGCACATCGCCATTTTCGCCCTGGTTGGCGCCATCGGCGCCATCGCCGCCCCCATCAGCGGCCGCCTGGCAGATGCCGGACATACGCGTCCCGCCACCCTGGCGGCGCTCGCGGTCGGAGCCTTGAGCTTTCTGCCCGTACTGCTTGTTCCTTCGCTGGGGGTCGCGGGCCTGGTGGTGACGGGGGTCGTGCTGGACTTCTGCGTGCAAACGAGCATGGTGCTGGGGCAACGCGAGATCTACGCACTCAACCCGGCCATCCGGAATCGACTCAACGCGCTCTACATGACCAGCGTTTTCGTCGGAGGAGCCACCGGCTCAGCCATCGCCAGCATCCTGTATCAGCATGGCGGCTGGGCATGGGTCAGCCTGGCTGGCAGCGCCTTCCCCGTCCTGGCCCTGCTGTCCTGCATGCGGCAAAAAGGGAGGGCATGAGGAACGTCCCTATCGGCACGACCGTGGGGGCGGAGGGATTATCGGGCAGTGTCGGCCGGGAACCGGCCGTTCGACGTCATGGGCTGCCAGCCGCTGCGGGCCAGCACGGTAGGTCACCCAGCGGGGGACCGGGGCGTCTCGCGCCAAAACAGATGCCCCGTTTCTGCCGGCAATGTTGCATGCGTGAGCCGCCCGGACTGGCCGAAGCGGCTCACCTAGACCGACATCACCGCGGCTTCCTGGTGCAACAGCCGGCGGAAATCCGACGCGGGCATGGGTTTGCCGAACAGATAGCCCTGCATCTCCACCGCGCCCAGGCTGCCGAGATAGTCCGCCTGGACCTCGGTTTCCACCCCTTCGGCCACCAGGTTCAGGTTGAGCCCGGTGGCGATGGCGACGATGGCGCGCACGATGGGCGAATCCTCCTTGCCGGCTTCGATTTCGCGCACGAACGACTGATCGATCTTGAGCGTCGTCACCGGCAAATGGCGCAGGTAGCTCAGCGACGAATACTGCGTGCCGAAATCGTCGATGGCCACGCGGATGCCCTCTTCGGCCAACCCCGCCAGTTTCAGCGACATGGCTTGCTGATCGGCGATGAAAGCGTTCTCGGTGATCTCGATTTCGAAGCTCTGGCGACGGATACCGTAGCGGTCTACCGTCGCGATCAGGTAGTCGTAGAAATCGTCGTCGACCAAGACCTCGGGCGGCACGTTGACCGACATGCGCGACAGCTCGAGGCCGGCGAGTTTCCATTCACGCAGCGTCTGGCAGGCACGCTCGATCACCCAGTAGGTGAGCGGCTTCATCAACCCGATCTCTTCGATCACCCCCAGGAAGGCCCCCGGCGGAACCAAGCCGCGGGTGGGGTGCTGCCAGCGGATCAAGGCTTCACAGCCGATGATCCGGCGGCTGTCGAATTCGACTTGCGGCTGGTAGTACAGCTCGAACTGCTCCAGCTCCAGGGCGCGCCGGACCTCGTTTTCCATCCTCAGGCGCTGGCTGGCGGCGGCGTCCATCACCGGCAGGAAGAAGCCGAAACCATTCTTGCCCTGGGCCTTGACCTGGTACATGGCGATATCGGCATGACGCAGCAGGGTTTCGATGTCGTCGCCGTCGTCCGGAAACACCGCGATGCCGATGCTGACGGTGAGGAACACATCGTCGCCGTCGATGCTGAACGGCGCGGCAACCTCCTTGACCAGCTTGCCCGCGAGGAGTGCGGCATCCTCCTTGCCGCTCAGGTCCGGCAGCAGGATGGTGAATTCGTCGCCGCCCAGCCGGGCCAGCGTGTCGCACTCGCGCAAGACGCATTGCAGACGCTGCCCCACTTGCTTGAGCAGCTCATCGCCCTTGATATGGCCGAAGGTATCGTTGGCGAGCTTGAAGCGGTCCAGATCGACGAACAGGACCGCCACCTGGCGCCCCTTGCGCTTGGCCTGCATGATCGCCAACCCGAGCCGGTCGCGGAACAGGGCGCGGTTGGGCAGGCCGGTGAGCAAATCGTGGTAGGCCAGGTAGGCCATGCGGTGTTCTGCGTGCTTTTTGTCGGTCACATCGCGCGCCACGCCATACAGGCGGCTCGACAGCTGCGGCAAGTCGAGCGCCACCGGCACCAGGCTGGCTTCGAAGTGCCGCTCGGCAATCTCGCCCCCCCTGCTGACGATGCGAAACTCGATGGCGCGCTGCCCCGTCCGATGCTCGAGCACATAGCGGACCCGTTCGGCATCCACCGGCAAGACCAGGTCGAGCAGCGATTGGCCAAGCAGTTCCTGCGGCGAATAGCCGATCAAGCCGTGGCTACGTTCATTGGCAAACGTAAAGCAAAAACGCTCGTCCAGCGTGAAGATGAGGTCGGGCGACGCCTCCACCAGGGACCGATGCATGCGCTCCGAGGTGTGCAGCTGCTGCGCCATAGCCAGGTTGGCACGCGCCAGGCTGCGGCGCTGCAGGGCCAGCTCCACCCGGTGCATGAGCTCCTCCACGGCATAGGGCTTGCAGACATAATCGCTTGCTCCGCTGCGCAACGCGCAAACGGCGGAATCGAAAGCCGTGTCGCCGCTCACCACCAGCACCTCGGTATCGATGCCGGCACGCCGGATCATCTCCAGCAGGTCGAGCCCGTTCATGTCGCCCAGGTGCAGATCGAGCAGCATCAAATCCACGCCGCCGGCCATGAGCTGTTCCAGGGCCGACTGGCCGTCGTGGCAGGCGCGCACGTCGTAATTCCGCCCCTGCAACAGCAGGCACAGGCTTTCCCGCATGCGGGGTTCATCGTCCACGACCAATAATTTTGCGTTTGTACCGAAGTGATTCTCTGCCACTTTGCCCCCTTGCCTACCCATACCGCCATTGGCGCAGATCGAAAACGGGCCTGCACTCTCGTCACTGCCGGTCGAACGGCAGCAATACCTGGAAACGCGTTCCCTGCTGATCCGAACGGCAGTTGATCAAGCCGTTCAGATCGCGCACCAGCTGCCCCACGATGGCTAGCCCAAGCCCTTGATGAGAGCCGGGTTTCTGGCTCGCCACCGGTTGGTAGAGCTGAGCGAGCACCTCTTTGGGAATGCCGGGGCCGTTGTCCTCGACCCGGATTTCGACATGGGACGCCCCTGCCTCGCCCAAGCCCCAGGCGGCCGTCGAGAGCGTCACGTGCCCGCCTTGCGGCATCGCCTCCAAGGCATTCTTGATCAAATTCACCAGCAGTTGCTTGAGCCGGTCACGGTCGGACACGATGTCCGGGAGCGCCTCGGCCAAATCGAGACGAATATCGACCAAGCCGGCAAACGGAATGGACCCTCGGAACAAGGTCGCCAGATCCTCCACGATACGGTTGAGCTTGACCGGCCCCCGCGCCGACTCCCCCTCTGCCTGCTGTTCGCGTGCGGCGCGCAGCATGTGAGCCACCCGGTCGATTTCCTCACGCACGATGGCCAGCTCGGGTTGGGGCGCGCCCTTGCCGGCACTGGCTGCCTCGAGGATGGAGACGTAATTCCGGATGATCGCCAGCGGGTTGTTGAGTTCATGCACCAGTCGATTGAGCCGGCTGTCCGCGCCAGCCTCCCCGCCGCCCAGCGCCGCGGCATTGCCGGAGCGAAGCTGCATGGCAATGCGATCTGCGCTCAAGCGCCCAAAAACCGCGAGACAGGGCAGCTTGGCCGCCAGCGCTGCAGCCCGATCCGCGCTGTCGATCACGGCCACCAGCACGCCAACCCGGGCAGAGGCCGTACGCAGCGGCAGCAGCAGCATGCCTTCTCCGCCCAGGCTGCGCAGCACCTGGTCGTCGAGCAAGGGCAATTGCCCTTGGCGCATGACCAGCTGCGGCATGCCATCCAAGGCCCGTGCCAGCAAAGAGGTGCTGCTGCCACGGACGAACTCCAGTTGCGCCAGCTTGGCCGAATGGTGAGCCAACGGCTTGGCGTGGAACCGCTCGCTTTCCCCCTCGACCGCTTCGAAGCAAAGCGCCGCGTCCAGATCGAACAGAATCTTGAGCGCTTGCACCGCCATCTGCATGGCCGAGGCGTTACCGCCGGCTTGGCCCAGGGCCTGATTGACCAGCAGCATGTCCTGAAGGCGCGCGGCCAGCAGGGCATCGGCCTGAGAAGCCTGCTCGCCCTCCTTGGGACCGGCAAGGCGTATACCCAGCTGTTCGGCGATGCTCAGCAGGTCACGCTGGACGGCTGCGAGCATGGCGGGCAGATCGTCGAGCCGCGCGCCGCATAGCGCCACGACGGAAGCATCGGGCTGAGGTTGTTCCGGATTGTTGAAAGCGGCCAGGTAATCGGCGAGGAGAACGATGCGAACCAGCGGCGGGGCCGACACCATGCGCTCGAACGGCTCGTGGTGATACAGCACGCTGTCGCCAAGAAACGAATCCAGCTGCCATTTTTCCACCATCCAGGCGCCCACTTCGACGTGGGTGAGCCCAAACGCGGCATGCTCCGCCGCACACAGCGATTCGCCATCCTGGTAGTCGCGGAAGATGCTCTGGTAATCCTCCGGGACCGTTGCCAGCAAAGCCAGGCGGCCAATGTCATGCACCAAGCCCCCCAGATAGGCTTCTTCCAGGCTGGGGTAATGCATCCGTCGTGCCAGTTCGCGGGCGATCAACGCCGTGCGCAGGGAGTGGCCCCAGAATTCGCCCAGATCGACTTCTTGCCAATCTACCAGGCGGTTGAAAACCTGCATGACCGACCCATTGATCACGAGCGTCTTGATGGTATTCATGCCAAGCAGGGAAAGGCATTGATCGAGCGTGGCCGGGCGAGCGCGGCCCTGGAATGCGGCCGAGGTGGATAGCGCAAATATCTGCGCGACCATGCCGGCGTCACGACCGATCAACGCCGACAGATCGGACAAGTTCAGATCATCGCGCTGGCACAAATCCAACAGTTGCACCAGGATGGGCGACATCGTGGGCAAGCGCGCAAGCATGAGCTTGCCGCGAATGTCACGCTGCGCCGAGCCGGCTGCGCTTGGGTCCCCCCCCTTGGTGGCGAGCAGTCTATCCATCGTCGTCACGACCTCCCTTTGCAGCAGCCCAACCACCAGCCGCTTACAGACTCAGATACACACCTGGGCTCGAACTGCATCCGGCATTTTCATTTATCATAATCGGCGCAACCATAAACCGGGAGCAGGAGAACAGCATATCCGATTTTTATATTTATACACATCGCAAATTAAATTGCCTATTTCCTGATTCAATCCCTCCCAGTATTCGTGTTTCTCATCGCCACCGCCCCAAAAACCCATTTGCATAAATAATGGTTTTTGAAAAATCCGATTATCTATTTTCCTGATTTTTAACCTGCATATTTTTATGAAAAATTCATTTATTTATAACCATCAGGGTGATCGTGATGGCGTTGCCGGCGGATGAAAACCGAACGGCCTTGAATCCTCAGGGCCATAGCCTATTGAATGTCTTGGGCGCTGTTTTCGCCACGGCTGATATAGGCAGGCTGGTTGCCGACAGGGAGTGGAGAGAGGAAAGAAAAATGGCCATGGATCGCTCCATGGCCATGCGTACCGCGTTCGCTAATCGAGAGAAACCGGTTCGGATTATCCCCGCTGCTTTTGCTCCAACTGCCCCGGCAAACCGGGGCGAGTCATTCAGACTGGGTTAGCGTTTTTAGGACATCGTCACAGCTTGAACTTCGACACCAGGCTGCGCAGCTCGTCACCACGCTGCGCCAGCGTCTGGATGGTCTTCAGCGCATCCTGCAGCGAAGCGTCGGTCTGCTGTGCCATGGCGTTGACGCGCTCGGCGCTGCGCGCCATCTCGTTGGTGGCCACCCCCTGTTCGGAGGTGGACGAGGTGATCTCGCTCATGCGCACCGAGATGTCCTCGGCGTGCCCCTTGATGCGCTCGACCTTGCCGGCGGCCTCGCGCGACAGCGCCACGCCAGTGGCGACGCGGGCGTTGGTGGTGTCGGCGTGGGCGATGGCCTGGCCGGTCTGCTCCATGACGCGGTCGATCATCTGGGCGATCTGCACCGTGGCCACCGCGGTACGCTCGGCCAGCTTGCGCACTTCGTCGGCCACCACGGCGAAGCCGCGGCCCTGCTCACCAGCACGCGCGGCCTCGATCGCCGCATTGAGCGCCAGCAGGTTGGTCTGGTCGGCGATGTCGCGGATCACCGCCACGATGCCCTTGATCTCTTCGGACTGGCCGGACAAGCCGTTCATCACCTGCTGCAGCGACTCCACCGAGTGCACGATGGATTCCACCTCGTGCGCCACTTCGGCCATGCTCTTATGCGATTCGATCGAGTTCTGGCGCGATTCGGACACCAGCGTCTCGGTCTCGCCGACGTGGTCGGCGATGTGGTTGATGCTGACGGTGATCTCTTCGATGGTGGCAGCCGTGGCCGACAGTTCACCCGACTGCACGCGCGAATCGTCGGCGATCTGCTCGGCCACGCGGTTGAGCTGGGCGGCGTCGTCGGCCAGCGCCTGCGATTCGTGGCGCACGGTCAGGAACATCTCGCGCAGCTTGGCCATGAACTGGTTGAAGGCTTCGGCGATCTGGCCCACTTCATCCTGCGACTTCACCGGCAGGCGCAGCGTCAGGTCGCCGTGGCCGCTGGCGACGTCGCGCATGGCGTCGCGCATCAGCGACAGGCCGGACATCATGCGTGCCACGCCACCGTACACCACCACCGAGGCGATCACCACGCCCACCGCCAGCAGGCCGACCATCAGCAGCAGCAAGTGGTCGAGCTGGCTGGTGGCGGCCGCCAGCGGCACCATCACGCCCAGCAGCCAGCCAGTCTTGCCGACCGGGTAGAGCGTGCTCAGGTAGGTCTTGCCACCCAGGCTGATTTCCTGAATCTGGCCATCCTTGCTGACGGCCGCCGGATCGTAGCCAGGCATCACGTCGGTGATCTTCTTCAGGCCGGAATCCGGCGCCGGGTGGGCGATGGTGAGGCCATCCTGGGTCATCAGGAAGGCGTAGCCGTCACCGGGCAGCTTGGCCGAAACGATTTCATCGACCACGCGCTGCAACGTGACGTCGCCGCCCGCCACCGCCACCACGTTGCCGCCGTCGCGGCGCGCCTTGGCGAAGGTGATGATCGGGCGCTTGGTGGCGGCATCGATGTAGGGCGGCGAGGCGATCGCCTCTTCGGAGGCGGCAGCGGCCTTGTACCACGGGCGGCCGGTCGGGTCGTAGCCCGGCGGCACCGGCACGGCCTTGCTGAACTGGGTCATGGTCTTGTCCGGCTGCCCCAGGTACATGTCGTCGAAACCGCCGGCGTCATGCGCTTGGTCGAGTACCGGCTTCAGTTCCCCCTGGCCAAAGTGCGGCAGTACCGCGGCAACGACAGCCTGGCGTGACTGCACCCATTCGGTGACAAAGCTGGCCTTGCCGCTGGCGGCTTGATGAATCTCGTTGCGGATCGACTCCAGCAGGCTGCTGCGCATCTGCCAGTAGGCCGCGCCGGTGAGCAGTGCCGACAGCAGCACGACCACGGCGATGACGAAGACCATCATGCGAGTACGTAAGGATTTCATAGTGTGTGTCTCGTTACGGCTATTGTTCTTCACGACAGCAGGGCGGTGTCATCCCGCCTCGCACGCTGCCGCGTTCCCCTGATTGCTGTTTCTTGCCCGCTTTGCTTCGCTTTGGCGCAGTCGAGCGGACACAGTATACAAAAACTGCTTACAAAATCACGCGACAGTTAATACAAATTTCATATAAACCCCGCAGGTGCGGATTACCAGTGCTTTTTCGCGACAGCGCACGGCCCTCTCACCCTGCCGCCCCCTGCTGGCTGAGTGTGCATCCGCTGTCAGTGCCGGCCGGCGCGGCCCGCCATGCCATTTACGTTTTTTTTATATCCCGCCCCCGCATTACGACACGCCGTTTACGCCCCCTTCCCTAAGCTTCAACCGTCCCTACCCATTCCGTCATGGAGACCACCATGGACTTGATCTACCTGGCCCTGATCGCGGCATGCAGCGCGCTGGCGCTGCTTCTGGTCAGCGCCTGTCGCCACCTGGAGGCCAAGAAATGAACACCCTGTACGCCCTGGCAGGGCTGATTGCCGTGCTGTTGCTGGCCTACCTGCTGTACGCCCTGCTCAATGCGGAGGAACTGGGATGAACGCCTCTCCCCTCTGGCAGCTCGGCCTCTACCTGATCGTGCTGCTGACCCTGGCCTGGCCGCTCGGGCGCTACCTGGCCGTCGTGCTGGACGGCCGCCTGAGCGCCCGCTGTGCCTGGCTCGGCCGCTTCGAGCGCGGCTTGTGCCGGCTGATCGGCAGCGACCCGGACGAGGACATGCCGTGGTGGCGCTACGCCACGGCCATCCTGCTGTTCAACATCGCCGGGGTGCTCGCGGTGTACGCCGTGCAGCGCCGGCAAGGTGGCCTGCCCTTCAACCCGGCTGGCATGACGGCGGTGGAGGCCGGCTCGGCCTTCAACACCGCCGTCTCCTTCGTCACCAATACCAACTGGCAAGGTTACGCGGGTGAGACGACGATGAGCTACCTGACCCAGATGCTGGCGCTGACGGTGCAGAACTTCCTGTCGGCGGCGACGGCGCTGGCGGTGGTGGTGGCGCTGATCCGCGGCTTCGTGCGGCGTTCGGCGGCCGGTCTCGGCAACGCCTGGCTCGACCTCGGCCGCGCCACCGGCTACGTGCTATTGCCATTGTCGCTGCTGTTCGCGCTGTTCCTGGCGGGCCAGGGCGTGATCCAGAATTTCAGCGCCTACCAGGACGTCAAGCTGACCGAGCCGGTCACCTACCAGCAGCCGAAGACCGACGCGCACGGCCAGCCCGTGCTCGACGCCGCCGGCAAGCCGGCACTGGACACCCTGAAAACCGACAAGCAGACCCTGGCCATGGGCCCGGTGGCCTCGCAGGAAGCGATCAAGATGCTGGGCGTCAATGGCGGCGGCTTCTTCAACGCCAATTCGGCGCATCCGTTCGAGAACCCGACACCGCTGTCCAACTTCACCCAGATGCTGTCGATCTTCCTGATCCCGGCGGCGCTGTGCTTCATGTTCGGCCGTCTGGTCGGCGACATGCGCCAGGGCGTGGCGCTGTTGGCGGCGATGACGCTGATCTTCATCGCCATGTTCGCCGTGGTGCAGTGGTCGGAGATGCACGCCAACCCGCTCCTGACCCAGATCGGCGTGGATGGCGCGGCCGGCAACATGGAGGGCAAGGAAACCCGCTTCGGCATCGTCGCCTCGACGCTGTTCGCCACCATCACCACCGCCGCCAGCTGCGGCGCGGTGAACGCCATGCACGACAGCCTGCTGCCGCTGGGCGGAATGGTGCCGATGTGGCTGATGCAACTGGGCGAGGTGGTGTTCGGCGGGGTCGGCTCGGGACTCTACGGCATGCTGATCTTCGCCATGCTGGCCGTGTTCCTGGCCGGGCTGATGATCGGTCGCACCCCGGAGTACCTCGGCAAGAAGATCGAAGCCTTCGAGATGAAGATGGTATCGATCGCCATCCTGATCACCCCGCTCTTGGTGCTGGGCGGTACCGCCGTCGCGGTGCTGAGCAAGGATGGCTTGGCCGGTCTGGCCAACCCGGCGGCGCACGGCTTCAGCGAGGCGCTGTACGCCTTCAGCTCGGCCGCCAACAACAACGGTTCGGCCTTCGCCGGCCTGTCCGCCAACACCCCCTTCTACAACATCCTGCTGGGGCTGGCGATGTGGTTCGGCCGCTTCGTGCCGATCGTCGCGGTGCTGGCCATCGCCGGCAAACTGGCGGCCAAGCCGCGCCTGGCGGTCTCGGCCGGCACCATGCCGACGCACGGCCCGCTGTTCGTGGTGCTGCTGGTGGGGGCCGTGATCATCGTCGGCGCGCTGACCTACATCCCGGCGCTGGCGCTGGGTCCGGTGGTGGAGCAGCTGCAGTTGTTCGGCCATTGAGAAGCCGTCCTCAACGTTACTACGCGGCCGTGATCTCGGGTTGGGAGGTGCTCGGAATCCTCATGGACTACGTGTCCATTCCGGTTCCTACGCTCCAGCCGCCCCTCGCTGACGACCGCTCGTTACACGTTGAGAACAGCTTCCAGGAGAAACCAAATGAACGATATGACCAAACCCTCATCCCTCCCGCAACACACGCCGACGCAACGCCACGCCCGGGCGCTGGCGCTGTTCGATCCGACGCTGGTCAAGCCGGCCATTGTCGAGTCGTTCCGCAAGCTGTCGCCACGCGCCCAGCTGCGCAATCCAGTGATGTTCGTGGTGTGGGTCGGCAGCGTGCTGACCACCGTGCTCGGCGCGCAGGCGCTCGCCGGCCAGGGCGAGGCGCCGGCCGGCTTCATCCTCGGCATCGCGGCCTGGCTGTGGTTCACCGTGCTGTTCGCCAACTTCGCCGAAGCGTTGGCCGAAGGCCGCGGCAAGGCCCAGGCCGCGGCGCTGCGCGGCTCGCGCAGAAACGTGGTGGCGAAGCAGCTGGCGGAGGCGCGTCACGACGCCAAGGTCACGGTGATCGATTCGGCCAGCCTGCGCCGCAGCGATATCGTGCTGATCGAGGCCGGCGACACCGTGCCGGCCGACGCCGAGGTGCTCGACGGCGTGGCGTCGGTGGACGAGTCGGCCATCACCGGCGAATCGGCCCCGGTGATCCGCGAATCCGGCGGCGATTTCTCGGCCATCACCGGCGGCACGCGCGTGCTGTCCGACTGGCTGGTAGCGCGCGTCACCACCAACCCCGGGGAGGCCTTTCTCGACCGCATGATCGCCATGGTCGAAGGGGCGCGCCGCAAGAAGACGCCGAACGAGATCGCGCTGACCATCCTCTTGGTGGCGCTGACGCTGATCTTCCTGCTGGCCTGCGCCACGCTGCTGCCGTTCTCGCTCTACAGCGTGAAGGCCGCCGGTGGCGGCAGCCCGGTCGGCATCACCGTGCTGGTGGCGCTGTTGGTGTGCCTGATCCCGACCACCATCGGCGGCCTGCTCTCCGCCATCGGCGTGGCGGGCATGAGCCGCATGATGCAGGCCAACGTGATCGCCACCTCCGGCCGCGCCGTGGAGGCGGCCGGCGACGTCGACGTGCTGCTGTTGGACAAGACCGGCACCATCACGCTCGGCAACCGCCAGGCCAGCGCCTTCCTGCCGGCGCCGGGGGTGACAGAACAGGAGCTGGCCGACGTGGCGCAGCTCGCCTCGCTCTCGGACGAGACCCCGGAAGGCCGCTCCATCGTGGTGCTGGCCAAGGAGCGCTTCGGCCTGCGCGGACGCGAACTGCACGACGCGCACTTCATCCCGTTCACCGCCCAGACCCGCATGTCCGGCGTGGACATTCCGGCGGCGGGTGCCCTGCGCGAGATCCGCAAGGGCGCGGCCGAGGCGGTGAAGGCGCACGTGGAAGCACTGGGCGGTCAGTGGGCGCTGGCGGTGAACGACGCCGCCAGCGAGGTCGCCCGGCGCGGCGGCACGCCGCTGGTGGTGGCCGAAGGCAAACGCGTGATGGGGGTGGTGGAGCTCAAGGACATCGTCAAGGGCGGCATCAAGGAGCGCTTCGCCGAGCTGCGCGCCATGGGCATCAAGACCGTGATGATCACCGGCGACAACCGCCTCACCGCCGCCGCCATCGCCGCCGAGGCCGGGGTGGACGACTTCCTCGCCGAGGCACGCCCGGAAGACAAGCTCAAGCTGATCCGCGACACCCAGGCCGAGGGCAAGCTGGTGGCGATGACCGGCGACGGCACCAACGACGCGCCGGCGCTGGCGCAGGCCGACGTGGCGGTGGCGATGAACTCGGGCACGCAGGCGGCCAAGGAGGCCGGCAACATGGTCGACCTCGATTCCAACCCGACCAAGCTGATTGAGATCGTCGAGACCGGCAAGCAAATGCTGATGACGCGCGGCGCGCTGACCACCTTCAGCGTGGCCAACGACGTGGCCAAGTACTTCGCCATCATCCCGGCCGCCTTCGCCGCCACCTACCCGCAGCTCAAGGTGCTGGACGTGATGCGGCTCAACAGCCCGGATTCGGCCATCCTGTCGGCGGTGATTTTCAACGCGCTGATCATCATCGTGCTGATCCCGCTGGCGCTGAAGGGGGTGAAATACCGCGCGCTCGGCGCCGGCGCCCTGCTGCGGCGCAACCTGCTGGTCTACGGACTGGGCGGGCTGATCGTGCCCTTCGTCGGCATCAAGCTGATCGACGTGGCGCTGGGCGTGCTCGGCCTGGCATAAGCGAGCCGGCCCAGGAGGGCGACGTGCACTTCGCTTCGGCCATGCCCAAGACGGAGACAGCGCCCTCCTCTCTCTAAACCAATCTGGAGAAATCACCACCATGAAAACCCTGATCCGCCCGGCTCTCACGCTGTTCCTGCTGTTGAGCGTGCTGACCGGCCTCGTCTACCCGGCCGCCGTCACCGGGCTCGCCCGGCTGTTCTTTCCCGAACAGGCCGCCGGCAGCCTGATCCACCGCGGCGGCGAGGTAGTCGGCAGCGCACTGATCGGCCAATCGTTCAGCGGCCCGCGCTACTTCTGGAGCCGGCCCTCGGCCACCAGTCCGATGCCTTACAACGCCGGTTCCTCGGGTGGTTCCAACTTGGGCCCGACCAACCCGGCGCTGCTCGACGCGGTGAAGGCACGCGTCGCCACACTGCGCGCCGCCCACCCCGAACAGACCGGCCCGGTGCCGGTGGAGCTGGCCACCGCCTCGGCCAGCGGGCTCGATCCGGACATCTCGCCGGCGGCAGCCTACTATCAGGTGGAGCGCGTGGCCCGCGCCCGTGGCCTGAGCGCCGCCGCGCTGCGCAGGCTGGTGGCCCAGCATACCGAGGGCCCACAATGGGGGATGTTCGGCCAAGCCCGCGTCAACGTGCTGAAACTCAACCTGGCCCTGGACCAGCAACGTCCATGATGAAACCGACCCCATGAACGACGACCGTCCCGATCCCGACCGCCTACTTGACGAGCTGCGTCGCGACGAGGAGGCCGCCCGGCGCGGCCGGCTGAAGATCTTCTTCGGCGCCTGCGCCGGCGTCGGCAAGACCTACGCCATGCTGAGCGCGGCGCGGCAAAGGTTGGCCGAAGGCGAGGCGGTGCTGGCCGGCATCGTCGAGACCCACGGCCGCGCCGAAACCGCGCGCCTGCTCGACGACCTGCCGCTGCTGCCGTCGCGCGCCATCGACTACCGCGGCCGCACCCTGGCCGAGTTCGACCTCGACGCCGCGCTGGCCCTCCGCCCGCCGCTGTTGCTGGTGGACGAGCTGGCGCATTCCAACGTACCCGGCAGCCGCCACGCCAAGCGCTGGCAGGACGTCGAAGAACTGCTGGCGGCCGGCATCGACGTCTACAGCACGCTCAACGTGCAGCACCTGGAGAGCCTCAACGACGTGGTCGGCAGCATCACCGGCATCCGCGTGCGCGAAACCGTGCCCGACCGGGTATTCGACGCCGCCGACGAGGTGACGCTGGTCGACCTGCCGCCGGACGAACTCCTGGTGCGGCTGCACGAGGGCAAGGTCTACATGCCGGAAGCCGCCGCCAACGCGCGGCAGAACTTTTTCCGCAAGGGCAACCTGATCGCCCTCCGGGAAATGGCGCTGCGCCGCACCGCCGACCGCGTCGACGCCCAGATGCGCGCCTACCGCGCCGATCAGGAGATCGAACGGGTGTGGCAGGTGAAGGAGCGGCTCCTGGCCTGCGTCGGCGCCGACGACCAGGCCGAGAAGGTGGTGCGCGCCACGGCCCGCCTGGCCGCCGCGCTCAAGGCCGACTGGATCGCCCTGCACGTGGAAACCCCGGCCTTGCAGCGCCGGTCGGACGCGGCGCACCAGGCCACCCTGGCGGTGCTGAGGTTGGCCGAAGAACTGGGCGCGGAAACCGTCGCGCTGGCCGGTTCCGACCTGGCCGCGACGGTCACGGCCTACGCCCAGAGCCGCAACACCGGCAAGCTGGTCATCGGCCAGCCGCGTCCCAGCCGCTGGCAACGGCTGACCGGCAGCACGCTGCTGGAACGGCTGGGCCGGCACGCCCGCGACCTCGACATCCACCTGGTCAGCGCCGAGCCCGCCCCGGCCACCACGACGCCAGCCAAGCCAGCCCCGCGCGGCCCCATCGACTGGCGCGCTTACGGCTGGGCCGCCTTCCTGTCGGCGCTGACCACCCTGCCCGCCGCGCTGTTGCTGAAAGTGTTCGACCCGGCCAACGTGGTGATGGTCTACCTGCTCGCCGTGGTGCTGATTTCGATCCGCTTCGGCCGCGGCCCGGGCGCGCTGGCCGCCTGCCTGGCGGTGCTGGGCTTCGACTTCTTCTTCGTGCCGCCGCGCTTCTCGTTCACGGTGGCGGACACCCAGTACCTGTTCACCTTCAGCTTGATGCTGGCGGTGGCGCTGATCATCGGCCAACTGGCGGCGCGGCTGCGCTTCGAGGCGGTGGCGGCGCAACGGCGCGAGCGAGGCACCGCCCAGCTCGCCCGCCTCGCCCGCGAACTCTCCGCCGCGCTGACCACGGCGCAGATCGTCGAAATCGCCGAGCTCGGTTTCCGCGACATGTTCCGCGTCGACAGCGTGATCCTGCTGCCGGACCAGCACGAGCGGATACGGCCGGCCGGCGCGCCGGCCGAAGCGGTGCTGGCGGTGGACGCCGCAGTGGCGCAATGGGTGTACGACCACCAGGTCCCGGCCGGGCGCGGCACCGCCACGCTGCCGGCCAGCCCGGCGCGCTACCTGCCGCTCAAGGCACCGATGCGCACGCGCGGCGTGCTGGCCTTCGTCGCTGACGAAGCAGAGCCCGCCCCGGAAGAGCGCCGCCTGATGGACACCTGCGTGGCGCAGATCGCGCTGGCGCTGGAACGGGTGCACTACGTTGAAGTGGCGCAGGACGCGCTGCTGGCGATGGAATCCGACCGGCTGCGCAATACCTTGCTGACCACGCTGTCGCACGACCTGCGCACGCCGTTGACCTCGCTGATCGGCGTCGCCGACACCCTGCAGCGCGACGACCTGGCCGACAGTGCGCGGCACGAGCTGCTGCAATCACTGCAGGACGAGGCGCGCCGCATGGGCAGCCTGGTCGGCAACCTGCTCGACATGGCGCGGCTGCAGGCCGAGGGCGTGACGCTGAAGAAGGACTGGCAATCGATCGAGGAAGTGGCCGGCAGCGCCTTGCGCCACATGAGCATTCCGCTGGCGCGCCACGCCATCGTCACCGACCTGCCTCCCGAGCTGCCCTTGTGCGAGTTCGACGCGCTGCTGATCGAGCGCGTGCTGGTCAACCTGCTCGACAACGCCGCCAAATACACCCCACCAGGCAGCGAGGTGCGGCTCTCCGCGCGTGTCGACGGCCGGTGGCTCGCGGTCAGCGTCAGCGACAACGGCCCCGGCCTGCCGCCCGGAGACCCCACCCGGCTGTTCGACAAGTTCACGCGCGGCCAGAGCGAATCGGCCATCCCCGGCGTCGGGCTGGGCCTGGCGTTATGCCGTACCATACTGGACGCCCACGGCGGCCAGATCCGCGCCGAAAACCGCCCGGAAGGCGGAGCCCGCTTCACCTTCCGCCTGCCGCTGGGCGCCCCCCCGCCCCCACCCGACGTACTGGAATGACAATGAACGACCGCCGCCTGCTGATCATCGAGGACGACCCGCAAATCCGCCGCTTCCTGCGCGCCGCGCTAGAGGCGGAAGGTTTTGCCGTGTTCGAAGCTGACAGCGGCCAGCGCGGCCTGATCGAAGCCGCCACGCGCCAGCCCGAGCTGGTGATCGTCGACCTCGGCCTGCCGGACATGGACGGGCGCGAGGTGATCCGCGAGCTGCGCGGCTGGTCGGCGGTGCCCATCGTGGTGCTGTCGGCACGCCACCAGGAAGAGGAAAAGGTGGCCGCGCTCGATCAGGGGGCGGACGACTATCTGGTCAAGCCCTTCGGCGTGCCGGAACTGCTGGCCAGGCTGCGCGCCCAGCTGCGGCGCGGCGCCACCGCCGCCGCGGGGCAGAGCCGGGTCAGCTTCGGCCAGGTCTGCGTCGACCTGCCGCAGCGCCGCGTCAGCCGTGCCGGCACCGAGGTGCACCTGACCCCGGTCGAATACCGCCTGCTCTCGGCGCTGATCAAGGGCCAGGGCCGCGTGCTGACGCACCGCCAGCTGCTGCTCGACACCTGGGGCCCGGACTACATCGAGCGCCCGCACTACCTGCGCATCTACATGGGCCACCTGCGCCAGAAGCTGGAAGACGACCCGTCGCAGCCCAAGCACCTGCTCACCGAGCTGGGCGTGGGCTACCGGCTGCAGACCTGAGAACCGGTTGACGATCTGCTGCGCTGCGGCGATACGGCGTCGAAAACGTCTTCGGAATGCTCATTGACCACGTGCAAACTCCGCCTCCTCGGCCGCTTTTACCTTGTCTCGCTTTCGTTGGCGAGAGCGTAAACAGGCTACGAGACACTGACGCCGCCGCCGGCCCGCAACAAAAAACCCGATCAAATCGATCGGGTTTCTCGTATGGCACAGCCTGCCTGGACCAAATGGCCCGATGCCCCCGCCAAGCCGTCGCGGGGCTCAGTGTCCGGCGGACGGCCGCGCCCACTCCGCCACCGCGCGGATGTCCTGCGGCGTGGTACGGCAGCAGCCGCCGATCAGGCGAGCCCCGGCCTGGTGCCAGCCGCGCGCCGCCTCGGCGAAACGGTTGGCGTCGGCGTGGCCGTGCCAGCACTTGTGCTCGGGGTCGTAATGCTCGCCGGAGTTCGGGTAGACCAACAGCGGCTTGGTGCTGGCGCCCTGCGCGGCGGCCACCAGCGCCGGGATGAACTCGGGCGCGGTGCAGTTCACCCCCACCGCCACCACCTGCTCCACCTCATTGAGCTCCGCCACGGCATCGGCCAGCTTCTCGCCCTGGCAAGTATGCTCGCCGTCCTTGCAACTGAAACTGATCCAGGCACGGGCGGACGGGAATTCCTCGGCCAGCAGCCGCGCCAGGGCGCGCGCCTCGACCTGACAGGGGATGGTCTCGCACGCCAGCAGATCGGCGCCGGCCTCGAGCAACACCTTGAGGCGCGGACGGTGGAAATCCATCAGCTGCTGTTCGCCGAGGCCGTAATCGCCGCGGTATTCCGAGCCGTCGGCCAGCATCGCGCCGTACGGGCCGACCGAGGCCGCCACCAGCGGTTTCGGTCGGCCCTGACGGTGCGCCGGGTCGCTCCAGAAGGCATCGCGTGCCTCGACCGCCAGCGTGACGGCGCGGCGCATCAGCGCGGCCGCCGCCTCGGCGTCGTAACCGCGCCGGGCGAAACCTTCGAAGGTGGCCTGGTAGCTGGCGGTGGTAGCGACGTCGGCGCCGGCGGCGAAGTAATCCTCGTGCACCTGGCGGATCAGTTCGGGCTCTTCGATCAGCACGCGCGCCGACCACAGCGGGTCGTTGAGGTCGCAGCCGCGTTGCTGCAGCTCGGTGGCCAGGGCGCCGTCCAGGATCAGCACCGGATAGTCGGCCAGGATGGCGGCGACGGGGTCGGTGGTTGGGGAAGTCATGATTATCGTGGTCTGCGTTGGAAGATGAGGAATTATGCGTTCAATGACGGGGACGCTCAATCCATCGCCGATACGCCCGCTCGTGGTGCGCCGCACCAGCCGTGCACCATGGCATGCACCATAACTGCCCATTTTTCATAATCGAAGAGTTCGCAATACGCCAAATGAACTACGCCTTTGGAATAGCACGGGAACCGATTTTGCTTGTTGTCGCAGCAACAACAAGCCAAGGGGGAAAACCATGTCGTCATTACAGAGCGGACAGATGAACTTGAGCGCGGCCGAGCGCCGCTGGCTGCCGCTATTCGGCAAGACCGGCAAGCTCGCGATGCGCTGGTCGTGCTTTCTCAGCCGCGACCGCTACGCGACGATGGAACACGTGTTCGACAGCTTCGCCCGCACCCGGGTAAGAGCACTGACGCAATGGACCGAGCAGCACTGGCAGGCGCTGGCCGGTCTGAGCGAACAGCTGGCAAGCCAGCCCGCCGCCGACTGGCCTGCGCTGCTGGGCGGCTATTACCAGAGTCTGGTCGAAGTCACCGAGCTGTTCGTGGTGTCGCCCGCCAACCGCGTCTTGGCGTCCACCGCCCCACGCCGCTGCGGCCAGCAGGGCGTGAGGGCGGCGGCGCTCGACAAGGGTCTGCAGCAACGCTGGCTGCACGGCCCCTACCTGGACGCCGAGACGCGCGCGCTGGGGGCGCGCAGCTCGCGCTTTCACGACGCGGTGACGATGATGTTCTACCTGCCGCTGCGCCGCGGCGGCGACACCCTCGGCTGCCTGTGCGCACGGGTGCCCAACGACGTGCTGGGCGACCTGATCCAGCGCGAGGCCGGCCACATCTTCCACGAATCGGGCGACAACTACCTGTTCATGGTCCGCTCCGTCTTCGACCCCGGCATCGCCCCGGGCACCGCGCTGTCGCGCTCGCGCTTCGAAGACCGCGCCTTCACCGGTGGCGACAACCTCAAGGACGGGGTGAAGACCGACTACGGCACGGTCAGCGTGCGCGAGCACACCGAGTTCGAATTGACCTTCAACGACCCCGCCACCGGCCAGCTCCACCCGGGCGTGCGCGAAACCATCCGCCAGGGGCAGAACCTGTTCGTCACCTACCCCGGCTATGCCGACTACCGCCACATCCCGGTGGTTGGCAAGGGAATCACCTTCCAGCTGCCCGGCTCCCCCGACACCTGGGGCATGATGTGCGAGGCCGATCTGGAGGAGGTCTACCGCTACCGCCCGATCAGCTACCAGCTGATGCGCGGTTTCCTGCTGATCCAGCTGGCGTTGGGCGCGGCCACGCTGGGGGCTTCGGCACTCGACGGCCTGCCGCTGTGGCTGCGCCTTGCCGGCTACGGCGCTCTGCTGCTGGCCGGCGCCACGGCCTTCCGCCAGCTCTGCACCCGGCCGCTGGCGCTGCGCCTGCGCGGCGTCTCCGGCATGATCCGCAACGTCGCCGAGGGCGGCGGCAACCTGACGCTGCGCATCGACCGCCAGCAGCTGTCGGCCGACGAAACCGGGGTGATGGCGCAGTGGGTCAACAGCCTGATCGACCATCTCGACACCACGCTGGCGCGGCTGGTGCGCGTCAGCCGCCACCTGGAAGAGCACAACCGCCGCATGGCCGAACACAATACCGGCGCCGCGGTGGCGGCGGGCCAGGTGTTCAGCACCGTCGACAAGACGCGGGAAGGCCTGGCCCAGCAGATGACGGCGCTGGACGACGCCAACCATCACGCCGGCAGCATGCAGACCGCGATGGCGCAGCAGGCCGAGGCGGCGCGGCGCCAGCTCGCCGAGGTCAGCAGCCGGACCCTGGCCATCCGCCAGACCGTCGGCGCCTCGGCCGACATCATCAACGACCTGGGCAACAGCACGCGCGACATCGGCCGGGTGGTGAGCCTGATCCACGAGATCGCCGACCAGACCAACCTCCTGGCGCTCAACGCCGCGATCGAGGCGGCGCGCGCCGGCGAGGCCGGGCGCGGCTTTGCCGTGGTGGCCGACGAAGTGCGCAAGCTGGCCGAGCGCACCAGCCGCAATACCGAGGAAATCGACCAGATGATCCAGAAGGTGCAGCGCCAGGCCGCCGCCGCGGTGGACACCATGCAAGGCGGCATGAGCCATCTCGAAGAGGGATTGAGGTTGGCCGAAGCCTCGGCCGGGGAGAACCGCGAGGTGCGGGAGATCGTCGATGGCCTGATCGACACCATCCGCACCCTGACCCACAGCGGCCAGGAGCACGCCAGCGACACCCACGCCATCGGTTCGGTGGCGGGCAGCATGCAGCTGGCGCAGCAGGCGCTGACCCAGAGCGTGGAACAGACGCGCCACACCATCGCCGAACTGGCCATGCTCACCGGCAAGTTCCAGGTCAGCGGCCAGGGGGCCTGAGGGGGGGCTCGGGTTGGCCGAAGCCTCGGCTTCGGCCAACCCTGTCAGTGCTTATAACCCGTACTTCTTGACCTTGTCGTACAGCGTGGTCTTGGGCATGTTGAGCGCCACGCTAGTCTGGCTCAGGTTGCCGTCGTGGCGGCGCATCACCTCGGCGATCATCGCCTTCTCGAACGCCTCCACCGCCTCGGCCAGGCTCGGCGGCGGGGTGTCGCCGGAGGCGGCGCCCTTGAACACCGGCAGGCCCAGCGCGAAGCGCTCGGCGACGTTGCGCAGCTCGCGCACGTTGCCCGGCCAGTCGTGCGCCATCAGCCGCGACAGCGTCTGGCGATCGGCCTCGGGCGCCTCGCGGCCGTAGCGCAGCGCCGCCTGCTGCAGGAACGATTCGAACAGCAGCGGGATGTCCTCGCGCCGCTCGCGCAACGGCGGCAGCTCCAGCGTCACCACGTTGAGGCGGTAGTAGAGATCGGAACGGAAGCGCCCCTGCTGCCCCAGCAGCTCCAGGTCTTCCTTGGTGGCGGCGATCAGGCGGCAATCGACGTCCACCAGCTGGTTCGAGCCCAGCCGCTCCAGCTTGTGTTCCTGCAGCACCCTCAACAGCTTGATCTGCAGGTTGATCGGCATGGTTTCCACTTCGTCGAGGAACAGCGTGCCCTTGTTGGCGTGCTCGATCTTGCCGATGCGGCGCTTGCCGGCGCCGGTGAAGGCGTTGGCCTCGTGGCCGAAGATTTCGCTCTCGAACAGGTTTTCCGGCAGGCCGCCGCAGTTGAGCGCGACGAAGTTGTGCGCGTTACGCCGGCTGTACTCGTGCAGGCAGCTCGCCACCAGCTCCTTGCCGGTGCCGGTTTCGCCGTGGATCAGCACGTTGGCCGAAGTATCGGCCACGTTCATGATCAGCTGGCGCAGCTGCTGGATCGCCGGCGAGCGGCCGATCAGGCGCTGCTCCAGCGCGGTGCGGCCGTGCAGTTGACGCTGCAGCGCCGCCACCTCCAGCGTCAGGCGGCGCTGCTCCAGCGCACGCCGCGCCACGTCCACCAGGCGCTCGGGCGAGAACGGCTTCTCGACGAAATCGTAGGCGCCGTCCTTCATCGCCTGCACCGCCAGCGTCACGTCGCCGTGGCCGGTGATCAGCACCACCGGCAGCGCGCGCTCCTGCTCCTTGAGGCGGCGCATCAGCGCCATGCCGTCCATGCCGGGCAGGTGGATGTCGCTGATGACGATGCCGGCGAAATCCGGGCCGACATGCTTGAGCGCCGCCTCGGCGCTGTCCACGCCGATCACCGGGATGTCTTCCAGCTGCAGCGCCTGCTCGCAGCCCAGGCGCACGGTAGGATCGTCTTCAACGATCAGGACGGATAACAATTCTTCTTCAGTCATGGTTCTGCTTTACTGCCGCCAGCGGCAGCGTCAGGATGAATTCGGCACCACCGCCGTCTGGGTTCTGTGCGATCAGCGAGCCGCCGACCTCGGTGGCCATGCCGGCCGACAGCGCCAGCCCCAGCCCCAGCCCGCGCCCTTCCGGCTTGGTGGTGAAAAACGGTTCGAACAGGCGCGAGCGCACTTCCTCCGGCAAGCCCGGCCCGCTGTCGCGCACCGACAGCCGGCAGTTCTCGCCAAGCAGGCGCAACGAGAGCTGCAACTCGCGTCGCGGGCTGGCCTGCATCGCGTCGAGCGCGTTGCCGATCAGGTTGACCAGGATTTGCTCGAGCCGGGTCTGGTCGATCAGCACGCGGCAGTCGTCCAGCTCGCGCACCACCTTCACCGGCGGGCTGGCCAGGCGCGGCTGCAGCAGGAACAGCGCGGCGTCCGCCGCCTGCAGCACGCTAGCCTCGCCGATCGGCTCGGTCGACTTGCGCGCGAACGAGCGCAGCGAGGTGGTGATCTTGCCCATGCGCTCCACCAGCTCGTTGATGGTTTGCAGGTTGGCCGAAGCCGTCTCCAGCTTGCCACGCGCCAGGAACTTCATGGTGTTGCCCGACAGCGTGCGCAGCGCCGCCAGGGGCTGGTTGAGTTCGTGCGCGATGCTGGTCGACATCTGCCCGATCACCGCCAGCTTGCCCGCCTGCACCAGCCCGTCCTGCGCCTTGCGCAGCGTGTTCTCGGCGAGCTGACGCTCGCGGATCTCGGCCTTGAGGCGGTCGTTGCTGGCGATCAGGTCGGCGGTGCGCTCGGCGATCTTGCGCTCGAGCTGGCTGTTGGCGCGCTCCAGCGCCTCGCGCGCGGCGAAGCGCGCCGCCAGCACCTTGCGCCGCTCGTTCCACGCCACCAGCAGGATCACCAGGATGACGAAGCCCGCCACCGCCAGCGCGGCGTTGCTCAGCGCCGTCTTGCGCACCGTCTTGAGCGGGGTGAGCAGGGTCAGTTTCCACGAGGTATCTTTCAGGCTGCGCGTCTGCGCCAGGAAGTCGGTGGGGCGGTTCACCCCCTTGACGCCACCCGGCATCTGCAGCGCCCAGCGCTCCAGCCCCACGTCCAGGGTCCGGCGCTGCGCCACCTGCAGCAAGGGCAAGGGCGCCCAGTAGTAGCGCAGGCTGCGCGCCAGCTCTTCGCGCCGTGCCGGCGACAGCGGGTTCAGCGTGTGCAGCTTCCACTCCGGCTCCGAGGCCAGGATGATAACGCCGTTCTCGTCGCTGACGAAGGCGTCGGTGTCGGCCCACTGCCAGCTCGGTTCGAGCTGGTCGAGCCGCACCTTGACCACCGCCACGCCGATGATCTTGCCGTCCTTCTTCAGCCCTTGCGCCAGGTAGTAGCCGGGCTCGGCACGCGTGGTGCCGACGCCGTAGGAACGCCCCTGCCCGCCCTTGAGCGCTTCCTGGAAATAGTCGCGAAACGACAGGTCCTCGCCGACGTAGCTGTCGGCGCGGCGCCAGTTGCTCGACGCCAGCACCCGCCCCTCGGTGTTGATGACGTAGATGGTGCTGGTCGAGGTCTGCTGGTTCAGCTCTTCCAGGTAGCGGTTGGCCAGATTCTGCGGACCGGGAAACGGATCGGGCGAGGTCAGCACATTGAGGATGCGCTCCTCCAGCCCGAGGATGTTGGGGACGAAACTGTACTTGTCGATCTCGCTCTCGAGCCCGCGCGCGTGCAGCTCGAGCTGGCGCGTGCCGCTGTCGGCCAGCGCCTCGATGCCGCTGTTCTCGCTCACCCGGTAGGTGATGTAGCCGATGGCCAGCATCAGCCCGAAAACCACGGCCAGCAGGTAGGGCAGAAAACGTTTGGGAATGCGCAGCATAACGATGGGGTCGATTCGGAGGATTCGGCGAAGACGATCTTGTATCGTTCTATCACAGAGCCGTCGGCGAGGACAGCCCTGCAAGGAAAACGGCCTCGCGCAGGAGGCCGTTCGGGATGACGCTAGGTGCGGGGATCAGGCACGCGCCGGTGCCAGGTCGTCGGCCTCGGCGTCCGGATCGGTATCGTCGTCCTCGCCTTCCAGCTCGCCGGCGCCCAGGGCACCCTCGGACTTGGCCACCACGCTGGCGGCGATGGCGTTACCGATCACGTTGGTGGCGGAACGGCCCATGTCGAGGAAGTGGTCGATGCCCAACAGCAGCAGCAGGCCGGCTTCCGGAATGTTGAACTGCGACAGCGTGGCGGCGATCACCACCAGCGAGGCGCGCGGCACGCCGGCCATGCCCTTCGAGGTCACCATCAGAATCAGCATCATGGTGATTTCCTGGGCCAGCGTCAGATGGATGCCGTAGGCCTGGGCGATGAAGATGGTGGCGAAGGTGCAGTACATCATCGAACCGTCAAGGTTGAACGAGTAGCCCATCGGCAGCACGAAGCTGGCCACCTTGCGCGAGCAGCCGAAGCGCTCCAGCAGCTCCAGCGTCTTCGGGTAAGCGGCTTCCGAGCTGGCGGTGGAGAACGCCAGCAGCGCCGGCTCGCGCACCATCTTCATCAGGGTCAGCACGCGACGACCGAGGAACAGGCCGCCGGCCAGGACCAGCACCAGCCACAGCCCGCCGATCGACAGATAGAACTCGGCCATGAAGGTGCCGTAGGTCGCAAGAATGCCCAGGCCTTCCTTGGCCACCATGGCGGCAATCGCGGCGAACACGGCCAGCGGCGCGAAGTTCATCACGTAGCCGGTCACCTTGAGCATGATGTGCGCCACGGAGTCGAGCATGTCGACCACCGGCTTGGCACGATCGCCAATGGCGGCGCCGGCACAGCCGAAGAACACCGAGAACACCACGATCTGCAGGATCTCGTTCTTGCCCATCGCCTCGACCACGCTCTTCGGAATGGCGTGGGTGACGAAATCCTTCAGCGTGATGGCGCCCGCCTCGATGCCGCTGGAAGCGTGCACGTCCGGCAGCGGCAGACCCAGGCCGACACCCGGCTTGAGCAGGTTGACCATGACCAGGCCCAGGCTCAGCGAGAAGAACGATGCGGTCATGAACCACGCCATGGTCTTGGCGCCGATGCGGCCGACGGTCTTGGTGTCGCCCATCTTGGCGATACCGACCACCAGGGTGGAGAACACCAGCGGGGCGATGATCATCTTGATCAGTCGCAGGAAGACATCGGTCAGGATCGAAATGTTGTCGGCGAACGACTTGATCGCGGCCTCGTCGGTGGCCATCTCGCGCCATACGTAGCCGGTCAGGATACCCAGCACCATGGCGGCCAGGATGAAGGTGGTCAGTCTATTGAGTTTCACTAAATGCCTCTCCAGTGAAGGTCTGCCCCCGCGGCCATCGTCGTGGCCAGGGCGTTGGGGGCGGTCTTGCCAACCGTCCCCGCCTTTGCTCGTCCATCCGGCCTGAGCGACCGGGGTGGACCGTTTGGTGGTCCCTGCGCGCGCGCTGTTGCGCTGCGGCCGGAAATCGTTTTGTTGTTGGCCCGCCAGGGTTGGTGGGTGTCACCCTGGCCGGCGGCTCCTTATATTGCACGAAGCGTGCCAGCCGGACGGCCCGGATACAATTCGCAACATACTGTTTTTATTGAGTTTTTTTTAACGACATCGGCATGGATACGGATGGGCGGAATGGCGTCTTCGGCGCTGTTCGGTTATCCGAACGGGTGGACCGGGCGGCGGCGGCGGCTTTCCTGCCCGCCCAAACGAAAAAAGGTTGGCCGAAGACGATGCTTCGGCCAACCTTTGGCAAGGGAAAAACGGGGCGATCAGACCGACAGGTAGGACGACTGCTTCAGTCCGCGGCAGAACTCGGCGAAGTAGGTATTGCGCTCGTCGGCCGACAGCTTGGCGGCACGCGCCTTCTCCTCGTAACGATTGAGGATTTCCTCCGGCGACAGGTGCACGTAACGCAGCATGTCCTCGATGGTGTCGTGCTCCTCCACGCCCGAAAACTCCAGGCGGCAGCCCTCGCGCACGAACACGTTGACCGAGTCGGTGTCGCCGAACAGGTTGTGCATGTCGCCCAGAATCTCCTGGTAGGCGCCGACCAGGAAGGTCGCGATCAGGTACTCGTCACCCGGCTTCACCGCGTGCACCGCCATGGTCGACTCGATGCTCTGCTGATCGACGTAGTGCTTGATCTTGCCGTCCGAGTCGCAGGTCAGGTCCTGCAGCACCGCGCGCCGCGTCGGCTGCTCGTCGAGACGATGCACCGGCATGATCGGCAGCACCTGGTCGATGGCCCAGGTATCCGGCAGCGACTGGAACACCGAGAAATTGCAGAAGTACTTGTCGGCCATCTTGTCGGTGAGCTGGTCGAACACCTGGCGCTGCGAGCGCTGGTGCGTCAGCTGCAACTGCCCGTGCAGGCGGCGGCACAGCGCGTAATAGAGCTGCTCCGCGGTCGCCTTGTCCTTCAGGCGCAGACGACCCTCGGCGTACATCTCGGCCACTTCGGCCACGTAATGACTGGCGCGGTGGTAGGTTTCGGTGACCATCTCGGCGTCGGTGAGATGGGTCAGCTCGTAGAGCTTGCGCACCGGCTGTGCCAGCATGTCCAGATCGTCCAGTTCCGGCACGCTTTCCGGCAGACGCTCGACGTCGGTCACGTTCATGATCAGCACGGCGTGGTGCGCGGTCATGGCACGCCCGGACTCGGACATGATGCGCGGATGCGGCAGGCCGTTCTCGTCGCAGAACTCGGCCAGCATCGACACGATCACGTGCGCGTACTCTTCCATGTCGTAGTTGATCGAGCTGGCGTTGCGCGAGTGGGTGCCGTCGTAATCGACCCCCAGGCCACCACCGACGTCGACATGGTCGATCGGCAGCCCCAGATCGCGCAGTTCCCCGAAGTAGCGGATCGCTTCGCGAAAGCCCAGGCGATAGTCGGCGATGTTGGCGATCTGCGAGCCCATGTGGAAGTGCAGGAGGCGCACGCAATCGGCCATGCCGGCAGCGTCCATCTTGCCCGCCACGTCGATCAGCTGCGATGCCGACAAGCCGAACTTGCCCTTCTCGCCGCCGGTGTCGGCCCACTGGTTATCGGAATTCAGCGACGACAGCCGCACGCGCACGCCGACCAGCGGACGCACGCCGAGCTTCTGCGCCTCCTCGATCACCAGGTCGACCTCGACCTCCTTCTCGATCACGATGAAGACGCGGTGGCCGAGCTTCTGCCCGATCAGGGCCAGGCGCACGAAGTCGCGGTCCTTGTAGCCGTTGCAGGTGATGGTGCAGCCCTTGGGCGCCAGCGCCAGCACCGCCATCAGCTCCGGCTTGGAGCCGGCTTCCAGCCCGATGGAGACACTCGGCGTGGCGATGATGCTCTTGATCACCGCCTCCTGCTGGTTCACCTTGATCGGATAGAGCGCGGTGTACTGGCTGCCGTAGCCGACGTCGGCGATGGCCTTGTCGAACGCGCCGCACAGCCGGGTCACGCGGTCTTGCAGGATGTCCGGGAAGCGCACCAGGAGCGGCAGGTCGAGCCCCTTGTCGGACAGCGCGTGCACCAGGTCGTACAGATCGATTTCGCAGTTTTGCTGACGGGTATTGGGGCGGACCTTGACGTGGCCGTCGTCCCCAACCTCGAAATACCCCGCCCCCCAATGCCGGATGCCGTACAGGCTCCGGCTCTCAGCCACAGACCAAGCCATGAGTTTTTCCTTCAATGATTCGATGGAGAACCCCGCTCCTTAGTGCGCGGCTTTCGGGCTTGCGAGCTTTTATGTGGGCCTGGGATGTCGGAGCGAAACAATCTTTTTGTGCGTTATTGCGATGCAAAACGAGCGCGGATTTTAGCAACATCACGCACGATGACAAGGAGAATTTTGAGCCGGCGCCGCCATCGCGCCACAGCCGCCCCCGAGAGCCGCTCGAGACGCCGCCACAAGAGGCCGCCGACGCTGCCCGATACCGCGCCGAAGCGGAAAGCAACTGGAAATACAGGGTCATGCCACGCCCCCCTTCCCATCGGCACGGAGACCGGCGATGCGTGTCAAACCAGCTTCGCCAAGTGCCGGCAAGCCGTGCAACGGCGGCAGACAAAACAGAGGCTTGCTGCCGCCGTCACCCAGCGCCCGGCCCCCCCGCCAGGTTAGCCCCGGACGATGTCAGGACGATGAAAGCAGCATCACTCCACCCTTTGGCCCGTGTTTGACGCGCGTAGCGCGGCAGTGTTCCCCTGGCATGACCTCAACTGCGGCGATGACGGCCCACACCCTCGGGAATCGCCAGCGCGCTTAGACCGATGACTCGGCCCGTGCGCCGTCGTCGAGCTGTTGCGCAGCGCCCTCCGCCGTCTTCTTGGCGCGATACATGGCGTCATCGGCATGCTTGAGCAGCTGCTGCTCCTCGTCGCCGTGCTCGGGAAACAGGGCGATCCCGATACTCGGCAGGATGCGCAGGTGCCGGCCGTCGAGGTTCAGCGGATGATCGAGGGCGCTGCGGATTTTCTCGGCCACCAGCCAGGCGTGCTCCGGCAAGGCAATGCTCTCCAGCAGCACCACGAATTCGTCGCCGCCGATACGCGCCACGGTATCGCTCTCCCGCACACACTGCCTGAGCCGCCGGGCCACCTCTTGCAGCAGCAGATCGCCGGTGGCGTGGCCAAAGCTGTCGTTCACCTGCTTGAACTTGTCCAGATCGAGATACAGCAGGGACAAGCGTCCCTGCTCGCGCCGCGCCCTTGCCAGCGCCGCTTTCAGGCGGCCATACAGCAAGCGGCGGTTGGGCAGGCTGGTCAATTCGTCGTACTGCGCCATCTGCTGCAGTCTGGCATGCAGCTGTTTGCGCTCGATCGCAGTGGCAATCTGGGCCGAGACGAACTGCAGCAACTCCTTGTCTTTCTCGGTGTAACGCACGCCATCAGCATAGCTCTTCAGCACCAGGGCGCCGATGATGCCCTTGAGCGAGTTGAGCGGAACCGCCAGCCAGCAGGCGGCATCCGTAGAAACCGCGGCCCTGAGAGGCGGTGGCAAGGCATCCGCCGTCTCGGGGGCCAGCAGCAGCGGCTGCCCGGTACGGATGACCTCTTCGCACAGCAGGGTAGTGGCAGGGTTGCGCGGCACCGGGGAATGATTGCGGGCATCGACATGGTACGGAAAACTCAGGCGCTCTTGCCCCGCGTCGTACAGCGCCACGGAAAATTTCTGCGCCGGCAGCAGGTTGCCGACAACCTGCCGAATATGCTGAAACAAGGCCAGCAGATCCTCGGCCCCATGCGCCGCCTCGGAAATGGCGTACAGCGCCGTCTGCAACGACTCCGCCCGCTTGCGCTCGGTAATGTCACGGGCCACGGCCACCCTCACCTGGTCGGCCTCCGACCAGCGTGCCGACCACATGATGTGGACCACCTGGCCGTCCTTGCGCACATAGCGATTCTCGAAATGCGGCTTGGCATCCCCCGCCATGATCTGGCGGGCCGCCTCCTGCGTTCTGGCGCGATCTTCCGGCAACACCAGCTCGATCATCGGCTTGCCGATCAATTCCGCTTGCGTATAGCCAAAGATGCGCTCGCAGGCGGCGCTGACGAAAACAAAGCGCCCCTCGATATCGACGATACAGATGGCGTCGAGCAGAAGGTCGATGAAGCTTGCCAAGGGCGCACCGTTTTTTGTGTCCATGAGCTAAGCATATTGCCTGAAAAGGTAAAGCGTTAGGAATCGATCGATGTCCGGTGCCGCCAATTTAGCGCCGGCCATCGCACACTACCAGGGAATCCTCCCCGCCACGCACGATCCGCCGCTCCCAAGCAAGAAGGCGGACAGACTCTTGCGAATCCGCCCGCCTCCGGACCAGCCATCAGGGGGCCGTCGCCACCGCCCCTCCCGCCCCGCTGCCAGGCGGGGTCGGCGCGTCGTTTTCGCGCATGGCCGCGGCCATGGCACGCGCCCGGTTGCGCTGGGCGCTCAGCATCAGATAGTTGGCAACCAGCACGAAAATCCCCACCAGCAGCACGGTGATCGCCGCCAGCGCGTTGATCTCCGGGTTCAGGCCCAGACGCACCTTGGAGAAGATCACCATCGGCAATGTCGTCGCCCCCGGCCCGGACAGGAAGGACGTCGTCACCAGGTCGTCCAGCGACAGCGTGATCGACAGCAGGAAGCCCGAGGCGATGGCCTGCGACACCAGCGGCAGCGTGATCAGGAAGAATATCTTCATCGGGCGCGCCCCCAGGTCCATCGCCGCCTCTTCCAGGCTCTTGTCGATCTCGATCAGGCGCGAGCGCACCACCACGGCGACGTAGGCCATGCACAGCGTGGTATGACCGGCCCAGATGGTGAAGAAGCCGCGTTCCGAAGGTTGGCCGAAGAACTGTTGCATCGAGATGAACAAGAGCAGCATCGACAGGCCGGTGATCACTTCCGGCATCACCATCGGCGCCGTCATCATGCCGGCGAACAAGGTGCTGCCGCGAAAACGCCCGAAGCGCGCCAGCACGAAACCGGCGATGGTCCCCAGCACCACCGCCGCCGTCGCGGAGGCCAGCGCGATCTTGATCGACAGCGTCACTGCCGAGATGATCTGATCGTTCTGCATCAGCGACACGTACCAGCGCGTCGAGAAACCGCCCCACACCGTCACCAGCTTGGAGGCATTGAACGAATAGATGATCAGGCTGACGATCGGCACATAAAGGAACAGGAAACCCAGCAGCAACACCCCCTTGAGCGTCTTGGGCAGCGGATTGCCGTTATACATTTTTCCCCTCCAGCTGACGGGTTTCATAGCGGTGGAACAGCGCAATCGGCACGATCAGGAACAGCACCATGATGGTCGCCACCGCCGAGGCCATCGGCCAGTTATTGTTGTCGAAGAACTCGTTCCACAACACCTTGCCGATCATCAGCACGTCCGGCCCGCCCACCAGTTCCGGAATCACGAATTCGCCCACCGCCGGGATGAACACCATCATCGCGCCGGCGACGATGCCGTTCTTGGACAGCGGCAAGGTGATGGTCCAGAAGGTCTTGAGCGGTCGCGCCCCCAGATCGTTGGCCGCTTCCAGCAGGGTCACGTCCATTTTCACCAGGTGCGCGTAGAGCGGCAGGATCATGAACGGCAGGTAGGCGTACACCATCACCAGATAGAGTGAGAACTGGTTGTGGAACATCTCCAGGGGCTGGCTGATCAGCCCCATCGACATCAGCAGGTTGTTGATGATGCCGTTGGGCTGGAGCAAGCCCATCCAGGCGTACACCCGCAGCAGGAACGAGGTCCAGAACGGCAGCATCACCAGCATCAGCAGCACATTGCGGATGGCCGGGTTGGCACGGGCGATGGCATAGGCGATCGGGTAGCCGATCAACAGGCAGGCCAGCGTGGTGAACAACGCCACCTCGAGCGACGACACATAGGTGTCGAGATACAGCTCGTTGGTGAAGATGAACAGGAAATTGGACAGGTTGAGCGCGATGTTCAGCGTGCTCATGTCGCCGTCGTACTTGAGCAGGTGCGTGAACGGCGGGATCGCCAGATCCTGATCGGCGAAACTGATCTTCAACACGATCAGGAACGGCACCAGAAAGAACACCAGCAGCCACAAGTAAGGCACCGAGATCACGGCCCCCTTACCCGGCTTGAAACGCTCGAGAATGGAACGCAGCATAGTCATCACCCTTCCCTCACATGGTCAGGACGACTGGCAAGTCGGGACGCCAGCGGATGTTCACGCTCTCGCCCCAGGTCGGCGGCTCTTCGCCCGCCTCGTACCAGCGCGACGACGGCACCACCGACTTCACCACCTTGCCGCTGGGCAGCCGCACGTGATAGATCGAGTAGCTGCCCAGGTAGGCGATGTCCTCGATCTTGCCGCGCGCCGCGTTCGGCGCCGGGGTGAATTCGCCACGATCGAGCCGCACGTCCTCGGGACGGATGCTGGCCCAGACCTGCATGCCCTTGGGCCCGGTGATGCCGTGATCGATCCGGACGCGCCCGCCCAGTTCGGTGGACTCGATTTCCACGCCGTCCGGCTCGTCCACCACTACCTGGCCACCGAAGATATTGGTTTCGCCGATGAACTCCGCGGTGAAGCGGCAATTCGGGAAGTCGTAGATTTCGGTCGGGGTACCCACTTGCAGCAGCCGGCCCTCGCTCATGATGCCGATGCGCGAGGCCATGGTCATGGCCTCTTCCTGATCGTGCGTCACCATGATGCAGGTCACGCCGACGGTTTCCAGCGTGTTGACCAGCTCCAGCTGGGTCTGCTGACGCAGCTTCTTGTCCAGCGCGCCCAAGGGCTCGTCCAGCAGCAGCAATTTCGGACGCTTGGCGAGGCTTCTCGCCAGCGCCACGCGCTGCTGCTGGCCGCCGGAGAGCTGGTAGGGCTTGCGCGAGGCGAACTTGCGCAGCTGCACCAGATCGAGCATCTCCGTGACGCGTGCGGCGATCTGGTCCTTGGGTAGCTTGTCCTGCTTGAGGCCGAACGCGATGTTCTGCTCGACCGTCATGTGCGGGAACAGCGCGTAGCTCTGGAACATCATGTTGATGGGCCGATCGTACGGCGCGAGAGCGGTGATGTCCTGGCCGTCGAGGATGATCTTGCCGGCGGTCGGCCGTTCCATGCCGGCCAGCATGCGCAGCAGCGTGGACTTGCCGCAGCCTGAGCTCCCCAGCAGGGCGAAGATTTCATTACGGCGAATGGTGAGATCGACATGATCGACGGCGAAGTGATCGCCAAACTTCTTCACGATCCCGGATATCTGCAGATAGGGCTTCTCGTCAACCTGAGCCCCGGCCGCCGTCTTGGGCTGTGCGACAGCATCCATCATGATGGTCAAATCTCCCTCTGGCGCACGTCGGACCACCGCCGTCGATACGCCGATTCATCGAATGCCCCCGCTCTCGTCGGGGTGCTGGTTATCGTCTGTTACCGGATTCGGTACACCTGCGTTCTTGCCTGGCGTCGCGTGCCGACCAGGCGGCATGCACCTCCACTTAAACCGGGAAAGAATACCAAAACCGCCCCAAAAGGGCGCATTTTAATCTGCCGGGGTCATATGGAAATCAATAAGCGAACGCCATGCCAGTCTGGCAGCCCCCCTCGCCCGGCAGCACGGC
>NZ_JBYSWM010000016.1:17544-87388 GCF_058781125.1 Pseudogulbenkiania sp. FW507-F1 | reverse complement strand
TGGTGGAGATAAGCGGGATCGAACCGCTGACCTCTTGCATGCCATGCAAGCGCTCTCCCAGCTGAGCTATACCCCCACTGAACAACCTGTCTCGTTCTGCTTGAAGCATCGCGAGAGATGCGAACTATACCGATAGCCTTTTTTTGGGTCAAGCAAAAAATGCAAAATTTTTGCCGCCCGCGTTCTCCAGATGCCAGTGCACGGAGACACGAGGCCGGGCAACATTGCGCGGGTGCTTCAGCGGCGCTGCTTTTCCAGAATCTCGACCACTTCCTCGTCGCTGACCTGGGGGAAGTGTTCGTAAAACTGTCCGACCGCGCTGAAGTTGAGCGGCGTCTCCAGGCACACTATGTCGTCAGCGTAGCTGGAAACCTGCTCCAGGGTGTCTGGCGGAGCCACCGGTACGGCACAGACCAGCTTCGCCGGTTGCTTGGTGCGGATCGCCCGCAGCGCGGCGATCATGGTGGCGCCGGTGGCCAGACCGTCGTCGACGACGATCACCACGCGCCCGGCCGGGTCGGCAGAAGCGGCCAAGCCGCTGTAGCGTTGGCGGCGCTGATGCAGCAGCTCGAGCTGCGTTCGTTTCTCCTGTTCGATGTACTCGGTGGAGGCGCCGGCGAGCCGGGCGACGTCGGAAATGTAGGCCCAGCCGGACTCGTCGATCGCGCCGATCGCCAGTTCCGGCTGGAAGGGCGCCCCCAGTTTGCGCACCAGGACGACGTCCAGCTCCCCTTCCAGCTGGTCCGCGATGAGTTCGGCCATCGGGACTGCTCCCCTGGGAATGGCAAGGACTAGCGGGTGCTGGCCGCGGTAGCTGGCCAATCGCAAAGCCAACCGTGTCGCGGCTTGTTCTCGATCGCTGAAGCGCATGATGTTCTCTCCTGCGTCTGTGCTTCAGCATAGACCGTAGCGCGGGGTTCCATGCCTGCATGGCGGCTTTCCGGTCGCAACCATTAGGTGGGTTGCGGCACTCGAACCGAGCCGCTTGGCTTGGCGTCGTCGCACTGCCGCGCTGGACAAGTCTGAAACAACCATCGCCGCGATGCGGGGAAAGGAAGGTGAAAGTATCGCTTGGGGTGGGGTGTTGCCTAATGATTCTGGCAAGCCTCTGCGCAGGGGGCAGAAAAGAGACGCAGGATGCAAAAACAAAAAGCGCCTGGAATCGTGAGCCGACTCAGGCGCTTTTGGCAATTCGGGTGTCGGGCCGGGTTTTGCCTGTGGCAGGCTGGCCGATCGATTTGGCGTCCCCACGGGGATTCGAACCCCGGTTACCGCCGTGAAAGGGCGATGTCCTAGGCCTCTAGACGATGGGGACCTAGACCGGAACGCGAGTTTGGTGGAGCTAAGCGGGATCGAACCGCTGACCTCTTGCATGCCATGCAAGCGCTCTCCCAGCTGAGCTATAGCCCCGACACGTGCGTTCAAGTGCGGCGGATTATAAGAAGGTGCGGCGGAGCTGTAAAGAGGCGGGGACGAAAAAAATCCTGCCTCGCCCCGTCGGGTATAATTCGCCGTTTCGCACTCGTCGCAAGGCCGCCATGTCGGTTGATCACTACGAAAATTTTCCGGTCGGGTCGATCCTGCTGCCGCGGCGCATGCGCCGGGCGGTGCATGCCGTCTATCGTTTCGCGCGCTATGCCGACGATGTGGCCGACGAAGGCGTGCGTCCGCCGCAAGAGCGGCTGGACGAACTGGCCGCGCTGCGGGCCGAACTCGATGTGATCGGTGCAGGTGGCACGCCGCAGATGCCCCTGATGCAGGCATTGGCCGAGGCCATCCGTGCACACGCCCTGCCGCTTCAGCCGTTCTACGACTTGTTGTCGGCATTCAGTCAGGACGTGGTCAAGGGACGCTACGAGAATTTTGCCGAACTGGTGGATTACTGCCGGCGATCGGCCAACCCGGTAGGGCGGCTGATGCTGGTGTTGTACGGAGAAACCGACCCGCGCAGCCTGGCGATGGCTGACGGCATCTGCACCGCCTTGCAGCTGATCAACTTCCTGCAAGACGTGGCGATCGACTGGCGCAAGGACCGGGTCTACCTGCCTCAAGAGGATTTGCGCCGCTTCCGGGTGGCCGAGGCGCAGATTGCCGCCGGCGACAGCGGCGGGTTGTGGGCGCCGCTGATGCTCAAGCAGATTGAACGGGCCCGCAAGATGTTGCAGGCCGGGGCGCCGCTGGGCAAGAAGCTCAAGGGCCGATTCGGATTGGAATTACGCCTCATCGTCATGGGCGGCGAGCGCATCTTGCAGAAGCTGCATGCCTCGGGCGGCGACGTGTTCCGGCAACGGCCGGTGCTGACCAAACGCGACTGGGCGTATATGCTGTGGCGCGCCCTGCGGGCCAACTAGACACTTTTTCAGGAGAGGCGCGTGACGCCCGACCAATATTGCCAAGACAAGGCCGCTTCCAGCGGTTCCAGCTTCTATTACAGTTTCCGTTTCTTGCCGGAGGAGCGGCGGCGCGCCATCACCGCGCTCTATGCCTTCTGCCGCGAGGTGGATGACGTGGTCGACGAATGCCATGACGAAAACGTGGCGCGGACCAAACTGGCCTGGTGGCGGGCGGAGCTGGTCCGCCTCTACGCCGGCCAACCCCAGCATCCGGTGACGCAGGCGCTGCAACCGCACGTGGCGGCCTACGGCCTGCCGCAGAAGTTGCTGGAAGAGATCATCGACGGCATGGAGATGGACCTCGACTTCGCCCGCTACGACCGTTTTGCCGATCTGCTGCTGTACTGCCACCGTGCCGCCGGGGTGGTGGGGCAGTTGTCGGCGCAGATTTTCGGCTACACCGACCAGCACACGCTGAAGTACGCACACGAGCTCGGGGTGGCGTTCCAGCTCACCAACATCATCCGCGACGTCGGCGAGGATGCCCGGCGCGGACGTATCTACTTGCCGGTCGAGGAGCTGCGCCGCTTCAACGTACCGGCATCCGACATCCAGCACTACCGCGAAACCGAAGCGTTCCGCCAATTGATGGATTTCCAGATCGAGCGCGCCGAGCAGTATTACCGCCAGGCTTGGGAGCAGTTGCCGAAGAGCGACGTCAAGGCGCAGCGTCCCGGCCTGTTGATGGCGGCGATCTACCGCGCCACCCTGGCCGAGATCAAACTCGACGGCCCGCAGAAGGTGCTCAACCAGCGCCTGTCGCTGACCCCGATCCGCAAGCTGTGGCTGGCGTGGAAAACCTGGGTATTCGGCTACCAGCCGTGAGCCGCCCCCGTGTTGCCGTGATCGGCGCCGGCTGGGCCGGGCTGGCGGCCGCGGTCGAGCTAGCCGGCTTTGCCGAGCTGACGCTGTTCGAGGCCGGGCGCGAGCCCGGCGGGCGGGCGCGGCGGGTGCGCGATGCCGACCTGGCGCTCGACAACGGCCAGCACATCCTGATCGGAGCCTACCGCGAGTGCCTGCGGCTGATGGCCCGGGTCGGCGTCGACCCCGACACCGTGTTGCTGCGCCAGCCGATGAACTGGCACCGCCACGGCGGCTTGAGCCTGCAATGCCCGCCGCTGCCGGCGCCGCTGCATGTGGCGTGGGGACTGCTGACGGCCCGTGGCATCGGCTGGCGCGACAAGTGGCGGCTGAGCCGGGCGCTCGACAGGCTCAAGCGCCAGCAGTGGCGTCTGGCCCAGGACATGCCGGTGGCCGAGTGGCTGGCCGCGCAAGGGCAGGGGGCGGCGCTGCTGGCGGGTTTCTGGCAGCCGCTGGTGTTGTCGGCGCTGAACACCCCGCTGGCCGAGGCCTCGATGCAGATACTGGCCAACGTGCTGCGAGACAGCCTGGGCGCCACGCGCGCCGACAGTGACCTGCTGCTGCCGCGGCACAACTTGTCGGCGTTGTTTCCGCAGCCGGCGTGGGCATGGCTGGAAGGGCAGGGGGTGCAGCTGCGCAGCGGCTGCCGGGTGCGCCGGGTCTCCTTCGCCGACGGCGGCGCCGAGATCGATGACGAGCGCTTCGATGCCGCCATCGTGGCGGTCGGGCCGCAGCATGCCGCCGCCTTGCTGGACGATACGGCGTTGCAGCAGCGGCTTCAGCTTTTGCATTACCTGCCGATATGCACGGTATACCTGCGCTTCGGCCAACGTGTGCGGCTGCCGCGCCGGATGACCGGGGTCGCCGGCGGCACCGCCGACTGGCTGTTCGACCGCGAGGCGCTGAGCGGCGAGCGTGGCCTGGTGGCGGCGGTGATCAGCGCCCCGGATGACGCCGTCACCGCCTTGCCGCAGGACGAACTGGTCGCTCGGGTGCTCGCCGACCTGCGCCGTCTGCAGCCGGAGCTGGCGCCGCCGCTGTGGTCGCGCGTGCTGGTGGAGAAACGCGCCACCTTCGCCGCCGTAGCGGGCGTGCTGCGCCCGGGGACGCGCATCGGCGTACAATGCGGCTATCTGGCCGGCGACTGGGTCGATTCGCCGTACCCGGCCACGCTGGAGGCCGCCGTGCAGAGCGGGGTTTCCGCCGCGCAGATGTTGAAGCAGGATTGGATGAAACAGAAAAACCGATGATGACGACTGAACAGAACAACGCAAGCCTTGCCGGCCGGGTGATCCTGGTGACCGGTGCCACTCAGGGGATCGGTCGCGAGGTGGCGCTGCATTACGCCCGCCACGGTGCCACGGTAGTGGTGCTGGCGCGTAGCGTGAAGCGCTTGGAGGGAGTGTACGACGAGATCGTGGCGGCCGGGGCTCCCGAGCCGGTCGCGATCCCGCTCGACCTGCTGACGGCCACCGACGAGCAGTTCAACAACCTGGCCTTCCAGATCAAGCAGACCTGCGGCCGGCTGGACGGCATCGTGCATTGCGCTTCGCATTTCTACGCGCTCTCGCCGCTGTCCAATCAGACGGTGGACGAGTGGATGAACCAGTACCGCATCAACACCGTGGCACCGTTCGCGCTGACGCGTGCCTGCCTGCCGCTCTTGACCGAGTCGCCGGACGCCGCGGTGCTGTTCGTGGGCGAAAGCCATGGCGCCAAGCCGGGCGCGTACTGGGGCGGCTTCGGCGCCTCGAAGGCGGGCCTGCATTACCTCACCGCTGTGGCCGCCAACGAATGGGACGTCTACCCCAACCTGCGCGTCAACCTGCTGATTCCCGGTCCGGTCAACGCGCCGCAGCGCACCCGTACCCACCCGGGCGAGGCCAAGACCGAGCGTGCCCCGATCGCCGACCTGCTGCCGCACTTCCTGTTCTGGGTGAGCGAGGCCAGCAAGGGGCAGAGCGGTCGGGTGATCGAACTGGACCTGCGCCCGCAACTCGTCTCCTGAAGAAAGGGGCCTCATGCGTTCCCTGCTCGTCATTCCCCTGCTGCTGACCTTGGCTGGCTGCAACTGGGTCAGCAACGTCTCTGGTCTGTCCAAGGACGCCAACAAGGCGGTCGGTGCTGCCTGTCGCCAGAGCGGGCGTTCGCTGGAGGAGTGCTACCAGCGCAATCCCGACGCCGACAAGGCGCAGATTTACGCGGGCTGGCGGGAAATGCACGAGTACATGGTCAAGCAGAAGCTGGATACCATTGCGCCCCCTTCAGACCCCGTCGCACCGGTCACGCCCGCGGCGGCGCACAAGCCGGAGGCCAGTGCGGCCTCGGTGGGCGACAAGCCGCAGGCCCAGCTCAGCCCGGAAGAGGCCGACCGGGCGATGCGCAACGATCCGCAGGTGGCCGCCGTGCTGGCCGCCATCCGCCGCGGGGGACTGCCGGCCAAGGCCTCTGGCAATTCGGCGAAAGACCCGTCGGGCGAGGAAAAGCAACTGCTCGATATCATCAAGCAACTCAACAAGAAGGGCGGCAGCGCCGCCGCCTCTCCCGCCGGCTGAGCGCCGGCGACATTCGCATGGCCAAAATCAAGACCGTTTACAGTTGTACCGAATGCGGCGGGCAGTCGCCCAAGTGGCAGGGACAGTGCCCGCACTGCCAGAGCTGGAACACCCTGGTCGAAACCGTCCAGGCGCCGGCTTCGGCCAACCCGCGCTTCCAGGCCTGGGCCGATACCACCAGCCAGGTGCAGGTGCTGTCCGAGGTCGAAGCGGTGGAAGTGCCGCGCGAGCCGTCTGGCATTGGCGAGCTCGACCGCGTGCTGGGCGGCGGCCTGGTGCGCGGCGCGGTGATCCTGATCGGCGGCGACCCCGGCATCGGCAAGTCCACGCTGCTGTTGCAGGCGTTGTCGGAGGTCGGTGCGCGCCGCAAGGTGCTGTACGTGTCTGGTGAGGAATCGCCGCAGCAGATCGCGCTGCGCGCCTCGCGCCTGGCGGTCGACCCGGCGCGCGTGCGCTTCCTGGCCGAGATCCGCCTCGAGGCCATTCTCGCCACGCTGAAGCAGGAGGCGCCCGAGGTCGCGGTGATCGACTCGATCCAGACGCTGTACACCGAGCAGGTCACCTCGGCGCCCGGCTCGGTATCGCAGGTGCGCGAGTGCGCCGCCCAGTTGACGCGCATGGCCAAGCAGACCGGCACCACCATCCTCCTGGTCGGCCACGTCACCAAGGAAGGCTCGCTGGCCGGCCCGCGCGTGCTGGAGCACATGGTCGATACCGTGCTGTATTTCGAGGGCGAGTCGCACTCCAGCCACCGCATGATCCGCGCCATCAAGAACCGCTTTGGCGCGGTCAACGAGCTGGGTGTGTTCGCGATGACCGACAAGGGCCTCAAGGGTGTGTCCAACCCGTCGGCGATCTTCCTGTCGTCGTACCGCGACGACGTCGCCGGGTCCTGCGTGCTGGTGACGCAGGAGGGCACGCGACCGTTGCTGGTCGAGGTGCAGGCGCTGGTGGACGACGCCCACGGCTTCCAGCCCAAGCGGCTCACCGTCGGGCTGGAGCAGAACCGGCTCGCCATGCTCTTGGCCGTGGCGCACCGTCACGCCACGGTGGCGTGCTTCGACCAGGACGTGTTTCTCAACGCCGTGGGTGGGGTGAAGATCTCGGAACCGGCGGCCGACCTGGCGGTGATCCTGGCTATCGTCTCGTCGCTGCGCAACCGTCCGCTGCCGGAAAAACTGGTGGTGTTCGGCGAGGTCGGCCTGGCCGGCGAGGTGCGTCCGGTGTCGCGCGGCCAGGAGCGCCTCAAGGAAGCGGCCAAGCTCGGCTTCACCCGCGCCATCGTGCCCACCGCCAACCGCCCGCGCCAGCCGGTCGAGGGACTGGAGATCGTGGCCGTGGACCGCCTGGCGGACGCCATCGACTATTGCAAGGCATGACCATTCACCTGGGAAGGGCCGCAGCGCGATGATGACTCCCGAACTGATCGAGGCGGAACGTGCCTACCTGCTGCGCTATGCCTTGGCGCAATTGCGCGACCGCCAGGCCGCCGACGAAGTGGTGCAGGAGACGCTGCTGGCGGCGCTGGAGTCGCGTTCGTCGTTCGCCGGCAAGTCGTCGCCACGCACCTGGCTGACCTCGATCCTGCGTTTCAAGCTGATCGACGCCGTGCGCCGCCAGTCGCGCGAGGTACCGCTGGAGCCGTTCGAGGACACGCTCGACGATGGCGACATCGACGCCCTGTTCGACGCCAGCGGCCATTGGCAGCACGCCATCCGCGAATGGAGCGGACCGGAGCAGGAACTGGTCGCCAAGCAATTCTGGGAAGTGTTCGAGCGCTGCTCGCAGGTGATGCCGCGACGTACCGCGATGGTGTTCGTGATGCGCGAGGTGATCGGCATGGAGATTGCCGACATCTGTAAGAACCTCGACATCACCGCGACCAACTGTTCGGTGCTGCTGTACCGGGCGCGCATGAGCCTGCGGGAATGCCTGGAAATCCGCTGGCTGGGAGGAGGTGCCGCGTGAGAATCAACTGCAAACAGGCCAGCCGGCTGATTTCCGATGCACTCGACCGCCCGTTGAGCAAGAGCGAGTACCTGCGCCTGCGCATTCATCTGTTCCTGTGCGGCAACTGCAGCGAATTCTCGCGCCAGCTGCAGCTGATGCAGCAAGCGGCACGCAAGGCCGGGCGAGGGGAGTAGCCCGCCGGGCGCTCAGCAGCATGGATCAAGGCCGGACGTCGTCCGGCCTTGATCATTTCTGGGGAGCCTCAGAACCTGTTTAGGATCTCGCGAGCTAGAGCGAGACAAGGCAAAAACGGCTGAGGAAGCGCAGTTTACACGGGGTAAATGAGCGTTCCGCAGACGGTTTTAACGCCGTATCGTCGACGCACAGCAGATCGTAAACAGGTTCTCAGTGCCTGCCCTTGCCGCGCTTGGCGGCATTGGGACAGTTGGCGCAGGCGCTTTGCTCGCACAGGCCGACGCCGCTCAGTGATTGCTTGAGCGCGCACACCGAGCGGCGGCAGGCGATGAAGCGCACGTTCTGTTCCGAGGCCAGGGCGCGGAAGTGACGCATCACGTTGTGGCCGAGGAAGTCGGTGAACAGGATCAGCATGTCGGTGCCGGCGGGCAGGCGGTCGAGCTTGCGCTGATGCGAGCTGTTGCGTCCGCTCAGATGGCGATGGATGGAGATGCCGAAACTCTCCAGCACGGTGGGGATGTTGCCCAGGGTGTCGGCGCCGACCAGCATGGCGTTCATCGGGTGCTCCTTGAGGATGAGTAATTTAACAAATGATAATTATTATCATTTGTTAAGTCAACGACTCGCGATCGCCACCTTGTCGGGCCTGTTGCAAACCGGAAACAGCCTGCTGGAGGCGCCGTGCCGGGGCGTCTGCCGGGAAGGATGCCGCGCGGCAAGAAGAGGGGCGATGCGGGAGCTAGTTGTCGGCCAGGACGCGGATGCGCACGGTGCGTTCCACCGAGTGCAGGCGCTGGCTGACGCCGATCAGCATCACTTGCCGTCCCTGCTCGTCGAGACCCACGCTGCCGACGTTCAGCCACTCGCCGACGGCGCCTTCCACCGAGGTGCTCAGCCGATTCTGCTCGATGCTGCCGACGCCGAAGGCCTCCTGGCGCGCCGCCAGCTCCACTACCACGCGGCTGCCGTTGCGCCTCGGCCGTACGTAAAAGCCCGTCACGGCATCCTGATACTCGGCCCCGCGCAGCAGGCCTCCGCGTGGCGTGACCATCAGCCAGGGCAGGGGGCGGCTGCTGCCGCTCTCGATGAAACCGCTGCCGCCGTCGAGCAGTCGCAGCGTCTGGCGGCTGCGACTGCTGCTCCGGCTTTGTGTGGCGTCGGCGCCGAGGGCCAGGTCGCCGCGGCGGCGCCCGAGGTCAAGCTCAGCGTTGCCGATGCGCGCCGCGCCACCGAGCGACAGCGTGGAGTCGCTCTGGCGCGCGCCACCGTTCTGTTCGACCTCAATCAGCAGATTGCTCGGGCGCACGTCCAGGGTGCGCGCCAGGCGGCGCAGGGTGGCGAGCCGCGCCGGTGAGGCATCCAGGATCAGTTGCCGCCCCAGGCCGCTGGCACTTTCCCCCGGCTGGAGGTGGGGGGCGATGGCGTCGGCCACCTCGCGGCCATCGCGCCAGCCCAGGTCGATCACCTCCAGGGCCATGACGTTGGCCGAAGCCAGCCATAAAGCGGCAAAGAGTGCATGTTTCATGGCTTCACCATTCCTTACCGGCGCGCCAGATCGACCAGATCAGCCAGATGCTGTTGAAGAACGCCACCATGAAGCCCAGAAAGCCGAAGAAAGGCAGCCCGAACAGCTTGGGTCCGGCGTTCACCGTCATGACGATGGACGAGCCGATGATCAGGCAGCCGGTGACGATGCCCATGGTCAGCCGGTTGGCGGTGCGGTCGAGCTGGCGGCCGAAGCTGTCGAGCCGCTGCAAGTCGAAGTTGATGCGGAACTTGCCGTGGCGGATGTCCTTGCCCAGCCGGATCAGGTCGCGGGGCAGATCGCCGATCATGCCCATGGCTTCGACCAGGGTCTGTTTGCCGCGCTTGAGCAGCGTTTTCGGCGTGTAGCGGTTGAGGATCAGCTCGCGCACGAACGGCGTCAGGTGCTCGACCAGCTGAAAGTCCGGGTTGAGCTGGCGCCCCAGGCCTTCCAGCGTGATCAGCGCCTTGAACAGCATCGCCATGTCCGGCGGCAGCACGATGCCGTGGTCGCGGATCAGCGCCATGATGTCGACGATCAGCTGACTGATGTTGAGGTCCTTCAACGGCACGTGCTCGTACTGGAACATGAACTCGCTGATGTCGTCGGCGAACTTGTCCTCGTCGACCGGGGTCGTGCCGGTCCATTCGATCAGCACGTCGATCATGGCGCGTTCGTCGCGCCCCGACAGGGCGGCCAGGAGGTCGACGATCTCGTCGCGGCGGGCATGGCTGATGCGCCCGACCATGCCGAAGTCGATGAAGGCGATGCAGTTGTCGGGCTGGAAAATCACGTTGCCGGGGTGCGGGTCGGCGTGGAAGAAGCCGTTGATCAGGATCATGCGCAGCACCGCGTCGGCGCCGCGGTCGGCCAGCGTGATGGGGTCGAGCCCCGCCGCCTGCAGCGCGTCGACCCGGGTGGCAGCCTGGCCGTCGATAAAGTCCTGCACGTTGACCGCGGGGTTGGTGTAGTCCCAATACACCCCGGGCACGTGCACGAAGGGGTCGTCGGCAAAGTCGCGCCGGAAGCGCTCCATGTTGCGCGCCTCGATCGCCAGGTTCATCTCGCGGTTGAGCGACCGGGCGAACTCGTTGACGATTTCGGTCGGCTGGTAGCGCCGGGCATCGGGAAACTCCAGCTCGATCAGCCCGGCGATGTGTTCGAGGATGCGCAGGTCGGCCTGTACCTTGGGCAGGATGCCGGGGCGGCGCAGCTTGACGGCCACCACGGTGCCGTCCTTGAGCGTGGCGCGATGCACCTGGGCGATCGAGGCCGAGCCGATCGGCTCCATCTCGAATTCCGCGAACAGCTCCTCGATCGGGTGTCCCAGCGCCTGCTTCACCAGGTGTGGCACCTGCTCGGGGTGCAGGGGGGGCACGTTGCTTTGCAGCTTCTCGAATTCGGTGATCCATTCCTGCGGGAAGACGTCGACGCGGGTGGAGAGAATCTGTCCCAGCTTGATGAAGGTCGGGCCGAGTTCCTCGAACGCCAGGCGCACCCGCACCGGCGGCGGCAGGCCCTCGTCGCCTTCCGGCAAGGGAAGATTCAGCCAGGCGCCGGCCTTGGCCAGTGCCCGTGGCAGCTTCAGGCGCTGGGCGAACTGGCCGAGTCCGTGGCGGAACAGGATTCCGGTGATTTCCTTCAGGCGCGGCAGGTCGCGCATGGCGATCAGGGTTTCTTTCAGCATCGGGTATCCCGCATTTTGGGTTGGCTTTACACTCCACGCCTCGTCCGATAGAGTGCGGCCTATGAAATTGCATCTGCACCTACTGGCTTGGGTGCTGGCTACCTTTATGGTATTGGCTTATGCCGCGCCAGACAAAGCCCCCACGGAAAATCACCCCGCCGCCGAGACCCAGGAAGACCCCATCGGCAAGTTTGCCGCACCGGGCGAAGAGGCTGTCGGCGACCTGTTGTTGCAGGCCATGAGCCTGCTGGGCGTAGCTTACCGTTTTGGCGGCAGTAATCCTTCGGCAGGGCTGGATTGCAGTGGTTTCATTCAGTATGTATTCAAAAAATCATTACGGGTGAATCTGCCGCGCACGGCGGCGGAAATGGCGCATACCGGAAAAGCGGTCGATAAAAGTGAACTGGCGCCCGGTGATCTGGTCTTTTTCAATACCCGTGGCTTCCAGTACTCGCATGTTGGCATCTACATGGGGGGCGGCAAGTTCATCCACTCCCCGCGCACCGGCAAGTCGGTCGAAGTCTCCAACATGAATCAGGATTACTGGACGTCGCGCTACAACGGCGCCCGGCGCGTGAACCGCGGCTCGGCCTCGAACTTCGTGCGCGACGACAGTGAGCCGGCTCCGGCGAAGAACGTCTCGAAGGCGGTGGCGGAGGCCAAGGCGCCGAGTGCCAAGGTGGTCTGTCGCAAGGGGCGGCGCTGCAAGCAGGAAGCCGCGGCGGCGGAGGCCAAGGATTCGGGCGCCAAGGTGGTCTGTCGCAAGGGCCGTCACTGCAAGCAGGAACAGGCCGCCTCCGACAAGGGCAAGGCTTCCGCCAAGACGGGCAGGTCGTCCCGTGGCAAGAAGGCCGAAGAGACCAGGAGCAAGTCGTCCGTGGCCGGCAAGTCCGCCAAGGGCGCCCACAAGAAAAAAGTGGCCTCGTCGCATTGATGCGGCATGCCGCGCGCTACCGTCGATGCCCGCCCTGGCGGGCATTGCGTTTTTGAAAGTCGAACGGAACGTCCTATGAAACTGCAACAACCGGTTTGGCTCGATCCGGAGGGCAACGTGGTCGCCTGCGTCGAGAAGATCAAGGTGATGAACGAGAACCTCGAGGAGCTGGCGCAGATGGCGCAGGATGCCTTCGAGGATGCCATCCTGATGGGGTGCGACGAGCGTCAGGTGCGCGCCTTCCTGGTGGCGATGATGCAGAGTCTCGACAACCCCTATCAGGGCTGAGCGCCGTTGACGTCAACCGCCCGCGCGGCTGCCTTGCCTCTTTGCCCCGTGGCGCCAATCGTACTGGCCTCGATGCGCGCCACGACGTTTACCTATTGCTCCCTGCCCGAGGATTCTTCCGGATGGCCCTCCCTTTTGAAGCCCTGATCGGCTTCCGCTACCTGCGCGCCAAACGCCGCAACGGTTTCATTTCCTTCATTTCGCTGGTGTCGGTGCTGGGCATCGCCCTCGGTGTGGCGGCGCTGATCATCGTGCTGTCGGTGATGAACGGTTTCCAGAAGGAAATCCGCGGCCGCATTCTCGGCGTCGCGTCGCACGTCGAGGTCAGTACCTACCAAGGCAAGTTGTCGGACTGGCCATCGGTGGCCGGGCTGGCCGCCAAGGAACCGCACGTCATCGCCGCCGCGCCCTTCGTCAATGCCCAGGGCCTGATGTCGGCGGCCGGCAACGTGCGCGGGGCCCTCATCCGCGGCATCGACCCGGCCAGCGAGGACCGCGTGGTCGATGTCGGCAAGCACATGGTGACCGGCAAGCTGGCCTCGCTCAAGCCGGGCGAGTTCGGCATCCTGCTGGGGGTCGAGCTGGCGCGCCAGCTCAACGTCGTGACCGGCGACAAGGTCACGGTGATCACCCCGGAGGGCAGCGTCACCCCGGCCGGCATGTTGCCGCGGCTGAAGCAGTTCACCGTGGTGGGCATGTTCAAGGTCGACATGTTCGAGTACGACTCGTCGCTGGCGATGATCCACCTCAAGGACGCCCAGGTGCTGTTCCGCATGGGCAGCATGGTGAGCGGGGTGCGCCTGAAGCTGGACGACCCGATGGCGGCGCCGCTGGTGAAGGCCGAGCTGCGTAACAAGCTGTCGGCCAGCGCGCTCACCACCGACTGGACCGATACCAACGCCAACTACTTCCGCGCGGTGCAGATCGAGAAGCGCATGATGACCATCATCCTGACGCTGATCGTCGCCGTGGCGGCGTTCAACCTGGTCTCCTCGCTGGTGATGGTGGTCACCGACAAGCAGGCCGACATCGCCATCCTGCGCACCCTGGGGGCGGCGCCTTCCAGCATCATGAAGATCTTCATGATCCAGGGCGCCGTGTCCGGCGTGCTGGGGACCTTCTCCGGTGTCGCCGGCGGGGTGCTGGTGGCGCTCAACCTGGACGTCATCGTGCCGCTGATCGAACGCATCATCGGCACCAAGATCCTGTCGAGCGAGGTGTACATGATCGACTACCTGCCGTCCGACGTGCAGTGGAGCGATGTCTCCACCATTACCGTGATTTCGCTGCTGCTGGCCCTCGTGGCCACGTTGTATCCGAGCTGGCGCGCGGCGCGTACCCAGCCGGCGGAGGCCCTGCGCTATGAATAAGGTATTGCGTTGTCACGATCTGACCAAGGTCTACGACGAGGGCGGGCTGAACGTCCAGGTGCTGTCGAAGGTGACGCTCGAGGTGGAAAAGGGCGAGCGGCTGGCTATCGTCGGTGCCTCCGGCTCGGGCAAGAGCACCTTGCTGCACCTGTTGGGCGGGCTCGACACCCCGAGTTCGGGCGAGATCGAGGTGCTGGGGCAATCGCTGTCGCGCCTGAGCGAGCGCCAGCGTGGCGAGTTGCGCAACCGTTCGCTCGGTTTCGTCTATCAGTTCCATCACCTGCTGCCGGAATTTACCGCGCTGGAAAACGTCATGATGCCGCTTTTGATCCGGCGCATGCCGCGCGCCGAGGCGGAGCAGCAGGCGGCGGAGATGCTGGGCCGCGTCGGCCTGTCGCGCCGTCTGGCGCACAAGCCGGGCGAGTTGTCCGGCGGCGAGCGGCAGCGCGCCGCCATCGCCCGCGCGCTGGTGACGCGGCCGGCCTGCGTGCTGGCCGACGAGCCGACCGGCAACCTCGACCGGGGCAACGCCGACGCGGTGTTCGAACTGATGCTGGAACTGAACGCCAGCCTCGGCACCAGCCTGGTGATCGTCACCCACGACGACCGCCTGGCGAGCCGCGCCGGGCGCGTGCTGCGCCTGACCGACGGCGTGCTGTCGGTCGATGCGCCGCAACCGGCTCTCTCTGTCACCCATTAAGGAAGGCTTTCTCGGCATGCTGGTCAACGGCGACAAACTGCTTACCCTGGAAAAACTGCTGCTGACGCTGGAAACGCCAGCCGGCTGGCTGGAACTCGTGCTGGCGTTGGCCGCATTCATGGCGGGTCTGTACGTGGCGAGGAGGGTGTACCGCCGCCTGTTCGCCCTTCATCCCGAGCGGTATGACCGTTTTCTGCCCTACGCCGGTTTCCGCCTGGTGCTGCCGCTGGCGGCGCAGGTGCTGGTGATTGTCAGCGCGGGGCTGTGGCGCCTGGTTCTGGGCGAGGCGCCGCAGCTCCTGCCCATCGCCAGCGCCATGCTGTTCTGGCTCGGGCTGATCCGCCTCGCCACCGCCATGGTGCGCCAGGCGCTGCCCAAGGGGCGCTTCGAGCGCACCACCGAGCATTTTCTCGCCACGCTGTTCTGGTTGGGCTTCGTCAGCTGGGCCATCGGTGTCGATACCCTGGCGGTGGACTGGCTGGAGTCGATCCGTTTCCACGTCGGCAAGGTCGAGGTCAACCTGTACATGATCCTGACCGGCTTGCTGTGGGTGGCCATCATCCTGGTGGGCTCGCTGTGGGTGAGCCGCATCATCGAATCGCGGGTGATGAAGCTCACCGATATCGATCTGAGCCTGCGCATCGTGTTCACCAAGTTGGCGCGGACTGTGCTGCTGGTGGCCGGGGTGATGGTGGCGCTGCCGATCATCGGCATCGACCTCACCGTGCTGTCGGTGTTCGGTGGCGCGTTGGGCGTCGGTTTGGGCTTCGGTCTGCAGAAGATCGCCAGCAATTACGTTTCCGGCTTCATCATCCTGCTCGACCGCTCGATCCGCATCGGCGACCGGCTGATGATCGACAACCGCACCGGCTACGTTACCAAGATCACCTCGCGCTACGTGGTGCTGAAAACCGCCGACGGCTCGGAGGCCCTGGTGCCGAACGATACGCTGATCGCCAGTACCGTGATCAACCAGTCCTATTCGGACAAGAGCATCTGGACCAGCGTGACGGTGCAGGTCGGCTACGACAGCGACCTGGAACTGGTGCTGCGGCTGTTGCGTGAAGCCGCGGTGCATCCGCGCGTGCTGCACGACCCGGCGCCGGCCTCGTTCGTCACCGCCTTCGCCGACAGCGGCATCAACATGGAGCTGGGGTTCTGGGTGGCCGATCCTGAAAACGGCTTCCTGGGGCTCAAGTCGGAGATCAATCTGGCCATCTGGCGCGCTTTCAAGCAACATGGCATCACCATCCCGTTCCCGCAGCGCGAGGTGCGCATACTGGCCCAGGCCAGCGGGGACGCCGCCTAACCACGAGAGGGAGAGCATGTCGGATAAGCAGCTTGCGGTGATTGACGACGACGAGGCGGTGCGCGACTCGTTGATCTGGCTATTCGACGGGCAGGGCTTCCAGACCACGGGTTTCGACAGTGCCGAGGCTTTTCTGGCCGGCCCCGGCCCGGCTGCCTTCAATGCGCTGATCGTCGATTTGCGCCTGTCCGGCATCAGCGGCATCGTGCTGCTCGAAAGGTTGGCCGAACACCCCTACTGCCCGCCGGTGATCATGCTCACCGCGCACGGCGACGTGCCGCACGCGGTGGCGGCGCTCAAGCTCGGCGCCATCGATTTCATGGAGAAGCCGTTCGACGACGGCCGGCTGCTGGCCATGGTCGACCAGGCGCTGCTGCGCGACCAGCAGGAGCGCGACCGCTTCGGGCGGCTGAGCCGGCTGAACCAGTCGCTGGCGTTGCTCACCGAGCGCGAGCGCGAGGTGATGCAGCTGATCCTGGCGGGCAAGCTCAACAAGCAGATCGCCGACGAACTGGCGATCAGCATGAAGACGGTGGAAGTGCACCGCTCGCGTGTGTTCGACAAGATGGGCGTCAAGTCGGCGGTCGAGCTGGCCGGGCTGATGGCGGTACTCGACAAGCCGGACGCCGGGAGCAAGGGCTGATGGGCAATAAGCAGCCGGTATCGGTGCTGGTGGTGATCCATTCTGCCGACGGTCAGGTCTTGCTGATCGAACGCGCCGACCGCGCCGGTTTCTGGCAGTCGGTGACGGGCAGCCGGGAAGGGCAGGAGGCGCTGATCGACACGGCGCGACGCGAGGTGCGCGAAGAGACCGGGCTCGACGCCGATGCCTATGCGTTGAGCGACTGGCACATCACCAATCGTTACGAAATCTATCCGCACTGGCGCCATCGCTACCCGCCCGGCGTGACCGAGAACGAAGAGCATGTGTTCGGTCTGCTGCTGCCGGCGCCGCGGCCGGTGACGCTGGCCCCGGACGAACATAGCCGCTACCAGTGGCTGCCCTGGGCCGAGGCCGCCGACAAGGTTTTTTCCCCTTCCAACGCCGAGGCGCTGCGCCTGTTGCCGCGCTACCTGCCGTCCTGATCTCGCCCTCTCTCCCGCCTGCCGGCTCGTTCCGGGTGGCGCGTGCCGGCCGCGTTTGCTTTAATGGATTGCCGGCACCGGCGGGCTTGCTGCAAGTCGTGTTGGGGGTTGTAAGAAAACCTTAAAATTGTTCCGGCTTACCCCATGTTAAAATTGCATGACATGTAATTTTATTCTTTATAAAAGCAAGGATTGACGATGAACGCTGCCAAGAAAATCAGGAAGTACATTGAGTCGGGCGAGAACGCAGAACAGGTACAGGTGCTGAAAGATCTGGCCGCAGCGTTGGAGCTGGGCCAGTCGTTCGACCTGAAGGCCTTGTACGAGATCGACATGCGCTATTTCGAGGCGGCGATCGAATTGCTGAACGACTGGCGTTTCGACCGCCGCATTTCCTCCCGCAGCAAGCTGCTTGAGCGTCTGCTGGTTGAGACTGCTCCCGAGGCCAAGGTGGAGGTGCCTGCCGAGGCGGTGGTGGCGGAGGCTCCTGTCGTGGTGGCCGCCGAGCCGGTGGTGGCGGCCGAGGTGAAGGAGGTGGTTGAGCTTAAGAGCCCGAAGGCCCCGAAGGCTCCGCGTGCCGCCAAGAGTGCCACCACCAAGAAGTAAGCCGTAGCCTGGCCGCGGCCCGGCGCCTGACCCCAACAGCCCCGCCACGCGGGGCTGTTGTTTTTGCCGATGCGGCAAGGCGCGGGGTGTGCCGGCTGTCTATAGTGGGTTTATCCGATTGGCGTTTTTTTGTCTCGTCAGGCCGGGCGGGCAGTGCCTGCCGGGTGCCGCCGTGGCAACCCGGCAACGCCAAGGCGCGATGCGGAAGGGCTGGCTGACATAATGGAACCGCTCAAGGTTTCGACCTACAACATCCGTATACCCGCATCAGCCTGAGAGCCTTACCCGGTGCGGCTTTGCGGATTTCTTCCCGAATTAATCCCGATATTTTCCCGAAAAATGCCTGTCGCTACGGTGTGTCCTGGCGGATTTTCATGAAGCCAGAAACGCAAAAACCCCGCCGTGGCGGGGTTGGTCGAGGGGGTGTTTCAGGCGGTTTGCCGGGCTTCTTCGCGTTCCTCTTGAGGCCGTGCCGGCAGGGCAACGGTAACCCATTCTGAGCCACGCTTGTCCAGGTAGAGGGCCGTCGTGTTGGCGTTCCTATGGCCGAGCAGCTGCTGGGCGAATTTCTCTCCGTAGGCTTCCTCGTACAGCCGTCCGGACAGCGACCGGATTTCGTGGAAGGTGGGTGGGTTCTCCTGGCCGCCTACCTGGGCGGCGTCGCGCGCGTCGGCAAAGGCGCGGGTCAGCAGCTCGGGGCGTAGTCGCTGGCCGGGGCGAACGCGGTGGGCAAACTGCCGGGCATGGAGGAGTGTGTCGGGGTTCTTGACGCCGCTGTCCAGGCATTCGGCGATGACCTCGCCCAGAGACTGCGGCAGGGCTGCGAGTTTCAGGTCGAGAGGTAAGCGTAGGCGCATGCCGGTTTTCTCCTGGATGATGCACAGGTAGCCGTCCTGAATATCGGCGGGAGTCATGTTGGCCAAGTCTTCGCGGCGCTGGCCAGTGAGCAGCGCCAGCTTGAAGGCGCTGTGAGCCCACTTGCGGCGCTCGTCCTTTTCGGCTTCCGCCAGAATGGCGTTGAATCCGTCAAGGCGCAGCCGCTCGCGCTTGGTTTTGAGGCCGTGCACCTTGGTGGCGTCGGCCGGGTTGGCGTTGGTCCAGCCGGCGGCCATGGCTTCGCGGAAGTAGTCGGTGAGGCGGCTGCGTACCATGCTGGCCATGCGTTCTTTGCAGGCGTCGGTCCACGTCTTGAGCAGGTCGGCTACGTCCAGCACGGTGATCTGTTCAAGCGGGCGGATGCCCCATTTCTTCATGGCTGCGCGCAGTTGATCCTTGGCGGCGGTGATGCTCTTTGGCTTGATGCCGCGCTTGTCCAGGATGAGCATATAGCGTTCGTACCAGTCCAGGCAGGTGCGGTCGGCGGCGCCGGTGAGGCGGTCGACCAGCCGGTGAGGGCTGTATTGACCGCTCACCAGCAGGTTGGCCTCGATCGCTTGGGCGATGGCGTTTTTCTTATCGGTGCCTAGCCCGTATTCCTTGCCGTCGCGCGGGTCGCGCCAGGCGTAGTAGCCTTTGCGTTGGTAGAGGTTAGGGGGTAGCCCTCTGTTTATGGCGGTGCGACGTCGGCCCATTATTGTTCTCCATGATGCGGCGGATCAGCGGCGCGCGCGCCAGCTGGTCCGGGGTTGGCCGGGTGGGTTCGAGGAGGCCGATTTCAACATATCTCGCGGTTTCGTCAACCAGCCACTTGCGGCCGATCTTTTGCGGGGCGGGGAAGATGTGGCCGTCCCGAGCCCAGCGGCGCAGCGTTGCCATGCAAGGGATGTGCTTGCCGTACTGGTTGGCGGCCCATTCGTCTAGTGAAAGCTTCATGCCTCAATCCTCCGAAACTCGACCACCCACACCCAGGGATTCGCCTCCCACCCCTCGGCGCCATAGATCGGCTCCCACACACCGCGGCGGAACGTCGCAACGGGCAGCGTCTCCCCGGGCGGGTTGGTCGACGGCACGCCAGCCGCCGATTCGTTGAGGCCAATCCCTTCGGCGATCGCATCGGCATCGCTGATGTCTTGCAGGCGCTCCACGCGCACGCTGACGATTTCCAGCAGGATGCGGCTGGCCCAGCGCGGCATGTCACGCGGTGCGCGCATCTCGCCTTTGACGTTGCCGTGGAAGGCGCCGCACCGTCGCACCGCGCCGTCCGCCTCGTAGCGCACCGGCCACGCCGAAAACTCGCCAGAGGGCTGGCCGTCCAGGCTGTCATCGGTCTGCCAGGCCTCCCGCACCCACAGACGGTCGCTTGGCTGGCCGTAGGGGCAGTAAACCTCCATGTCCAGGTACGCGCCGCCGCCAACAGCTTCAGCGCTGAACTTTGCTGGTGCGGGACTTCCATCGCGTGGAATGCGGAATCCATCAAAACAGATATCGCCCTGGTAGTAGTCGTCGGCGAATGGCTGCGGCTTCACAACCCGCCGCGTCTGCGTTTTCTGGCCGGCGAGGATGGCGCGCACCATCGGTGCATTAAATGGAATCGGACTCTCTTTCATGCGGCACCGCCTTTCTTGTCGCGCAGCCCGGCAGTTGCGTACTGGTACAGCTTATTTGCCTGCCGCTTCGCCTCGTTCGCTGCGTACTGGCAGCCCTGGCCCTTGCGTCGGCCGCAGTAGCCGCCGCAGGTGCGGCATTTCGGCTTCGTCTTCTTTGTGGTCATCATGCTTTCTCCAGTAGATCCATGCGTGTGGCCAACTGCTCCAGTGTGCCGCCCTTGGCCAGCCACTCCTGTACCCGGCCTGGGCGCTGTCCACGTCCGGCCCAAACCATCACATCGTCCTGGCTGCTACCCATGACGTAGAACACCTGTCGCATGCCACGCAGATGATTGGACACAAGCCGGTGCTTCACGTCTGGCGACAGCAGTGCAGCTGCTTGCTGCCCGGTGGCGGTAAGGCAAAGCTCGATCTGGTTGCTCACGCCGCCACCCTCCTCGTCTTGATCTCATTCATGTTCCACGCGCACAGCTCGGGAAAGTTCGCCCGGGCCAGCGCGGCCGGGATCACCGGGCTGACGCTGTTGCCGCACATGCGCACCTGGGCGGATTTCGCCAGGCGTTTGCCGCGGTAGTTGATGGCGGTGCGGTAGCTGGGCGGGAAGCCTTGCGCGGCGTAGAGCTCGTGTGGCTCGAGCATGCGCATGCCAATGTCGGCGATGGCGTAGGTCTCGCCGTCAATTCGGACGGTAACGAGGCCCATGCGATCGGTGGCGGTGATCGTGTGCATGGGCTCCTGCAAGCTGACGCCGCCCATCTCATTGCCGTAATACTTCACCAGAAACGCCCGCACCTCGCCGAAGTGCTGGCCGCCGGCTGCGATGGTGTCGATCGGTGCGTCGAGCGGCTGTCCGTCCGAGTGGTGGCGCAGTTTCACCAAGTGCGATGTCACCAGAGCGTGGTGGTCTGTCGCAGTGATGGTGTGCAGTGGCTCGTCCATACCGATGCCTGCCCCTGCTCCGTTCCCGTCGTAGTGTTTCACCAATAAGGCCGCTACCAGCGCGAAGTGACCTCCTTTGACCTCGGCGCACAGGGTGCGCAACGGCTCGTCGGCACTGAAGTTGCGCTGGTGCGAAGCATTGGCGTGCTCGGTGATGAACGGGGCGACGATGGTCGTTCCGGCCGGTGCGATGAACGGTTTCTCGGCTTCCAGCACGTAGCGCACGATGCCGCGCGCGATGCGCCGCAGGGTGGCATCGGCCAGCGGCCTAGTGCGACCGAAGATGCTGGTGCACGGAATGGAGAAGTCGATGCACTCCGCCGCGGTACGGTACGGCTTCAGCTTGCGCTTCTTGACCAGTTCCGATGACGGGTCGCCGTGGGTCGGCGCCGTCCATACGATAGGACGGCGGTCGTTGCGGGCGATCAGGAACAGCCGCTTGCGGGTAGTCGGGGCGCCGTAGTCGCAAGCGCGCAGCTCTCGCCATTCGGCGTCGTAGCCCATTCGGCGCAGTGAGGCGATGAACTGGCGGAAGTGTTTGCCCTTACGTCGCGGGCACGGCACCAGGTGCTGCTCCTGCACGGGCACGCGCTCACCTAGCGCCGCCACGGTGCCGTCCAGCTTCACGACGCGCCCGGTGTTCTTGCAGCGCTTGGCAATCAACGGGCCCCAGTCCTGGAACTCCTCGACATTTTCGAGCATGAGCCCGCGCATCTTGGTGGTGCCGGCCCACTTCACGCCCACCCATGCCAGCCCGCGAATCTTCTTCTCGCGGGGCTTGCCGCCCTTGGCCTTGCTGTGGTGCTTGCAGTCCGGCGACAGCCAGCCCAGCCCAACGGGACGGCCGCGTGTGGCCGCGCGCGGGTCGATGGCGAACACGTCTTCGATGTAGTGCTCGGTCTGAGGGTGGTTCGCCGCGTGCAGGGCGATCGCTTCCGGGTCGTGGTTGATGGCGATGTCAACGTGTCGGCCAAGGCCAAGCTCGAGCCCGGTGCTGGCGCCGCCGCCGCCCGCGAAGTTGTCGACGATGATCTCGTCGGTGGTGAGCAGGGAGAATTGGTCGCGGATCATTTGCGCCTCCGGTATGTTTTGGTGAAGTTCCCGTTCACGGTCATCCCGCGCCGTCGCAGTACGTTGGCGAGCCGAGCCCGGTCGTGGTGGCTGTGGGTGGCTTGGGTGAGCAGGCCGAAGTAGCTGTTGGCCGTTTCGAACAGGCCGGTCGGGTCGATGTGTGCCGCCCGGCGCAGCGCCTGGCGGTAGGTTTTCCGGCGGGTGGTGCGGTGCCATGGCTTGATGGCCTGGCCGACGAAGTCGATGCCACGTGCCACGGGCTGCAGGATGGTCTTGCTCGGGTTGAGCCGGACATGCAGCCGGGCGGGCAGGAAGGCCTCGATCAGGTCGTGTGCGGCCGTCAGCCACTGCGGCGATTCGTGCAGCAGCAGGAAATCGTCGACGTAGCGGATGTAGTGCCGCGCGCGCAGCTGGTGCTTAGCGTACTGGTCGAGCGCGTTGAGGTAGACGTTGGCAAAAAACTGGCTCGACAGGTTGCCGATCGGCAGGCCGAGGTGTGCCGGCTGTTCGGCCAGGCGTTTATGCGGCGGCACGCGGGCGACCAGCGCAGGCGGGCTGCGCAGTTCAAAGTTGCTGCGCGGGTCGTGGAACAGAATCTGCTCGGCCAGCTCCAGCCACCACGGCTCGCCGATCTTGGCGGCCAGCTGCTCGCGCAGCACGCGCTTGTCGATGCTGACGAAGAAGTTGGCCAGGTCGCACTTGAGGTAGTGCGCCGGCCGGCTCCAGTTCCGCGTCACGCTGCGCACCTTCGCTTCCAGCCGCTCGGCCGCGTACAGCGTTCCGCGCCCCGGGATGCAGGCGCAACTGTCGGCGATGAAGGCGGCGTGGAAGCGCGGGGCGATGTGGTTGTACAGAAGGTGGTGCACGATCCGGTCGCGGAAGTCTGCCGCCCACACTTCCCGCGGCTTGGGCCGCGTCACCACAAAGCAGATGCTGCGCCCGGGCTGGTAGCTGCCGCTGGCCAGCTCGTCGTAGAGCTGGCAGAGGTTGCGTTCCAGGTTCTGCTCGAACTGCAGGGCGTTGTGACTGTTGCGTTTTGACTGGCGGCAGTCAAAGTAGGCTGCCACCAGTTCCTCAAAAGAAAAGCCAGCATGACCCTCGCCGGTTGAATCTGCGGACGGCTCGCGCACGGTTCTGGTTGTCCTTGTGGTCGTTGTTCTGGTTGCCATCGTCGAAGTTCTGGTTCCAGGCGTTGTTGGGCGAGTACTGCGTCGGTTCGTGCTTTACACGTCGCCCCGCCGAAGGCATGCCGATCAGCGGGGAAACTGCGCCAGACCTGCCCGGCGAATCGCTGCCGGCGGTATCCCTAGAGCGCATGGCGGTGGCCTGGTGGGCCAGCGGCACGACCAGATTCAAATCGCACGGGCCTGACCGCCGTGACGGTCAGGCAGCAGGCGCGGCTGCGGATTTCTTGCGCCACCCGTTGGCTTGCTTCCCGATCTGATCCGTCAGCGCGATGGCCTTGGCGTACTGGCCGCGGCTGATCAGCCGCATGTCGGTACATACGCGAAGGGTGAGTTCCACCACTTGCAGGCGCTCGAGCAGAGCGGTCAGATGCGGCACCTTGTTGGTCTCGCAGTTGGCGCGGTAGATCAGCAGCACCAGGTCAACGCATTCCTTGCGGAGCTCGTTGCCCAAAGTGCCTTTGAAATCCCGCGACATGTTGCGAGTCATTTCGGTGACCAGGGTCAGCAGGTCGTAGGTGACTTTGTAGATCGGCAGGGTTGTGTGTAGGGCCATGCTGGAAAAAATCGCGCGAGTGCGGGCTGCGCCCGCACTGAATGGTTAAAGGACTAAAGGGCTAAGACTCTGCGGACGGCTCGCGCACGGCCCTGGTAGCCCTTGTGGCCGTAGCCCTGGGTGCCACCGCCGAAGGGCTGGCCCCAGGCGAGGTCGGGCGAGTACTGCGTCGACGACCAGTAATAGCCATCGGCAAACAGCTCCGGCACGTTGACCCAGCACAGGCGCAGTTCCCGGCGCGCCGGCAGGTAGAAGTCGTTGTGGCCGTCGATGACCAGGCCGGCCGCCCATTCGGCGGCGGGGTGCTCGACGTCCGATTCCACCAGTGCCCGGGTATTCGCGAGGCCGTCACGCTCGTGGGTGGCGTCCGGCTCGTCCTGCTCGTAGCCGCCCCAGGCGATTTCCTCGACGTAGGCGGCCGGGTCGGTCGGAACGATCAGGTGCCAGTCCGGCTGGCCATCCTCGCCGCGCATAATGCCGGCGTAGATGCCGCCTTCGCCGGGCCAGAACTTGCCGATGGCGGGCGGCTGCGAGGTGGAGATCAGCTCCGCAGTCAGAGCGATGGGGGCCGGTGCTGAGAGGCGGTCGAGCAGGGCGTCGACCACGGTTTGGCGAGGGGCGGTGAGGGTGATGCCGGCATGCTGCAGAACGATTTCTTCCATGGTGCTCTCCGAAATTTTGGCGCGACCGGGCGCTACGCGCCCGGTAAATGGGTGAAGGGTTAAATGACTAAGGCTCTGCGGACGGCTCGCGCACGGAGCTGGCTGTCCTTGCGGGCGCCGTACTGGCAGCCAACGTCGAAGTCCTGGTACCAGGCGCCGTAGGGCGAGCACTGCGTCGACGACCAGTGCCAGCGAGCATCAAAGGCTTCGGCGCCGCCCTCGCGGAAGTTCTCCGCCGCAGTCTGTGTTGGGCTGTCCTCGGTGTACGGATAACCCACCGGTACGCTGCTGGCGTTATCGCCATCGCGGAAGCTGCAGTCGTTCTCGTCATCGGTCGGTTTGAGGTGGCGGTAGCACAGCTCCAGTTCGTCGCGGCTGGGGATGTACCAGTCGTCAAAACCACCAATGTGCAGTCCCAGCGCCAGCTGGGCGAGCTCGCTACCTGCCTCGGCCATGGCGAGGGTGTTGGCGCGGCCGTCGTTGTAGCTGCGGGCGCCGGGAATGTCCTTGCCGTACTCGCCCCACTGGCCGGTGAGGGTGCCGGCGAGTTTCGGGGCGACGATCAGGGCGTATTGCTGGCCGTCGACCAGGATGCGGCCGGCGTAGAAGCCGCCACCAAGTGCGGCGCCGGTGGCTGGAAGTTGGTTGCAGGTGATGCTGTTCATTTGGTTCTCCTGATAATGGAAATGGTCAGGCCACCGCGTGGGTGGCCTGTTGATCTTGTGGCGCTGGTTGGCGCCGTGGTGTGATGTGGAAGTCTTCGCCGTAGTCCTGATAGCTCACGGCGCGCCCTCCATGGTGGCGAATGCCGAGCTGTGGCCGCCGGGCAGGTAGTTGCCGCCGAAGCTGCTGCCCTTGGGGTGTCGTGCGGGGATGATGCGGCCCGGCAGTCGTTGCAGCGTCGCGGGCACGCCGGCTCGGTTGGCGCGTTGCTCTTGCTGCAGGGTGGCGGCTGATTGCTTGTGCTCCAGTGCGGCGGCTCGCGCTGCGTTGTCGACCAGTTCGGCCAAAACCTTGTTGGTGGCCTCGGCGCCCTTGGCGCGCTTGCAGCGGCAGCTGGTGGATTTGCAGCCGGTGATGCCGTCTTTGCGCCGGGTAAAGATGGCGCCGCAGATGCATCGGGCTTTCCAGTATTCGCGCTTGTCGCCGCTGGGGTCGGTGGCGATGTGCTCCAGGCTGATGGCAGTAACGCTGCCGAATGTCTGCCCGGTGATGTCCAGGTGTTTCATGGTTGCTCCAGCTCTACGCAGGGATTGTTGAATCGCTGGCATGGGCGGCGTGGCGTTGTCTTGTCATCCGATGCAGCAAGGCCGCTAGCACGTCTGCCTCGTGCTCTGCATCGTGCAGGGCGTGGTGTTTGATCTTGTCCAGCGGGAAGCTGGGTAGCTGGGTGTCGGGGTGCAGATCCAGCACCAGGCCTCGGAGACTACGCAGGCAGCGATTTCGCCAGTACGGCCAGCGCAGGCCGTACTGGGTGAAGGCGTGCTGTAGCTGGGCGTTGTCGAAGTCGCTGCCGTTGCCCCAGATTGGATACGGGTTGAGCTGTAGCCATGCTTGCAGGGAGTGCATGGCGAGCCCGAGGGATAGGCGCGGGTTGAGGCGTTTCCCTATGCCGCTGAATGCGTGGATGACGGCTCCTGCCGAGGTGTTGTTGCTCATCCACCACGCAAACGTTGCGTCTGATTCCGTGCGGTCTGGCTGGGCTTCCGCTCTGTAGTCGATGCGACGATACCAGCGTGACAGCACGGTTGCCTTGCCGTTTTCAATCTCCACTGCCACGGCGCCAATGGTGAGCAGTACGGCGCTGGGCGTGGTGTCCAGGGTTTCATTGTCGATGACGATCTGGCGAGTTTTCATGCTATCTCCTAGCGCGGGGCGTAGCCGGCATCGGCGAGGGCTGCCTGTACGCGCTCGATGCCGTGCAGCATCTGGTAGGCGCGTTCTTTGCGAATGTCCGGCGGCAAGTGGGGCTCGGTCAGGTCGTAGGCGTCCCGGTAGCAGATGCGCTTGCAGAACTGGGCGAACTGGTATGCCGCGTCTTCGCTGATTTCCACTGGCAAGGTGATGGTTTGCTGGCTCATGCTCTTGCCTCCTTCTCTTGGGTGGCAAGGGCGGCGCGGTCCTCGCGCTCAATCTCGGCCAGCATCAAGGCTGTGGCTTTAATCCAATTGCGCCGCGGGTCTGCGCTCGGCTTCCACCACGATGCGTTCCACGGCCAAGTTGGCGGTGGGTTGCCAATTGGGTATGCCAACGTGTGCATGGCATAGCTGCCTGCAGCAGCAGCTAGGGTGTACTGGCCGTACTGGTCGTCATGCTCCGGCGTCCACCCCTCGGCCTCTACCTGGCGGAGGCGCTCTGCCAGTACATCGTGCCAAGCAGCCAGCGTCACCTCATTCGCCCACTGCTGCGCCTTCGCTTTTCTGGCAGCGGCACGATAGCCAGCGCGGAAGCCAGCAAAAGCACTGTCTGTATAGCTGTCCGCGTAGTGCGAAAACGCGCCGTTTATCACAATTTCCTGCCGCGTGAAGTTGTAGGGCTTCGTCTTCTTGAAGGCGTTCTCGAACAGTTCGCACAGCTCCCCGTCGGTCAGCTGTTTAGGCTGCAGTGCCTGCGCTGCATGGGCTGCGGTGATGGCGGTGCGGACTTTTGCCACATACTCGCTCGGCAGTAGGTCGATCATGTCCGGTGCAAGAATGCTGTTTGCTACTTCTAGTAGCTGCTGTAGTGCCTGTGTGCTCATGCTCTTGCCTCCTTCTCGATGCGCCGGTTCTCGATCTCGCGTCGAGCGGCGGCTTTGCGTTTGTCTTGGGGGCTGGATCGCGGCAAGGGTTTGCCGCCCAGCTCGTTGGCGCGCAGCTCGGCGCGCATCGCGATGTAGTCGCGCTGGGGGTAGAAACGGGCCATCAGACGGTGCGCTCCGGGTACATCACCGGGGTGGCCAGCAGGTGGCTGTTGGTGAACTTCGGGTTGTGCAGGTGGGCGATGCCCAGGCGGTGGAAGTCCGCCGCGGTCTCCATGCTGCTGGGGAAAATCACCAGGCTGCCTGTCTGTGCGGCACGGCGCATGGCGGCGCGCTGTTTGATGAGGTCGATCAGGTTCGCGGTGCGCATGATGGGCTCCGTTTCAGTGGTCGCGGACGGGTTAGGCTGTGCGCTTGGCGAACCAAGCGAAGGGGCCGTCGTCGGTATCGTTGATGGCAATCAGGAACCAATCGCCATCTGGCGCTTTGGGGTTCCAGTCGCTTACGTTGGGGTCGCCCTGTTCGAAGTAGCGCTGATAGGCCGGATGTTCTACGTCCTCGCTATCCAGCGAGACTGCGATTGTTACGATCTGCTGTTGCCGTCTGTATGCCCCCCATGCTTCGTGGCCGCCCTCTTCGAAGAACACGGGCAAGTCGGGGTGGGTCCAGAAGCCGTCGTTGTCGCGGCAGGGTTGGGTGGGCTGTAGCAGTTTTGTTGCCTGGGGCATGACGGGCTCCGTTTCTGTGGCCGTGTGGCCGCGTGATCTGGTGGTGGTTAGCGGCTGATGCGCTGTTCGTGGCCGTCGTAGACGATGAAGAGATTCACGTCGGCAAGGCGGTACTGCCCGCCGGGCCCGCCCTGGACGATGTACTCGCCATGGCCGGGTCCGCCGATGACGTAGACGGGGAAAAGCTGGTTCGGCTCGGTCTGGCCGTAATACTTGCTGCAGCGTTTGATCTTGGCGTAGAGCTGTTGGCCTTTGGTGGTCATGGCCTCGCGTTCCCGCTCGTATTGCTCGACTGCTGCCCGGCCTTCTGCCGTGTTCATGTCAAAGAGTTGCATGGTTTTCTCCTCGGCTATGCGGCGACGCTCTCGCGTTGCACAGTCAGATTCAGCGCGGCCAGCTGCATGCTGTAGTACGTCCACACGCGCTTGAGGCGGTGGCGGGCGACGGCGGTGTAGTCGGGGTGCTGGATGGCCTGTTGATAGGTCAGGCCGTCGCGGCGCATTTCGCTGATGTCCTGGCCGAAGGTGTTCGGGTCGGTGCGCATCATGTCCACGATGCCGGCGAAGCGGTGGCGGTTGTCGCGGTAGAGGGCGCTGTCCTCGATGCCGCGCCCCTGGTATTCCACCGGGCCGAAGAACGGGTTGCACCAGGCGACCACGTCGGCGTCCGGCAGATCGTCGAGGATGGCGGCGAGGCCGTTGGCGGTTTCCACGAAATCCAGCCCGCCGATCAGTGGCACATGGATCACGGTGCGAATGCCTTCGGCGGTGAGCAGGCCAAGCGCGTCGCTTTCCACCAGGTAGGCTTTCAGCGGCACGAACACGGCGGCGCCGGTGTCGATGACGGTATCGCCGTCGTGGTCGAGGATGTGGCCGATCATGGTGTCGAACTGGCGGCTGTCGATCTGCTGGTGATCGTTGAGCAGCTCCAGCCCCTGCACGCCCAGCGCGGTGATGCGCGAGAAGGTGCGGTTGACCGGGTCGGTGTCGATGCATTGCACTGGGCGCGGGGCGTTGGCGGCGAGATGCTGGGCGACCAGCGCAGTGATGCCGCTCTTGAAGCAGCCGCCTTTGCCTTGCAGGGTGATGTGAGCGGTTCGTTGCATGGTGTTCTCCTGGTTACCAGTTGAGGGGTTTGTCTCGCTGCTGGCGGAAGTCGCCGCGCGGTGCTGTTGGTTTGGGTGCTGCCGGTGCCGGCGTGGCGGCGGGCGGTGCGGGGGTTTGGCTTGCTTCACGGGCTGGGCCTTTCTGGCGCTTGCGCTCGCGGCAGAGTGCGTTGCGGAACTCGCTTTCGGTCATCTGCAGGCCGGCACTGGCCAGCGCGTCGATGATCTGGCCGTGCCGCACGCCGTCCCTGATGCGCTGTTCGATGTCGGGCAGCAGGGCGCGAAACTGTTCGATCTTGGTGGTGGGTTTGGTCGGGGCGGCCAGCGCCAGCAGCGCGGTTTTGGCCTGCTGCTGGGCCGCGTTGCTGTGGGGCATGGTGTTTTCTCTAGAGTGCGTTTTCGAAGAAACGGACGCCGTATTGATTGGTGCCAAGGAAGTGATTTACGTTGCTGGCCGGTTGCCATGCGGGTATATCGTCGGTGCGGCTTTTGAGGCGAGCTTTGTGGCCGGCGCCGTCAAAGTAGGTGTAATCGACTTCTTCTTGCTTTCCGTTGATGACTACACGGTCGCCGCACTGGAGCCTGGTCATTTGCATGTTGTCCTCGCTTTGTTATGTGCTGCTAATCGTTTGCTAATGCCTTGCTAATGCACTGCTAATTAGCGAGGCATGCCAAGAAAAGCGGCACGGGGTTGCCGTGCCGCGGGGTGATGCAATGTGCTGAGAGCTGTTGTCACGATGTGATGAATGAATCCACGCCAGCAGAAATTGCATCTTCTGCAGTGGCGGCGTTGAGCCCGTCAAAGGCAATATCGCGCTGCTCATCGGCGCCAAATTTGAAGATCATTTCGGCTGACGCGAAGCCAAATCGATTGTCCAGGTGATTGATGTTTGCTTCGAACTGGATGGACGGCGCTTCGCTCTCTTCCTCCGTGCGCTTGGTTGCCAGAATTTGGCCGAAGCGCTCGCTCTCGAAAATCTTTGCCCACTGCTTGGGGTCTTGTTGGTCGGGCATGTTTGCTCCTGTGGTTGCGGCCCGGTGGCCGGTTTGTCACTCGCCTGCGTCCTGATGCCAGGGCGCCTATGGCTACTTCGCGATCTTGATGGCGGCGGTGGTCATGCTGGCAAGCAGCCGGCCGATGGCGGCGAGTGTGTCGAATAGGGTTTTCATGGGGCGCTCCTGGGTTGAGGGAGGTGGCGACGCGGTTTCCCGCGCCGCCTACCGGTAACGCCATCCGGCTGCCTTCTGGGATTCCTTTCGGAACAGGCTCGACGCGACGCCATGACCTGCGTCCGGTAGCGGGCTGTTGCCAACCGGCTACCAGTCGGCCGCTGGTATATCCGCCAGCGGCGGCGGTTCTTCCATGCCTACGAGGCCGTGCTTGCTGCTTGCACGGACGCCTAGCGTCGTCGTCGCGCGTTTGGCTAATGGCCATCGACACGGGTTCGCTCTTACAGTCCTGCGGCTACTTCCGTGCCGCGCATGGGCGCCGACATGGTGTGGTGGTGACCCGGTCGGTGCGGACCGGGTGACGCTTTCGTGGGTTGTTAAGGAGCAATGAACCGTTTATGGATTGCATAATTACCGAATATGGATCGTTAGTCAAGATTGTCAATCCGTTTTCGGATTGATTGTGTTGCAGAAATGGTTCGGATGGTGCGATATGATTCGCCCGTAATAACTATGCGAGGTGGGTATGAGTGGTGTGATGATGCTCGTGTTTTGGGTGGCGTTCTCTGTCGGCGTGGGGTTGTTGGCGGGAAGTCGTGGTCGAAGCGTGTTTGGGTTTTTTTTGCTGTCGCTGATTACGTCGCCGCTACTTGGTCTGATCGTGGTGCTGGTTATTGCCGACAAGAGGAAAGAGGCTGAGTTGCGCGAGAAGGAGCAGTCTGAGCGCTTGACGGCGCAGGAGGCGCACGAGGAAACCATCCGCGCTATCATGGCGGCTGGGCAGTCGCAGAGGGGTGGGCAGGAGTCATTGGAAGGGAAAAACCCTGCGGTGTCAGTGGCTGATGAGCTGGAGAAGCTGGTGAGGCTCCGAGACTCCGGTGCAATCACCGAGGGGGAATTTATTCGGCTGAAGCTAGAGGTGCTGCGGGGCGCGTAATGTGGCCGGCAGTGTTTTTGTATGTCACGAGATTGCGTGAGGCCGAATCTGATTCCAAATCCTGCCGTTTGGGCCGGCTTACATTAAGGCAATCTTAATAACGTAGTTTTACGCATGCCCAAAATGGCATTCTTTTGGCATAATGCGTGGATGGTTTCTACTGCTCCTTCTGATCTTCTGCGCCGGTTTGTGCCGGTGCCTGTGCCCGGGCGGCCTTCCGCTCGCGGCTGCTCGGGGCCGGTGAGATCGGCCCCGCCTCGGGGGTGTTCACGCCCTCGATAGACGACCGTTCAGCGACTGCGCTGGGCGGTTTTTTTTTGAGCAGCAGCCCGCGCGCCGGTCCGTGACGCCACAGCCGATCGAGCATTTCGGCCTGGGTGTTGCCGTTGACGATAGGGATCGGTTCGGCGTGGATGCCGGCCGGCAGGTCGGCGCCGGCGGCCAGCGCGGCGCTGGTGGCGTCGATGAGGCGGCCGAGGTGGTGCGCCACCGCTTTCCCCCATAGCTCGGCGGCGACGGCGAGTTCGGTGTCGGTGATCAGCTGCCGGTAGGTGATGCCGGACACGGTCATGCTGATGCCGATGTTGATCGATTCGCCAGTGGGGGCTGTCCAGTGCAGCCATTGCCCGGTGCCGGTGAGTGCGGGGCGGCGGGCTGGTCCGGTGTGCAGCGCCTCCAGCAGCTTGGTGGCTATGCGATGGTTTTTCATATCCGTGTCGTCATCCAGTCTGGCCCGGCGCGTTCCTGCAGGAAGCGCAGCGCGGCCTCGATGTCTTTCTTCTTGATCAGATGTTGCCACCAATGCTGAATATGCGGCCATGCCGCGGCGAGGATGTTGCCGTGACGTCCGGCTGATTCGTGTGCAGCCTGGCGTTGTTGCGGTGTGGGCAATCCGCTCCAGGCAATATGTAGTGCCTTGTTGTAAAAGCGGGTGTGAATGTTAGCGAGCAGGTCTTTGGCCGTCCAGCGATCGCCGCCGAGGATGTCGGCATGGTCGATGGCGGCGAAAGAGGCGATGTCGGTGGCGATGAGGTTGCCGGCATTGCCATCGATGGCCCACAGCCACTCGTGCAGGGCGATCGCGGCCGCGGTGCCGTGCCAGGCAGACAGATCCTGCTGCCAGCTCCAGGCGTGGGCGGCCGATATTGGAGTGCCGTGGATGTGTTCGGTGGCCCAGCAGGGGCGTAGCCGCTCCGGGTCGTCACCCCAGTTGGCGGCAGGGAAGAGGGCGTTCAACTCGGCCACGGTGAGGATGATGATCCAGGCGCGTGGCGCGGTGTCGATGCCGGCGGCGTGGTGGATAAGGTGGCCAGCTACCTCGTTGGCGAGCGCCTTGCTGGTGGAGGGGAATGCTTTGATGTGTGCGTGAACTTCATTGTCATGTTCGTCGAGTATCAAACATGCTCTTTGGTAGCTGGCTGTGCGGGTTGGGGGTGCGGGCAGTGGGTTGAGCAGGTGGCCGGGTGCCAGCAGTGAGATCACGGTCGGGGAGGCGTGAGTGCGGTTAACAGTGCCGCGAGTATATCCGCCACGCGGGGGTCTGGCGAGGTGCTGAGATAGCTGCATGCTGCGGTAATCAGGGGATGGTCTGGCAGGTTGTCGGTGTGGTGGGTGGATAGCCAGCCGCTGGGCAGCCCGAGGGTGTTCTCGATGTGCCGTGTCATTTTCTCGCCCAGACGGGTGCCATGGGGGAAGGCGAGATAGCGGCTGATTTGTGACGGGTCGCGTTCGATGGCGTGTGCCAACGCCACCACGCCGCCGTAGCGGGTGGTGAGTTGCTGCAGGTTGCGTTGGCGAACTAGGTGCACGTCCATGGCCTGATTCTGTCCGCGCCGCGTTGGCGTGGGAATGTGCTGCGATGTCAAATGAGGTCATCGGCAGGTCATGGCGTTTGATTTGATGCATCTGGCGTAAGCCAGCGGGATGTTATTTGGCGGTGTGGCTGCCTTTGCCGTGGGCGGCCATAAGGCTGGCAGCTTGTTCGTCCGGGGTGGTGTCTTGCGCTTCTACATCTTTCGGTGGGCCGATCTGCAGGCTGCGGAAGAGTTGTTCGAAGCTGCTGATGGTTGCTGGTGGAAGACTGCCGCGGTGGAAGGCGTCACTGGCACTCTGGATCATGTGTTCAAACTCGGCCAAATCTGCCGACGGAGTATAGGCTGCCGGCTTCTCGTTGACGTCACATGCATTCTTTGGTCCGAACAAATCTTCGCTGAGTATTTGGCTCACGGTGAGTCCAAAGCGATCCGCAATGGCTTCCACGGTCTCTATGCTGGCCGCTGAGTCCTGGTTGAGCACGCGTGCAATAGTGCCCAAGCCAAGGCCGGTGGCGGCTGCTAGTTTTTGGTTCGATTTGTAGCGCGAGCTGCTTGCCATGAGCGCCGATAGGTTTTCGGCAAGCACTTTTCTGATGGGCTTATCCATATACGGATTATTGCCTGAGTTGCCAACCGTTTGCGGATGGGTTAACCTATCCATATTCGGTTCAGCAATGGCAATCATGGCATATCCTCTTCTCTCTGCTGTTCTTGAGCGACTTGATTCGTCGCGCGGCCATTGGCCAGACGTGGCGAAGGGTAGCTGCGTCCCGGTATCCACTGTTCGCAAGATTGCTCAGCGCGTAGTTACTGACCCGGGCGTCAAGACCGTTGAAGCGCTCGCTGCCTATTTCCAGATTTCGTACATGAATCAACCCGCCAGCCTCACCCCTGATGCTGGCGGGTCATCTGCTTCCCCTTCAGCCGCACTCCCCTGAGCGGCTGTGGTTTTGGCTCCGGTGCTGCCCGGAGCGTTTTTTATCGTGCTGCGCTGCCAACGATAGATGCTGCGTGGCGTTATTTCTACGGTCGTTTTTTTGGGAGCTGACCATGTCTACCGTTCTCGATGCCGCGCATTCTGTTGTTCACGATTATCCGGGCGGCGCGGAGGCCCTGGCTGTCCGGCTGGAGATGGCGGCGTCGACGCTTCGCAGCCAGGTGAACCCGAATACGTCGACGCACGTGTTCGGCCTGAAATCGGCCGTTCGCGCCTCTCAGCTGACGGGCGATCCGCGCATCCTGTTCGCCTTCGCCAGCGAGTGCGGCTATGTGTGCATGCCGGCGGATGGCATCGAGCTGGAGGTGTCGCCGTTGATGGCTGTGAGCCAGTTGATGGCGGCGCACGGCGATGTGGGCGAGGTGGTGCACGAGGCGCTGTCCGATGGGCGGATTTCTGCGTTGGAGCAGGACAAGATCGAGGATGCCATCGCGGCCAATATCCAGCGCCTACATGCTCTTCAGAACGCGGTGCGCGCTGCGCGCCGCAAGGGTGGTCGCTGTGACTGATGATGCCTCCCGCGAGCTTTACCGGCTGTGCTGGAAGGTTGGGCGGGCGCATCCGGATGACAAGCCGAGGCTGCGGCGTCGGCATATCAATCTGCTGAAGCAGTTGTTGGATAGCAAGATCGGCCGAAAGGGGTTGGACGATGGTGACGTGGCAGGAGGTGAGCGGCCACGTGCCGAGTGATGCGCTGTATCTGGCGCAGTTGGCCCGGCGTGGCTGGTTGGCATGGAAAGAGCGCGAGGAGGCACGGCTGAGGCGGTGCCATGGTGATGAGTATATGAAGGCCGTGGGGCTGGCGCTGAAGGCGCACGGGTTTGACCTGGTGCCGTTTGTGCGGCCGATGCGGAGGAATTGGGAAGGGCGGTAATGCGGATTTTGTTGAGCGAGGAGGAGCAGAGGATGCTGGATGAGGCGAGCCCTCATGCCGAGCGGCTGTTCCGGCAGATGCGGGGCAGTATGGACCTGCGAACGCGGATTGCTGGCCGTGGCGCGGGCAAGATGAGCCGCGCCGTGCTGGCGATCCACTGTCAGTATGTGCCCCCGCGTGGCAGTCATAACGCGCCGTGGAAGCCAACGCTGCGCCAGATCGATGTGCTGATCGATGAGCTGGAGCGCATTGGGCTGGTGAGGCGCTGTGCCACCCCTCAGGAGGTGAAAAAGCTGGTGGTGTTTTTCCCTGCTGCGGATACGCCTGAACAGGTGCGCCCTCGTGAGGAGCGTGACATGAACGTGACAGATGAGCGTGACATGAACGTGAGTGCTGAAATCCTTGTTGATAAAGGGTTTCCGGGTGCGCCCGGTAGCAATGAACGTGACATGAGCGAGCGTGACGAACGCGACATATCACATAGTCAGATAAATACAGATAGAGATACCGTGCGCGAGGAAAATTCGACGGGAACCCCGAGTCTGGCAGTGCAGCTGTTGGTGGCGGCTCGCCAGTTGGGGGTCAACGTGGCGCATTCGGCCAACCCGGAGGTGCAGGAGTGGGTGTCGCTGGGTGTGTCTTTGCCGCTGTTGGCGCAGGGGGTGGCGAAGGCGCGGGGCTACATCACGGATGGTCGGGCTCTGCCGGCCAGGTATCTGACCAATGTGCTACGCGATCTGGTGCGCGAGCAGTCCGGTGTCGTTTCGGGGCAGAAGCCGGCCAAGCGGCCCCGGCTAGCCGCCGTGGGTGGTCGGCAGGTGCCGCCCTGGATGTCGATGCCGGATGCTGAGGCGCATCGTGCTGCGACAGGTCAGCCACCGGCGCGCGTGGCAAACGGGGAGGTGGATCATGACTGGATTGAGTAGTCTGCAGCGTTACCTGCCGACGATGGCTGCGGAACGCGGGTTGGTCGAGCTGGCGGGCTGTTGTGATCAGCATGGCCCGTTTACGGCGCTGGGCGTGCCGAGCTCGACGGCCCGCTGCCCGGCCTGCTGGATGGCCGAGGAGCGGTCTGCCGGCGAGGCGGAGCGGCGTGAACATATGCTGCGGCGCTCGGGCATTCCGCGCAAATACCGCGAGGCGCGGTTCCGCGATCTGCTGACGGTGTGCGAAGAGCAGGGGGCGGTGCTGTCGGCGGTGAAGGGCTGGGTGGGGCGATTGGGGCGCGGCGAGCGGGTCGAGAACCTGGTGATCCATGGCGGCCCGGGCACGGGCAAAACGCATATGGCGTGCTCGGCGATGCTGAACCTCATTCAGCGTTGCGGGTTGTTTGCCCGCTATGCGACGACATGCGAGATGGTCGATGAGATTGCGTCGTCATGGGGCGTGCCGGGGCGCTCGGAGTCGGGGGAACTGCTGCGCTTCGGCCAGTACGGGCTATTGGTGCTGGATGAGGTGGATGTGTTCGATAATCCTAATCCGGCGATGCGGCACCTGAACATGGTGATCAATCATCGCTACAACGAGGGGGTGCCGACGGTGTTCGTAACCAACCAGACGCCGGGCAGGCTGGGCGAGATTCTCGGGCAGCGGGCGGTGAGCCGGATGTTCGAGGATGCGCTGGTGCTTGCGTGTCCGTGGGAGGATTACCGCAAGCGAGTGGCGTAGCTGCCGGAAAATGACGCTGGCGTGGTAGAATCCTGCGCATGCGAGCCGTGCCCGTTAGAGGTTGGCCGCTGGGGAATTTTCCTGATCAGGGGTGATTGGGAGTGTAAGTGATTCAAGATGTCGTGTTTTATGGCCTGTCGGATTCCGAACTTGTTCGTGTGGTGGCCAAGTCGATGGAGGTGCTGTCGTCTGGTGGCGCAAAGGCGATCGACTATGCTGCTGATGGTGGCGGTTGGTCTGATCTGACGGGCAACGATGGTTTGGCGGCGATGGCGGTGTGGGAGCAGGTGCTGTTGCTGCCTGCCGAACAGAACCTGGCGTTGATGTGGCGTGTACTGCGGGACAACCCGAGAATGGGCGATGCGGTTCTGAACGACCTGACGTGCTTTGTGGCGCATCACATTCGGGACGGAAACCGGTTTGGTCGTGAGGGGTTGCGCTACTGGGTGCGGCACTGGGCGCGGGGCGATGGGTCGAGCCGCGAGGCGGCCCAGCTGTATGGGCGGTCGTATGATACGCACCAGCGTTTCTACCGCGAGCAGGTCAAGCTTTGCCTGGATGGTTGGTTTATTGCGGCGAAGGGGGCGATGGAGCGGGTGGTTGCCGAGCAGTATGGGAATTATCGCGAGGCCGCTTGACAGGGTAAAAATCTGTCATTAAAGTTCGTTCTGCAGTTACCCATATTGCGTCCAGAGAAGCCCGAGGTTAATCCCCTCGGGCTTTTTGCATTGTTGGTCGCGGTTGTTTCTCCTTGCACTTCCTGTCTCCTTCGTTGGGTGTTTGACGCCTCGGGCTCTAGCTCGGGGCGTTTCCTTTTGTGGTGGCTCTATGGCTGGCGTAACGATCGATTTAGAAAAGCTGATCAAGGATAAAGCCAACAAGGCGCTGAGGCGTTTGCACTTCGATGCCAAGCCTCTGGTGGAAGCCAGGCTACAAGACGAAATCCGCGCCAAGTTCAACGTCAGGAAGAAGTCGTTTCCCAAAACGTTCAGAGGGTACGTCGCGTACAAGAACCCGGCCAGACCTCCGGTTGCCGTGTTCAAGTTTTCTGAAATGAAAGTGCCGTGGATTGGAATCCATGGCACGGGCGGCACCGTGTTGCCTCGCAATGGCAAAGGCTTGCTGATCCCGTTCAACGTGCGCGGCCAGCGTCGACTCTCGAACCAGCAGTTCCGCGATGTGATCGCCGGGCTGATGCGGTCCGGAAACTATGACTGGCGAAAGGGTGACGACGGCAAGGTCTATCTGTTTGCCGAGAACATTCGCGACAATGCCGATGAACTGCGCCGCTTCGGCAAGACCAAGACCGGTGCAGATGGAAAGCGGCGGCGCGTTGCCGAGTTGCCGGTTGCCGTGCTGGTGCCCAGGGTGAACATGCCCAAGCGCCTCGATGTCGACGACCTCACTCGCCGGGTGGTGCTGCCAGTCTACCGCCAGCTGTTGGGGTAGTCGGCGTAGCTCTGGCTACGGGTTGTGGTCGCGCCGTCGTTTAGCACCAAGATGGTGCGCGGTAATGGGTCCTTCCCCGGCCCCCGGGCATATACGGGTAGGCGGGGCCCAAGGGTTCGCTAGTCATAGGGGCTGTGGCCTTACTTAACTGTTAAGTCAGTTAAGCCATGAACCTTCAATTAACTGGTTACAAATGAACGATGACCGAGGAAATGCGAAAAAGCGAGTTCGCCGACTTCCTCGGCGTTTCGCGTGCTTACATCAGCCAGCTTGCCAAGGCTGATAGGCTGGTTCTATCGAGTGATGGCGATCGCATCCGTGTCCGCGAATCGCTTGAGCGCATTGCCAAAACCGGCAGCGCCGACAAGTCGGCCGTCGCCGCCCGCCATGCCCTGGAGCGTTTAGCCAAGGGCGGCAGTGCGGCCCCGGTGGCAGAGACTATCCGTGCGGCCGTAGGGTCGGATGCCACCCCGCCGCCGGCTGCTGGCCTGCCTGATCCGGCCAGGCTTCTGCTGTCCGATCCGATGGTCGCCTACAACGTTGCCCGGGCGCAGAACGAACAGAAGCGCGGCGAGCAGATGGATATTGAGCTTGCCAAGTCCCGCCGCGAGTTGATTTCGCAGGATGGCACCATCAAGGCCGTGACCGACCTGGCTTCGGCCACTCGCTCCGCTTTCGAGCGCATGCCTGATCGTATCGCCACCGTGCTGGCCGCTGAGACTGACCCGCACGCCGTCTACACCATGCTGCAAGACGAGATCGACAGCATCTGCGCCACGCTCAGCAAACAGGCAGGGGAACTGCTCGACAAAATCTAGGGTTGATTGCCATGGACCTTTCCGAATTCACGCAGCGGGCCTATGAGTCCGTGGTGGCGGCATGGTCTGCGGCATTTGCGCCACGGCCCCGTCTCACCGTTTCTGAGTGGGCCGATGCAAACCGCCAGCTCACCAGCGCCGAAACCTCCGAGCCAGGGCCATGGAAAACCGGTCGCGTGCCGTTCATCCGCGAGATTCAGGACTGCCTCAGTTCAAGCTCGCCGGTGCAGCGCGTCGTGTTCATGAAATCGACGCAGGTAGCAGGAACCGAGTCCGGGATCAACTGGACCGGCTACGTGGTCGACCAGAGCCCCTCTCCGATGCTGGTGGTGGAGCCGTCCATCGAGGTGGCCGAACTGTGGTCCAAGCAGCGCCTGGCCAACATGATCAGCGCCAGCCCTGTGCTGATGGCCAAGATTCCGCCCGCGCGCAGCCGGGACGGCGGCAATACCACGCTACTGAAAGAGTATCCTGGCGGCGTGCTGCGCATTGGTGGCGCCAACTCGGCCAAATCGCTGCGCTCGATGCCGGTGAAAAACCTGTTCCTGGACGAAGTCGACGCCTACCCCGACGACCTCGACGGCGAGGGCGACCCGGTCGGGTTGGCCGAAGAGCGCACCAACAACTTCCCGCGCCGGAAGATCCTGCTGGTCAGCACCCCCACGGTGAAGGGCGCCAGCACCATCGAAAAGGAGTTTCTGCGCAGCGACCAGCGCTATTACCACGTGCCCTGCCCGCACTGCGGCCACAAACAGCGCCTGGTGCACCCGCGTATGAAATACGTTTTTGCCGATGGTCGTGACGGTGATCCGGATGGTCTCGTCGATGTGGTTTACGTCTGCGAGTCCTGCGAGCAAGACATTCCCGAGCACCACAAGACGTGGATGCTGGAAAACGGCGAATGGGTACCAAGCTACCCGGAGCGGCAGGTGCGTGGTTATCACATCAACAGCTATTACTCGCCGATCGGCCTGGGTCGGACGTGGAAAGAGCGCGCCCGGCAGTTCCTGCTGGCGCAGAAAGACCCGGTCGAGCTCAAGCGCTTCATCAACACGGCGCTCGGCGAGACATGGGAAGACAAGTCGAACAGCATCAAGGCCCACGAGTTGGCGCAGCGTGCCAAGCCGTACAAGTTGCGGGTGATCCCGGGTGGTGTGCTGCTGCTCACCGCTGGTATCGATACGCAGGATGACCGACTGGAAATGTACGTCTACGGCTGGGGCCGGGGCGAGCGGTGCCACATCATCGACCGTATCATCATCTACGGAAACCCCGCGGCGCCGAGTACGCCCGAGCAGCCCAACGTGTGGGACCAGCTTTCCTGCCACCTCAATGGCCAGTACCGAAACCTGTTTGGTGTTGACATGCGTATCGAGGCAGTTGCCATCGATACGGCGGGTCACCACACCCAGTCAGCGTACCGGTTTGTGCGCAATTGGAAGGGGCGCACCCGGTTGTTCGCCATCATCGGCCGCGATAACAAGCCGCTGGTCAGTCGGCCTTCCAAGGTGGATGTCGACGACAACGGCGGCACGATCAAGGGTGGCCTGCAACTGTGGACGGTTGGTACCGACAAGGCCAAGAGCGCGCTGTTTGCCCGCCTGCTGGCTGATCGGCAAGCGATGGAGTCCGGCGGCGAGCTGTTCATCAACTTCAGCGACGACCTGGACGATGACTTCTACGAGCAACTCACCGCCGAGGTCTACGACCCGGTCAACAAGAAGTGGAAAAAGCGCAAGGGGCAGGAGCGCAACGAGGCGCTGGACTGCTGGAACTACGCTTACTTCGCCGCCTGCGCGCCGCCGCTGCGGATACAGAACGCCACCGATGCTGACTGGGATGTGCGAGAGCTGATCATCCAGCCCTCGGTGCGGGATATGTTCGCCGAACCGGTACCCGATAGACCGGCCCCTGAGCCGCCTCCCTCGCAGCGGCCTGCAGCCCAACCCACAAGCCCCGCCCCTAGCGGGGCTTCGTCGTTTTCGGAGCCGGATCAGAACGGTTACCTGCCCGATGCCGATGACTACTGGAGAGACGATTGATGACCACTTTCACCCTGGACGACCTGCGTGGCGTCGAGCAGGCCATCGCCACCGGCGAGCTGACTATCGAGCGCGGCGGCGACCGCGTTACCTACCGCAGCATGGACGACCTGATCCGGGCCCGCAACGTAATGCGCGAGGAGATGTCAGCCGCCGGCTTGCTGCCGGGCAGCGGTGGCCGTCACGTCACCACCTTCGCCCAATTCGACCGGGACTGAGCCATGAACCTGATTGATAGCCTGGTCGGGTTTTTCAGCCCGATGGCTGGCGTGCGGCGCTGGCAGGCCCGGCAGGCGCTCGAGCACGTGCGGGCCTACGAAGGCGCGAAGAAAGGCCGGCGCACTGCCGGCTGGAACACGCCGGGTACCAGCGCCAATGCCGAAAACCTGATGGCCTTGCCCACGCTGCGCAACCGCAGCCACGACCTGGTGCGGAACAACCCCTGGTGCAAGAAGGCGCTGGAGACCTGGGTGGGCGACGCCATCGGCGCCGGCATCCGCCTCGGCATCAGCAAGGACCATGCGGCCGGTAAGGGCTGGCTTGCATGGGCGGAAACTACCGCTTGTGATGCGGATGGCCTGTCCGACCTCTACGGCCTGCAGGCGCTGGCCGGTCGCTGCATGTGGGAAAGCGGTGCCGTGATCATCCGCCGCCGATGGCGTCGCACGTCGGATGGCTTGCCCGTGCCGATGCAGTTGCAAGTGCTGGAGCCGGATTACCTCGACCACGACAAGAGCGAGGACACCAAGACCGGTTACATCATCGGAGGTGTCGAGTTCGACAACCTGGGGCGCCGCGTCGCCTATTGGCTGTTCGACCAGCACCCCGGCGAGGCCACGCGCTACGGTCGCGTCCTGCAGTCCAAGCGCGTGCCAGCCGAGGACGTGATCTACGCCTTCAAGCGCTTGCGCCCCGGCCAGATCCACGGCGTGCCGGAGTTGGCGCCGGTCATCCTGCGCGCCCGCGACCTGGACGACTACGAGGACGCCGAACTGACGCGCAAGAAGGTCGAGGCGTGCTTCAGCGTTTTCGTCACCAGCGAAGGCGGCGCCAGCAGCGGCGTCGGCGATGTCGGTCAGGATGCCAAGGGGCGGCCTACCGAGCGCGTCGCGCCGGGCATGATCAAGCGGCTGCTACCTGGCGAGTCGGTCACGTTCGGCCAACCTACCGCGACCGCCGGCTATGCCGACTACGTGCGAGCGGGGCACCGCGCCCTGGCCGCTGGAGCCGGGCAGACCTACGAGCAGTTATCCGGCGACTTGTCTCAGGTGAATTACTCCAGCCTGCGCGGCGGCATGCTTCCATACCGTCGCAGCATCGAGGCGTGGCAGTGGCTGTGCTTCGTGCCGATGGTCTGCCAGCGCATTGTTGGCTGGTACAACGAAGCCGCCGACCTCGTCGGAAAGCGCCCCATCCCGACCGGTACCGAGTGGTCGGTGCCGAAACTGGAATGGACTGACCCCGTCAAGGACATGAAGGGCGAACTGCTCAAGGTAGCGGCCGGCGTTCAGTCGTTCAGCGAGCTGCAGCGCCGCCTTGGTAACCAGCCGGAAACGGTTCTGGCGGAGCTGACGGCCGACTGGGAGCGGCTGAGAGAGGCCGGCATTCCGATCAGCCTCGACGGGCTGATTGCGCTGCTGGCCACACCGGATGAACCATCAGGAGCCAACGATGGGAAAGCTTAGCCTTTTCGTTGGATTCATGATTGTGATGATCCTGCTGGTCTGGTTCGGTTCTGGAGATTCGTCCAGGAGCAGCGCGCCACCACTGCCAATGCCGAAAAAACCTCCTCCACCCATGCCAAAAGTGAAGTTGCCAGCACCTCCGCCCCCTCGGCGGGTTTGCTGCCGCTGTTACTGCTGTGGCGACAAAGCGCAGCCGCCGCCGTATGGCTGTGAGCCGCCTTGCTGACCCACGACCCGCCATCTGGCGGGTTTTCTCGTTTTGGAGGGCCTATGCCTCAACCCAACCAGCAAAGCCAGCCGCCGGCGCAGATCACCCGCAACGGCCTGCCGCTGGTCTCGCGGCTGCTGTCCGTTGACAGCGGCACCATCGATGTCGAGCAGCGCACCGTCGAGCTGGTCTGGTCCACCGGCGCCGCCGTGCGCCGCTTCGACTGGAACAACTGGCGCTACTACAGCGAGTCGTTGTCGATGCTGCCGGAGCATTGCCGGCTCAACCGCCTCAATGGTGGGGCGCCGATGCTTAACACCCACCAGCAGTGGGATCTCAAGGACCAGATCGGCGTCGTCGAGAAAGCATGGTTGGACAACGGCGAAGGCCGTGCCCTGCTGCGCTTTTCCAAGCGCGACGATGTCGAGCCCATCTGGCAGGACGTGGTCGACAAGATCGTGCGCAACGTCAGCGTCGGCTACATCGTCCACACCTACCAGATCACCGAGCGCGACGGCCAGACCCCGGAATACCTCGCGGTGGACTGGGAGCCGACCGAAATCAGCCTGGTACCCGTGCCGGCCGATGCAGATGCCGGCATCCGCAGCGCCACGCGCCCGGACGATGCGCCGAATTATCCGGTGCGATACCTGCAAGCCAACCAGGACGACCACCACGTCGATCCAATTCAGCCGCAAGAACCCGAAACCCGAAATCAGGAACCGACCATGACCCCGGAAGAAATCGAAGCCCTGCGTCAGCAGGAACGCACCGCCGCCATGCAGGCAGAAAATCAGCGCCAGAAGGACATCCGTAATCTGGTTGGGCTGTACCCGCAGTTGGGTACTGACTTCGCCCGCACCCTGATGGACGACCCCGCCTGCGATATCCATCGTGCCCGCGAGCTGGTTCTGGAACGGCTTGCCCAGAACAGCGATGCCAACCAGGAGCGCAGTGCGGCAAATGTCGAAACGCTGCAGGACGAAACCGAAGTTCGCCGCAGCGCCATGCAGGCGGCCATCCATCATCGCGCCTTCGGTGGTGATCTTCCCGAGGTGGCACGCCAGTATCGCGGCATGAACCTCACCGACATGGCGCGAGCCTGCGCCGAAGCCGCCGGCGCCAACGTACGTGGCCTGGCTCGTTCCGAGATTGTCGAGCTGGCGCTCAACAACACCCGCGGCTACGGCATGCACACCACGTCGGACTTCCCGGTGATCCTGGCCAACGAAGCCAACCGCTCCATGATGCGCGGCTACGAGCTGGCCGGGCAGACCTTCCGTCCGCTGGTGCGTGAAACCTCGGCGCCGGACTTCAAGGACGTGGTGAAGTTGCGCGTTGGCAATCAGGTTGAACTTAAGGAAGTGACCGAGGCCGGCGAATTCGAGATCGGCAACCTGAACGACGCCGATAGCGAGCGCTACAAGCTCCGCACCTACGGCCGCATCGTCAACATCAGCCGTCAGGTCATCATCAACGACGACCTGGGCGTGTTCACCGACACCGCCTTCGGTTTCGGTCGCAGCGCCGCCAACCTGGAATCCAACCTGGTGTGGGGGATGATCATCAACAACCAGAAACTGGGTGACGGCAAGGCGCTGTTCCACGCCGGCCACAGCAACATTGCCGCCGCCGCTGCTACCGTCGGCATCGATGCCATCGACGCGCTCGACCAGTTGATCGGTGCGCAGACTGAGCCGGGTACTGGCGACGATCTCAACCTGTACGGCAAGTACATCCTGGTGCCGCGCACCCTGCGCCTGGCCGCCCAGCGCGCCATCGGCTTCGTGTCGGCCACCGAGGTGGACAAGCTCAACCCGCTGGCAGGCCAGTACCAGGTTATCGCCGAGCCGCGCCTGACCCGAAACAGCGCCACCCGCTGGTATCTGGCTGCCGGTCCGGAATCGGCGCCCACCATCGAACTGGCCTACCTCGAGGGCCAGCGCGGCGTGTATACCACCAGCCGCGAGGGCTTCGAGGTGGATGGCGTGCAGGTCAAGGGCCGCATCGACGTCGGCGTCGGCCTGATGGACTACCGCTGGATTACCACCAATCCGGGCCAGTAAGCCCGCTGACGCCCCATGACGCCCGCCCTTGTGCGGGCGTTCTCATTTCCTGATCGGAGATTGACCCATGCGCAATTACAAATCCACCGGCGCCACCCTGACCCAAGTCGCCACCGTCGTGACGGCTTCGGGTGAACCAGTGCTGAACGGCAATCTGTTCAGCGTTGCCCAGCACGCCGCCGTGATCGGCGACCCGCTCACCTCGACCACGCTGGGCGTGTACGAGCTGCCGAAAGACGCCGCAGCCGTGTTCACCCTCGGCGAGGAAGTCTGGTTCGACCCCGCCGCCAAGACCTGCGGTGAGAAAGCTGCCGGCAAGCACCTGATCGGCACCGCTTTCGCCGCAGCGGCCAACGGCACCACCAGCGTTGACGTGCGTCTCAACGGCATTTCGACCACCGTCGCCGCCTGATGAACGCCTTTGACCGCCTGAACCGCAGCCTGGGGCGCCTGGCCAGTGATGGCGTCATGGGTGAGTCGGTCAGCGTGGACGGTCAGCCCTACACCGGGGTATTCCACCGTGAGGATGGAAACGGTGTGGCGCTGGGCTTCGTTCGCGGCGAAGCGCTCAAAACCGCCACGCTGGCCATCTTGCTGGACGACCTCGGCAGTGCCGTCATCAGCGAGGGGGTTGCTGTCGTGGCGGACGGCGATCACTGGCGCGTGTCGCAACCGCCAGAGCGGCGCGGCGACGGCTTTCTCACCCTCTCTCTGGAGCTGCAACCATGAGCAACCGCAGCGCCCTGCTGATCGCCCTGGCCGGCGCCGTCATGGCAGCAGGAACCGCTGCCGGCATCCCCGCCGGCAATCAGTTTGAAAACCGCACGGCCGACATCGGTTCCAGCCAGTTGCCGGCGCTCAATATCCGCCGCCGGAGCGATGGCGGATTGTCCGAAGCCACCAGCGCCAGCCGCACCCGCCGACTGGAACTGGCGATCGACCTCTACGGCAATGGTGACAGTCGTTTCGATGTACTCGATGCAGTAGAGGATGCCGTCACCACCGCCGTACTGGCGCTGAAGGAAAGCCTCTACTACGTCGATGCCGTCGAAACCGCCACCGACTGGGATCTGGAAGACCTCGCCATCGCCTACGCTGCCGCGCGGATCGTGGTCAGCATCGACTACATCGCATAGGAACACACCATGCCTCAAAACCTCAGTTTCATCGGCAAGGGCGAACTGCACCTTGCTCCTCGTGGCACCGGCCAGTATGTGTCGGTGCTCAACCTGGCTTCGCTCAAGGTCTCCCCTGAGATCGATGAAAAGAAGCTCGCCAATACCACCTCTATCGCGGGGGGCGATCTCGATATCTACGCTGAGGTCAAGGGTGTTGGCATCACCTTGGGGGGTATCAGCCAGTTCAGTAAAGAGAACCTGGCGCTGCTGCTCAAGGGCAGCACCTCCAGCGTGACGGGCGGCGCGGTGGTGGCCGAGCCAATCAAGGGCTATGCCGGCAAGCTCGCTGCCCTGGCCAAGATCGTCGACACCACCAAGCCGGTGACCGTGAAGAACGGCGCCGCCGAAATCGCTGCCGGGGACTACATCGTCACGGCTGGCGGCATCCGCTTCCTGGCGGGTGCCGCGGGCTTCGCTGATGGTGACGACCTGGCTGTCGATTACACCGCCCTGGCAGCCGAACGCATCGATGCGCTGACTCAGCCGGGACAGGAGTACGAGGCCCGCTTCATCGGCCTCAACGCCGCTGACGGTGGCGCCCCGGTCGTCGTGCAGTGCCACCGCGTGCGCCTGGGTGCGGGCGGCCTGGACCTGATCAGCGAAGGCAGCGATTTCGCCAAGTCCGAGCTGACTGGCAGCCTGCTGGTGGATACCAGCAAAACAGGCAACGGTATCAGCCAGTACCTGTACATGCTGCGCGCCTAAATCCAACCCGTAACGCCCCGCCCTAGCGGGGCTGGAGAACACCATGTTTGTCATCAATCAGAACCCGATCATCAAGTGGCCGGTGAAGGTGGTGCTGCCGGCTGACGGTGGCGTCGAGCAGACGGCCGAGCTGGTTGCGCATATCCGCCTCCTGCCGCCGGAGCAGTACGAGTCGCTGACCAAGATCAAATCGTCCGAGTCGCTATCCCTGGCGCTTGAGCAAGGCAGCGCGGCGCTGTCTGAATTCGTGGCTGACTGGGAGTCGGTACGCGATCCACAAGGTGAGGCGGTGCCGTACTCGCCGGAGGCGCTGCGGTCCGCCCTGACGGGGGCCGGTGGCAACTACGTCGCGTTGGCGTTCTGGAAGGCGGTACACGACGTACACCTGCACGGCCGCGAAAAAAACTGACCTCCGTCGCCCGGCATCTTGCGTATGGCCTGCCGGGCGACGTGGAGCTGTATTCGGCCAACGCCCTGGCGGTGCGGTTGTGGGTCAGCGTGGCCGGCCAGTGGCGGCGTGCCGGCATGACGGGCCTGCCCGTCGCGCTGGACTACGCTGCCGTCGAGTCAGTGATGAACATGCAGTCCATTCCCCGCCGGCAGCGTGGGGCGCTGCTGGATGACTTGAGAGTTATGGAGCGGGTCACGCTGGACGTGTGGAGCGAACAGCGTGGTTAAAAGTCGTAAATGCCACAGGAAAGGGGTCCAGCCATGGCAGCGGTAAACGGTGGCTCGCTGGTCATTAGTGTGGAGGCCGATGTTACCCATCTGCAGGCCGGTATTACGGCGGCCAGCCGTGCTGTTACGGCCGGGTCGGAGCAGATGGAGGCTGGTGCAAGGCAGGCCGCCCACGCACTGGAGGCCGTGGGCGACAGTGGCGGGGCAGCGGCTGGCAAGATCGACCAGTCGACCAGCAGCATGATCAGCGATATCCAGCGCACCACTGCGGCGATGCAGGCGGGTGGCAAATCCAGCAGCGAGTATTTTCGCTTGTTGGCAGGTCAGCGCGGTGTCGATGTCGATGCGCTGAGGCCCTATCTAGATCAACTGGATGCCGTGTCGGTCAGGCAGCACAGAACAGGGGTCAGCGCGGCACAGATGCAGGCGGCTCTGCGGCAGGTGCCGGCGCAGTTCACCGATATCGCTGTCTCGATTGCGTCTGGCCAGCAGCCGCTGACCGTGCTCTTGCAGCAGGGTGGGCAGCTCAAGGATATGTTTGGTGGGGCGCTGCCGGCTGCCAGGGCGCTCGGCGGCTACCTTGTGGGATTGATCAACCCCTACACGCTCGCCGCTGCTGCCGCAGCGGGACTGGCGTACGCCTACTACGTGGGCAGCCAGGAGGCTGACGGCTACACCAAGGCGCTGATCCAGACCAACAATGCGGCCGGCACGTCGGCCGACGCCATGGCCACCATGGCGGCCCGTATCGCCGAAACGACCGGGACACAGCATGCCGCCGCCGAGGCGCTGGCCGCGCTGGCCGGGTCGGGTAATGTGGCGTCGGTCAATCTGCAGCGTTTTGCGGCGGTCGCGCTGGAATCGTCCGACGCGAGCGGCACCGCGGTTGAAGAGATAGCCAAGCAATTCAGCGATCTGGCCAAGGAGCCGCTGAAGGCGGCGCTCAAGCTGGATGAAAGCATGCGCTTTCTGACCGCCTCGACCTACGAGCAGATCGAATCGCTGGAGAAACAGGGACGCACCACCGAGGCCGCCAATGTGGCGCAGAACGCCTATGCCGATACGCTGGCGGCGCGGACCAAGGAAATGCAGGGCAACCTCGGCACCATCGAACGCGGATGGAACGCGATCAAAGACGCGGTGAAGGGGGCGGGTGATGCGCTGCTGGATATCGGCCGCAAAGATACGTTGGCGGAGCAGATTGCCGAGAAGAAGGTTGCCCTCGCCCGCGCCAAAGCGCACGCAGGAGACTTTTCCCAGCCGTCTGGGCTGGTGGCGCAACTGTCGAACGAACTGGCGGGGCTGGAGGCGGATGCGCGGCGGCTGCAAACCGATGCAAATCGGGATGCCGAGCGTGAGGCGACCCGTAAGTCGGGTATTGCCGCACTGAAATATCTGGACGATATGACGGCGCGCGTGGCCAGCAATGCGGACAAGCGCAAGAAGGAAGTTGAGCAGTATCGTCGTGCCGTGGCCGAGCTGAAGGCTGCGGGAGGTGGTGCCGAGTACACCCCAGAGCGCATGAGGGCCGATGAGGCCAGGATTGCCGATAAATACAAGGATCCCAAGCAGCCAAAGCCCCGGAAGGGGCCGACGTCGGGTGGCCTGAATAAATTCGAGTCGGCCGAGTCCAGTCTCGATGCGGCGATCTTGAGTGCGCAGGAGTACGTCAAGCGGCTGCAGGATCAATACAGCGGGGTCGCGTATGCCAATGAGCTCACGCCTGGTGAGAAGAAGCTCAATGAACTGACGGAGCGCCGGAAAAGCCTGCTCGAGAACGAGCGAAGCTTGTCCGCCGAACAGAGAAAAAACCGCGACCTTGAACTGAAGTCGCTGGACTCGCAGATTACAAAGGCCGCTCGGCTTGCCGAGATCGAAAAACAGGGTATCGCGATCAAGCAGGCTGCCGAGTTGACGCGGCAGTACGAAACTCCGCTTGAACGGCTGCAGCGCGAGCATGGTGTCAACGTTCGCGATATCACCGGCAATACTCAGTTGAGCGAGGAGGAGCGTCAGCGGCTGCTTGGACGTGAGAATCAGCGCAATCAGCTGTCCATCGATCAGGTGCAGAACAGCGTTCGCGGCGATCTCGGCATGCTCTCGGACACCGATAAGATTGTCCAGGCTCATCAAGAGATGCAGCGACGTATCTCCGAGGCGTGGGCCGAGGGATCGCAGGAGCGAGTACAGGCGGAAGTAGCCGCGCAGCAGAAGCTGCAGCAGGACATGACTGCGCTGGAGAATCAGAAGGCCAGCCTGATCCTGAGCATGTCAGGTCAGGTCTTCGATGGGCTTGCTTCCATGGCCGAGCAGGCAGGAGGCAGGCAGTCGGCCGCCTACAAGTTGATGTTCGCCATGAGCAAGGCGACGGCGATCGCCCAGGCCGTCATCAACACCGAAGAGGCGGCGACCAAGGCCATGACTCTGGGGCCGATTCTTGGCATACCTGCCGCTTCGATGATCCGCGGGCTTGGCTATGCCTCGGTTGGCGTGATGGCTGCGCAGGCAATTCAGGGCATGGCCCACGACGGTATCGACAACATCCCGCGTGAAGGCACCTGGTTGCTGGACCGTGGCGAGCGGGTGGTGGACAGCCGCACCAATGAGGACCTGAAACGCTACCTGGCGCGGCAGAATCAGGGGACGCAGAGTGGTGGAGCCAAGCTGAACGTGGTCATCAACAACAACGCCGGCGCGCAGGTGGACGTGCAGCAGGGAGTGGACAAAGACGGCGCGGCGCAGCTGATTATTACCATGGAGCGCGTGGCGGATTCGGTCTACAGCCGCCGCCAAGCCGCCGACTTAAGGCCGGGAGGTGTTCTGAGTGGCTGAAACGTTTGATTTTCCATTTGAGCTGGGTGCAGGGGGCGAAGAAGCGCCGCGCACGCGCCAGGTCAGCTTTGGGGATGGTTACCAGCAGAGCATCGAGGACGGCATCAATACGCTGCAGGTATCGTGGGGAATCACGGTCAGTGGTGATCACGCTCGCATCATTACCGCGCGCGATTTTCTGCGGCGCCATGCCGGCGTGCGCTGGTTCTGGTGGCGCCCTCCGTTGGAGTCGGAACCCGTCAAGGTCAAGTGCAAGAGCTGGCGTCCTGTGCATACCAGCACCACGTCCGCCTCTCTTGCGCTGACGCTTGAGCGTGTTTACAACCCCGGAACCTAATCATGGCCATCATCGACGCTGAAATCCAGCTGCTCAACCCTGACGCCCAGGTTGAGCTCTACGAAATCCGCCCGCCGGCCAGCATCGCCGTCGAGCCGCTACGCCTCACCGCCAGCGGCAACGGCGAGCCGCTGACGTTCCAGGGCATCACCTATCAGCCGTGGGCGATCAAGGCGAGCGGGTTCGAGTCCAGCAGCAAGGGCTCGGCGCCGCGGCCGACCTTGTCGGTCAGCAACATCGCCACCACCGACGCCGGCCAGACGGTGCGCGGGCTGTTCACTGCGATGGTGATGCAGTACCAGGGTCTGGTCGGCTGGACGGTGATCCGCCGGCTGACCTATGCCAAGTTCCTCGAGGGCGGGGCGCTGGCCGGCGCGCCGGAGATGCACCCCGAGGAAATCTGGCTGATCAACCGCCGCGCCGGCGACAACGGCGAGGTAATCGAGTTCGAGCTGCGTTCGGCGCTGGACATGGCAGGACGTCGCGCCCCGGGTGTGCTGGCAACCCGTTATTGTCCGGCGCACGTGATCTACCGTGGTGCCGACTGCGGCTATATGGGCGCGGCGATGTTCGACAGCAACGACCAGCCTACCGGCGACCCGCTCAAGGACATTTGCAGCAAGCGGCTATCCGGGTGTCAGTGCCGGGGCAATTCCGAGCATTTTGCCGGGTTCCCCGGCATGCGCCGGTATAGCTGATCCCCTCGTTTCATTGTGCAAGCCCCGCCTTCGTGCGGGGCTTCGTCGTTTCTGGAGCTTCTATGCGCGCCACCCCTTCACAGATCGGCCAGCTGCTGGCGTTGGCCGAAGCCTCGCCGCATGCCGAGATTTGCGGCGTGGTGCTGGATTCTGGACGGCTCTGGTCGTGCCGCAACATCGCTGCCCGGCCTGCCGATCAGTTCGAGATCGATCCGGTGGACTACGCCGCGGCCGAACGCCTCGGGCGGGTCGCCGGGATCTGGCACAGCCACCCGCACGGCGGCGCCGAGCCGTCGATGATCGACCGCGCCATGTGCGAGCGCACGAAGCTGCCCTGGCACATCGTCAGCGCGCCGGATGGCGACTACCGCCTGATCGAGCCGTGCGGCTGGCTGGCGCCCTACGACGGCCGTCCGTACTGCTACGGGCTGTTCGACTGCTGGGAAATCGTCCGTGACTGGCATCGGCGCGAGCGCGGCGTGGAGCTGTGGCGCAAGCCGGGCACCTCCGATGGCTGGTGGGCGAAACACGACTGGTCGGCGGAGTGCATCGCGTCTGCCGGCCTGGTGCCGGTGGCCAGCGATCTGCAGCCGGGCGACATCCTGTTCATGCGCTGTGATCCGGCGTCCGTCGGCCCCGATCACTCGGCCGTGTATGTCGGCAACGGCCGCATTCTGCATCAGCTGCGCAACCGGCCTTCCGACTACTCGATCTACGGCGGCCACTGGCAGCGCATCACCACCCATCGATTGAGGCATCAACCATGACGATCAGAACCATCCGCCTCGGCGGCGCGCTCGCTGAGCAGTTTGGTGCCGAGCACCGTCTGGCTGTCGATCACGTCGGCGAAGCGGTGGTGGCGCTGAATGCGCTGTACCCGGGTTTCAATAACGCGATCCGCGCTCTGGATGAGCGGGGCATGGTGTTTCGCGTCACTGTGGCCGATCGGGATGTGTCGGAGAACGAGCTGACCCTGGTCTCCACCGGCGACATCCTGATCATGCCGGTGATTGCCGGTGCCAGCAGTGTGGTGCAGACCGTGGTGGGTGCCGTGTTGATTGTGGTCGGCGCCTACTTTAGCCAGGGCTGGATGGTCTCTATCGGGGTCGGCATGGTGATGGGAGGTGTCGTCGGAATGATGACCCCTATCCCGACTGTCGACGCGGGTAGTGCCGACAGCGGCAACAGCAAATCGTCATACCTGTTTGGGGGCGCGCAGAATCCTGGCGCCCAAGGCGTGCCGGTCCCGGTGGGCTGCGGGGTGCGGCGCTACACGGGCATCATTGTCAGTGCCGGCATCAGCGTTGAGGATGTGTGATGAAAGAGCCTATTTTTGGTGCTGGCGGCGGCGGCGGCGGCAAAGGGGGTCGTGGCTCTGCGCACACGCCTGTCGAGGCGCCGGATACCCTGCAATCTATGGCGACCGCGAGAGTCCTGATGCTGATGGGGTTGGGGCAAACGGTTGGTCCTGAGAATGGGCTGCAGTCCATTCTTCTCGATGGCGTTCCTGCTGCAAACTCTGACGGATCGTTGAATTTTGAACGGGGTTATGTCGAGTGGCGGATTGGCACTCAGGATCAGGACCGCATTGACGGATTCAGCGAGATCGAGACCGAGTACGGCGTCGGCGTCGAGGTCAAAACGACCGCGCCGGCAACGCGCCAGATCGATGATCTGGATGCCGACGCGGTTCGCGTTACTGTGTCGGTTCCGGCGCTGCTGGAGGTCAATTCCAGCAACGGCGATACCTACCCGACATCCGTCGAGCTCGCCGTCGACTTGAAACCGGCTGTCGGCGCCTGGGTCGAGGCCAAGCGCATCGCCATCAGCGGCAAAACACGCAGCAAATACCAGCGCTCGGTGCGCATTCCGCTGGACGGCGCCGGGCCGTGGCAGGTGCGTGTGCGCCGCATCACGGCGGACAGCTCCACGCAAAACCGGCAGAACATCACGACGTGGGACAGCTACACCGTCATCAACGACGCGCCTCTGCGGTATCCGAACTACGCGCTGCTTGGACTGCGCTTCGACGCCAAGGCGTTTTCCAGCTTCCCGAAAATCGAGGTGCGCTGGAAGCTCGCCGTCCTGCAGGTGCCGAGCAACTACGATCCAGCGACGCGCTCCTACAGCGGGCCGTGGGACGGCACGTTCAAACCGGCATGGAGCGATAACCCTGCCTGGTGGCTGTGGACCTACGCCACAGACAGCCGCTACAACGTCAACATTCCGCCCGGCGCCTGGAAGTGGGATTTGTACCGTATCGCGCAGTGGTGCGATCAGCTGGTCAGCGATGGCCAGGGCGGTACCCGGCCGCGCTTTACCTGCAACTTCATCCAGTCCGAGAGCGTCGACGCGTGGAAAGTGCTGCAGGACATCGCCTCGGTGTTCTGTGGCAGGGTGTTACCGTTTGCTGGCGGGGTGCGGGTGACGGCCGATATTCCCGGCGACGTGCCGGCCAAGCATTTCATGCCGGCCAACGCCAAAGAGGGGCGTTTCACCTACAGCAGTACCGAGATGGCTGATCGTCAAACGGTGGCCGTGGTGTCGTTTGTCGACCCGGACGATAGCGACAAGCGCGCGACGGAGTACGTGGAACATACCGAGGGGCTGGCGCTGTACGGCTACCAGCCGGCCGAAGTGGCCGCCGTCGGCTGCACCAACCGCGCCCAGGCGCAGCAGCTGGGGCGCTACATCCTGGAGACCGCGCAGAGCGAGACCGAGATGGTGTCGTTCGGCACCGGCACCTACGGCATGGATCTGATGCCGGGTGAGCTGTTTTACGTGGCCGACCCGACAGTGGCGGGCGGACGTTTCGGCGGTCGGCTGCTTGGAGTGGATGGTGTGGCTGTCCTGCTCGATGCTCCGGTGTTGCTGTCCGTCGGCGTGAGCTACAGCCTGGAGGTGCCAATGCCGGACGGCACGCTGGTGCGGCGCGGTGTGACCAATGTGGCCAGTATGACGTCCAGCCTGGTGCTGGTCGCGCCGTTCCCGGATACCCCGGTCGAGGGAACCACCTGGCTGCTGGTGGCTACCAACGTGCAGCCCACGCTGTGGCGCTGCGTGCGCAATGCCGAGTCCAAGGACAATCCCGGCGAGCGCGAAATCAGCGGCGTGCAGCATGACCCGAACAAGTGGCAGCGCATCGATCAGGGTATTCGCGTGGCGCCGCCGCCGTCCTCGCTGATCTCTGGCGAGCCGGAGGGGGTGCGAGGGGTTCTGATCAGCGAGTCATTGCGCGAGGTCGACAAGGCCGTCATCAACGTGGCGGATGTGTCGTGGCAGATGCCTGGCGCAGCGGCGCGATTCGAGGTTGCCTGGAGGGTGAACGGTGGCAACTGGGCGACGGGCACTGTGTATTCGCCCTCGTTTGAAATTTTGAGGCCAGGGGCCGGTGATTTAGAAGTTCGGATTACCTGCGTCGACGTGCTGAGTCGCCGTGTGATGACGATGGCCAGTGCCAAGCTGTTTGGGCTGACGAAATCGCCCGAATCGCTGACCGGGTTGGATATGGCACCGTTCAATGGATTTGCACTGTTGTCGTGGCCGCAGTCACCCGACATCGATGTGCGGGTCGGGGGCGTCATCCGTATCCGGCACTCGCCACTGTTGTCCGGCGCCTTGTGGGATAGCGCGACGGACATCGGCCCGTCGATTCCGGGCTCGGCGACGCAGGCGACGTTGCCGTTGCTGTCGGGTACCTATCTGGCCAAGCCGGTAGATAGCGGTGGGCGTGAGTCTGGCGATGCCGTATCCGTATCGACCAACGCCCCCGCCATCATGCAATTCAACGCTGTTGAGGCATTGGTTCAGCATCCGGTTTTTGCTGGACAGGGGAGTGGTTGCATTGGAATCGATGGGCGTCTCAAATTGGTTGGAGTCCTATCCATGGATGACTGGCCGGACGTGGATTCGCTGCCAAGCTGGGATACGGCAGGCGGAGTCATTCCGCGTGGCGAGTATGTGTTTGATCGCCTCGTGGATCTGGGGTCGATCGATACCTGCCGCATCACGGCAGCCATCGAGACGGAGAGTTACCTCGTCACGGATGTCATGGACAGCTGGGGTGATGCCGATTCCCGTCAGAGTTGGGATGGGTCTCCATCCGGGCTCACGGCAGCCATCATCGAAATCTCGACCACAGACGGTGATCCGGCGCTCGGTGATTGGTCGGCCTGGTCGATGCTGCGCATCGGCGATTACAGGGCGCGCGCATTCCGTTTCCGCGTGGTGCAAGAGTCGTTCGACCCTCTGGCTACGGGGGATGTGCTTGCCCTGTCCGTCACGGTGGATATGCCAGATCGTATCGTCGAATACGCCGATCTTGTCGTTCCTGTGGAGGGACTGCAGGTCAATTTCATTCCGCCATTCAGGTCGATCCCTGCAGTAGGCGTTACCGCACAGGGATTGCAACCTGGTGAATACGTAGAAATCACAGCCCGCACCAAAGCGGGCTTTTTTGTTGCCATTAAAAACGCATCCGGCCAAGGCGTGCAGCGCACTGCCGATGTGATCGCAAAGGGGTATGGATATGACGCAGCATAGTATGGCGATCAGCAATGCCAACGGTGCGGCCGTCAGGGCTGACGTTTCCGCCGCGCTGCAAGCGCTGGCCTCGAACAATGGCGGCAATGCCGCGCCCGGGGTGACGTATCCGGGAATGTGGTGGGCGGACACTGGCAGTGGTGTGCTCAGACAGCGCGACGCGGGTAATACTGGATGGATCGTGCGCGCATCTCTGGCCGAGACCATGGTAGTGCCGCGGGTCGCCGACACCGCTCTGATGGTCGGTGACTATGGCCGCTGCATTATCGCCACCGGCTCTTGGACACAAAGCCTCGATGCTGCGGTGACGCTGGGCGATGGTTGGTATGTCGAATATCGCAACAACGGCACGGGAGTGATCACGCTTGATCCCATCTCCGGCGAGACTATCGACGGCGCGTCGACTGTCCAGTTGGCGCCAGGTGAGGCGTGCAAGATTTTCTGCAGCGGCATGGAATTTCATACTGTCGGCCGCACTGCTTCGGCCCTGCAAAACCAGACGGCCACAGCCTTCGACTCGACCGGAACCGCGCCGAGCTACGCGCTGACGCCGGTACCGGCGTTGACGACCTACGCCGGCAACCCGCGCTTCCACGTCAAATTCCACGCGGCCGGAACAGGGGCGGATACGCTGAACGTGTCGACGCTCGGGGCGAAGAGCATCAAGCAGTACGACAGCGTAGGTAATAAGGTTGCGCCCGTGATTGTGGCGGGCCAGCTCGCGGATTTGACATACGACGGAGTGGACTTCGTGATTCTCGATCCGCTGCCGCCGGCTCTGGGTATGTCAGTCCCGGTTCGCCAAACCGTGCTGTCTGGGGTGGCCGACACCAACGGCCGCGCCAACTTCATCAGTGCCGGCGCCGGTCTGTCCTGCAACCTGTCGGCCACGGCGGTGGCGCTGGTGCTGGCCTTCGCGGCGGGGTTCGGCCCGGCCGGGCAGGTGGATTACGTCGAACGGATCACCGTGGATGCGGCCGGTTACTGGTCGGGACTCCCCGCCAACAACCTGAGCTACCTGACCCTCACCCGAAACAGCGCCGGCAACCTGTCGGCCGGCTCGACGCTGGCGCCGGTGCAGTATGGCTATGCCTACAACAAGGCGGCCCAGGCGCTGCTGCATTTCGATGGCGCGGCTGGCTCGACTTCGTTCCTGGATGACTTCGGCAACACTTGGACGGCGCAGGGTGGCGCCAAGCTGCAAAGCAACTGGGCGCAGTTCGGCGGTACGGCGCTAGGTGGTGGTGGTACTAATAACGCTCTGAACGGTACGACGGATTACATCAAATCTACGAGTTTCACGTCGTTTGGTACTGCAGGTTGGGCGCTTAGGGCGAAGGTGCAGCCAAGCTCGCTCCCGACTGGCAGTAACTTCATGTCGGTAGTGTCGGGCAATAATGCTACTTACTACGGCGTAGACTTGGGTATTTTTGGCAACTCTGGAACACCTAAGTTCTCTGTCAGCCTTTCGTCAACCGGCTCCTCTTGGGACTTAGCCGCCAACCTCGTTGGCACTACGACGCCTGTAGTCGGTACGGCGTATTACATTGAACTAACTTACGATGCTGTGGCAGGGGTATATCGCTTATACGTAAACGGCGTACAAGAGGCGTCTGTCTCCAGTGCATCCAAAATCTGTGCCTTCACGCTGTTGTCGATTGGTGCCAAGGCGAATGGGTACTACTTCAACGGCTACATCGACGAGTTCGAGTTCCTTCCCTACTGCGATCACCCGGCCGGCACCACCTACGCTGTGCCTACGGCGGCCAAGTCGATCGCCACCGCAGGCTATGCCTCCGACTGGTTCGACCTGTCGACGTTCACCATGAAATCGCCGTCGGCGGCCAGCACTGGCGCTGGCAACAATCCGGCATTTGCCACCGCCAACAAGCTCTATGTCGGTGAGGCGACCGCTGGGGCTGCCTCGGTAACGAGTGCTATCGGCTACGCGTACCTGGGCAAGTACGTCAGTCAGGAGACACCCGTCGTTGGCCAAACGACCTACGCCTTCAACCACAATCTCGGGGTAAGCACTGACATGGTTCGCACGAATGTAATGGTGCGGGAAGGGGCAAATCAGCCATGGCGGCAGTGCATGCCCTACCATGCGATCTCCTCTGTCGGTTACGGCATTCAGGTGAACGGCACCACCTCGCGTAACACCAATCGGGTTTTCACCTCCAACAACCCGATGACCAACGACGCCAATAGCGCATGGATAACAACGGGTAACGTGAAAGTTCTCGCAGAACGCGCTTTCTAATGAGGAATAGGTGAGATGAAATTTTATGTCGATGGGCACGGCCTATTCTACGCGGGCGACATGCAGGTGGGCGACCGTGAGGCGACCGCCGAGGAAGTGGCGACCAAACTCCTTGGGGATACCAGGACGGCCAAACTGGCCGAGCTGAACGCCGCCTGCCGGGCGACCATCTATGCGGGCTTCACCAGCACCGCGCTGGGCTCGCTCCATGCCTATCCAGCCGGGGACAAGGATCAGACCAATCTGGCAGCGTCCGTGCTGGATTCGCTCATGCCCGGGCTGCCGGCCGACTGGACTACCCCGTTCTGGTGCGCGGATGACGCCGGAGTGTGGGATATGCGTCCACACACCGTCACGCAGATCCAGCAGGTCGGCATCGCCGGCAAGGCGGCGATTGTCGCGGCGATCCAGAAGAAAGCCGAGTTGCAAGCCAAACTTATGGCGATTGATCTGGCGGCGCCGGATGCGGCCGAGCAGTTGGAGGCGATCCAATGGCCGGCATGATGCTGCTCAAGTGGTCGTGGGGCGTGCTGTCGCCGCGCCTGAAATTGCTGTTTCTTCTGCTGGCCGGCGCTGTTGCCGGCCTTTTTGCTGTTGGCTGGGGCGTGTTGGCTGTCCTGGCGGGCAGCCGGCGGGTGGCGCGGGTGGCGGTGGCGCTGGATCAGGCGGCCAACGCTGCCATTGGTGGTAGCGAGGATGAAACCATCAGCAGCCGCGCGGCCAAGGGTGCGATGGCGGGGCGCTGGCACTGGTGCATTCTGTGCCGTCTGCTGGACTGGATCGATCCCGGCCACTGCGAAAAATCAATCGAGCCCGATGAGGGCAAACCTGCCCCGGCCGCGCGCCGGGGCTTTTCTTTTGGGGGTGGTATGGCAGTAACCGTTAAACGCAAGGCATGGCTGTTCCTGGGGGCGCTGGCGGCCAGTGCGCTGGCATTCATTGCATTCCGCAATCTGGCTGGCGTGGCGATCGCGGCACTGCTGTCCGGCCTCAGCGCCAGCGCCTTCGCATCCTCGGCGGGTGCGGCTGGTGGCAAGGCGGCAGGGGTGCACTTCCCGGCCTTCATCGGCGCGTTTGCGGGCAGCCTGTTGCTGTGGGTGCAACTGCGCGGCCGGCCGCTGGTGGACAAGGTGGTGCTGGTGCTGGGGGCGTTCCTTGCCGCTTACTACGGTGGCCAGTTGGCGGTGGAGGTCTGGCCGAAGCTCGGCGCCGGCGGGGTGGGGGTGGCCGGTACGGTGTGCGCCTGCTTGATAGTGCCCTTGCTCGAGGCCGTGCTGGCGCTGCTGAAGGATGTCGCCTGGATCAAGCGGCTGTTGTTTCGGCGCGTGACGGGGGTTGTAGACGAATCGACCGGCAACTGACCCCTCTGAAGTGACCAGACCCGCGACCAATCCGAACAATCCTCAGCCCGCCCTCGTGGCGGGTTTTTCTTTTCAGGGGTTCCCATGACCAAGCCGACGGTCAGTGAAGACCAGTTTATCGACCTGTGGCGCCGTTACGGCGGAGCCGCAGCGCTTGCCCGCCACCTGGGCATCAGTGAGAGGGCGGTGCTAGGCCGCCGCCGCAACATCGAATCCAAACGCGGTATCACACTCGCTGCTGGGGCGTCTATTGGCGGAAAAGCCAATACGTCCGAAGTGGTGGCCGAGGTGCCGCCGCCAGACGCCGAGCTGCGCGCCTTGCGCGCCCAGCTTGCCGCCGCGCAGCGCGACCAGCTCGATGCCGAGTTCGTCAAACGCAAAATCATCGGGCTCACCAAGTCCACGATCGAGGTTCCGCAGTGGACTATCCGCCCGCCGTCTCGCCCGGGCGAGCTGGGTGTGCCGACGTTGTTCGCTTCGGACTGGCACTGGGCCGAGGTGGTCGACCCGCGCCAGATCAATGGGGTGAACGAGTACAACCTGGAAATCGCCCATCAGCGTGCCCGCAAGATGGTCGAGCGAACCATCCACCTGTTGCGCAAGTGCTTCGTTGGGGCGAAATACCCCGGCATCGTGTTTGTGCTCGGCGGCGACATGGTCAGCGGCGATATCCATGAGGAGCTGCAGGCCACCAACGAGCTGGAAATCATGCCGACGGTGGTCGACCTGATCGGCGTGCTGCGCTGGTGCATCCAGACTCTGGCCGACGAGTTCGGTCGGGTGTTCGTGCCGTGCGTGTCCGGCAACCACGGTCGCAACACCAAGAAGATTCGGGCCAAGGGCAGAAATTTCACCAGCTTCGATTGGCTGGTCTACGTGATGCTGGCGCAGCAGTTTGCCGATGACCCTCGCGTGACGTTCCTCATCCCTGACGGACCAGACGCCTACTGGAAGGTCTACGGCACGCGTTACATGCTCACCCACGGCGACGAGTTCCGCGGCGGTGACGGCATGATCGGCGCCCTCGGCCCCATCGTGCGCGGCGACCACCGCAAGCGCAGCCGCTCCGGCCAGATCGATCAGGGCTATGACGTGCTGCTGGTCGGCCATTTCCACCAGCTCATCCAGCTGCAACGCCTGATCGTCAACGGCTCGCTGAAGGGCTACGACGAATTCGCCTGGCGCTGCGGCTTCGGCTACGAGCGCGCACGGCAGGCGCTGTGGATCACCCATCCCGAGCACGGCATCACGTTCTCGATGCCGGTCAACGTCGATGGCGGCCAGACCGGCGCATCGCAGGCGGCTGACTGGGTAAGTTGGCCGGCGGCGGCGTGACGCCATCAACTATCCGGAAATTCCGGATGGTTCGCCTGTGCCTAACTATTCGGAATTCCCGAACAGTTCGATTGCCTGCGCTGTTGCGCGCGGGCTGTTCTCATTTGGAGGCGCCATGCCGCTGACACTCGAACAGTTAAACCGCATCATGCCCAACGCCCGCGACAAAGCGGGCGTTTTCCTTGGGCCTCTCAATCTGGCGATGAAGGAATTCGGCATTGCCGACAGCGCCCAGCGCGTTGCGATGTTTCTGGCGCAGATCGCCCATGAGTCCGGTGAGTTTCGCTATGTGCGCGAGCTTGCCAGTGGCGAAGCCTACGACACCGGAAGCTTAGCCAAACGGCTGGGCAACACGCCGGCGAAGGACGGCGACGGCCAGCGCTACAAAGGGCGCGGCCTAATCCAGATCACCGGCCACGACAACTACACCCGCTGTGGCGTCGCTCTCGGCCTGCCGCTGTTGGATCGCCCAGAACTGCTGGAAAACCCGGTCAACGCCTGCCGCTCAGCGGCGTGGTTCTGGAGCAGCAAGTGCCTCAATGCGCTGGCTGACAAGGGGGCGTTCGACGTCATCACCTCACGCATCAACGGCGGGCAGAACGGGCGAGAGGCGCGGCGGGAGTATTGGTTCCGGGCGCTCGCTGTGTTGGAGGTGAGCTGATGGATCTAGTGAAACACTACGGCCGTCTCGCGCTGGCGGTGCTGTTCATCCTGGCGCTGGCCTGGGCGTATTGGCTGGGCGGCCAGCACGCCCGGCTGGTGATCGAGGCAGATCAGTTAAAGCGCCAGAACGCGGCCGTCGCCGAGGCGCTGCAGATCGAGCGCCGCGCGGCGTCGCTCGGTCAGGTGCTGGCCAAGGGCGAGCAGATCCGTGCCGTCGCGCGCGAGGCGCAGACGAAAACCGTAACAAGGGAGGTGGTGAGGTATGTGGAAAGAGAGAAAGCCCAAGCGGCTGCTGGTGGCGCTGTGGTGTGGCTGGGTGCTGACTGGGTGCGCGGGCACGACCTCGCCGCAGCAGTGCCAGCCGAGGCCGGGGCCGAGCCCGTTCCTGCTGGAGAGGCCGGGCCGGTTACAGCCGGTGAAGCGCTCTCAGCCGTCGCCGACAACTACGTCCAGTGTCAGCGCTGGCGCGACCAGGTGATCGGGTGGCAGCATTGGTGGAGTGCTGGCCAGTCGGACGGGGCTTGGTGATTGACTGATGACGAGGGTCAAGCGTGGTGTGGTTGGTGAGATATTGGCCGCCATATTTGCAGGCATGGCACGGTAGCGTCGTGGGTGTTGATCGAGTCGGAAATAGGAAGCGGACGTTGAGTGGGGCTTGCTTTGCGTTGTATGGTAACTACGGTTCCGGCATGATTGCGGTATCTTGAAAAGTCCCTCGGCCTTGGCCGAGGGTTGAGACCTTTTGTTATTTCATCCCAAGGTGCCTTAGGATTTCCGGGCACTGCTTATCAAATGACTTCGCTAACACCCAATCCTCGAAGGCTCCCAGTTCGTCAATCCCACCGTCACGCCACCAGATGGACTTTGCTGCATCCAGCACCGCAAATTCTATCGCTTGCTTCGCGTTAGTGTAGGCTTTCAGCATTTGTTCTAGCGACTCTTGGCGAAGACCTGGTCCGGCAAGATTTTCTCTGGTTGGAATCAGTCGTTCCAGTGATGCCATTGCACGCTGGCATGAGATTTTTGCGGCTTCAAGTTTGTTGTCTTCGTACTCGCCCATGCTTTATTGCTCCATTGTGTGTTGACAAGTGCATATACTGATTAATGCATGCCAACTTATCAATAGAGGGTGGCGGCTTCAACTGCTATCCGACTTTCAGCAATTCCCCCCACGCAGTCGTCCACCTTGGCGATCGCAGATCCTGGCGCATCGCCCAGTCCCGCGTTAGTCCTTCCGCCCCGAGTTTCACCGTGCCGCTGCCGTATTCTCCGTTGATCGCGTCGATCGCCTGCATCAGTCTCCGGCGTCGTGGGTCGGGTAGGGGAGCGAACAGGTCAGTCTGTTGTACGCCGCGGTCGCCAATCTCCATCAGGCACACGCCGGCCTTTTTGTATAGGTAACCCGGCTGGTACAGCGCGCGCAGACCGGCCAGCGCGGCGCGGGTGATGGCGAGGGTGTCGTCGCTGCCGTGAACCAGCGGCACGCATACCGAGCGGCTGTATTGTGCGTCCTGGTCGCGGAACGGGTTGGTGCGGATCATCACGCCCACCAGGCGGGTGGTGCTGTGCTGAAGTCGCAATTTCTCGGCAGCAAGGGCGGCGTGGTGGGCGATCGAGGCGGCGAGGGTGTCGTAGTCGCGCACTAGGCCACCGAACGAGCGGCTGTTGATGATCTGCTGCTTGGCCGGGGTAATGTCTTCCAGCTCGAGGCAGCTCACGCCGTTGATCTCGGCAACGGTGCGCTCGACGGTGACGTTGAATTTGCGCTTGATGTGGCGAGGGTCGGCGCGCTGCAAGTCGAGGGCGGTGCGGATGCCCATCAGCATGAGCCGCTCCGTGAGCCGCCGGCCGACGCCCCACACGTCGCCCACCTCCAGTTGCGACAGCAACGTCTCCCGTTCGCGCTCGTTGAGCCAGGTCCAATCGAACACTCCATTCCATTCGGCGCGCTTCTTGGCCACGTGGTTGGCGAGCTTGGCCAGGGTCTTGCTGGGGCCGACACCGACGCACGTAGGGATGCCCACCCGGCGAAGTACGTCCAGTCGCATACGGTGGGCGCGGGTGTCGAGATCCGGCACGCCGGTCATGTCCAGGAAGCACTCGTCGATGCTATAGACCTCCTGTCCCGGCGCGTGGTCGGCCAGCACCGTCATCATGCGCCGGGACATGTCGCCGTACAGTGTGTAGTTGCTGGAGAACACCGCCACCTTGTGGCGCCGGCACAGGTGCTTGATACGGAAGAAGGGCTCGAAAGCTGGAATGCCCAGCGCCTTGGCCTCGGCCGAGCGTGCCACCACGCAGCCATCGTTGTTGGAAAGCACGACGATAGGGCGCCCGCGCAGATCCGGCCGGAACACTCGCTCGCAGCTGGCGTAGAACGAATTGCCGTCCACCAGGGCCAATGTGCGCTCTGTCATGGCTGCCCCACTAGACGTCGCGCCAGTCCAGTCACCACGCCGAACACAATCAGCTCCTGGCCGTCCTCGAAAATCACGGCCGGGTAGCGTTGTGCGCGGTTGCGCGCCACCAGGGCCATGCGTTCGCCATCCTTGCTTTGGCGGAACTCCCGCACCACGAAGCCGCCGTCGAGCTCGGCCACAACGATATTGCCGTGATGCGGCGTCCGGCCACGATCGACGGCTAGCACGTCACCGGGGAGGATGCCGGCGTCGATCATGGCGTCGTTGGTAACGCGCATCGGGAACGTGGCGGGCTCGTCCTGTACCAGGTAATGGTGAAAATTGAGCGGAGTCTGTTCGTAGTCAGCAGCTGGCGAGGGAAAGCCAGCGTGCACCGGCCGTGAGAGCAGGGGAAGGCGGACAGTCGACGGCTCCAGCGACAGCCGGAGGATACGGTCGGGGAATTGGCGCACCAGCGCCTCAATGGAGTGGCTGGGGTCGCAGAACGGTTCAGCGTCGGGGATGGGAGGCGTGTTCATCGTGGTGCGTTTTGAATATGTACAAATTCAAAATACGCCAGAACGGGGCGAATGGGAAGGGGGAATAATTTGTCAAAGAGAGTTATGCGTCCAGCAACCTATAGATGAAGGCGATAGCGTCGCTACTGGGGTTACCTAATGATGGCGGGGGGTTATAAATAACTTAGCAGCTATCAATTTGCCTGTTCCGAAATTGTATTGTAAGTCGTTGATTTTGAATGATCGAAAAATGCTTTTTTGTATCGTCGTTTCACGTCAAAAACCGACGTAACCAATTGATTAATATATGGAATCAATCAAGGTTTCGACCTACAACATCCACAAGGGCATGTCGGTGCTCAACCGCCATGTCAGGGTGGAAGACATGGCCAAGGCGCTGGATTCGCTGTCGTCCGACGTGATGTTCCTGCAAGAAGTACAGGGTAAGAACCTGCTGCGCACGCTGAGCCACCACGAGTGGCCGCGCATCCCCCAGCACCAGTACCTAGCGCGTCAGCTCGGGCGCAAGGCCGCCTACGGCCTCAACGCCAGCTACGGCCATGGCCACCATGGCAATGCGGTGCTGACCCGCTTTCCGATCGCCTCCTGGTGCAATCTCGATATCTCGGTCAACCGTTTCGAGAGCCGCGGCGTGCTGCACTGCGTGCTGGAGCCGCCCGGCTGGAGCACGCCGGTGATCGCGCTGTGCGCCCATCTCAACCTGCGCGCCGGCGACCGGCGCAAGCAGTACGCCACGTTGGCGCGCTACATCCGCGACAACGTCCCGCCGCACTATCCACTGATCCTGGCCGGCGACTTCAACGACTGGCGCGGCGAGGCGACCGACCGGCTGCTGGCCGAGAACGGCCTGCACGAGGTGTTCCAGCACCTGTTCGGCCAACATGCGCGCAGCTTTCCGTCGCGCCTGCCGCTCTTGACCCTGGACCGCATCTACGTGCGTGGCCTGCGCCCGGTCAATGCCAAGGCCCATCACGGCGCGCCGTGGAACGGGCTGTCCGATCACCTGCCGTTGTCGGCGGAATTGCTGCCGGTGTGAAGGGAGAATACCCTGGAGTGTGGTGTGGTCTAGTGGCTTTGACTGGTGGCTGGCGCGTAAGTAGTGAAAATCGCACTTTCGGTCTTGACCGTAAAGGAAAAAACATGTTCAATACAGAAAACTATCGCCGATTTGAACACAGCTTGCGGGCGTAAAATAGCTAAAGCGTGGACAGCCCACAGGGTTGTAACGATCTTCGATCCCGAAGATTTCCATGCACAAAGCCCGCCGTGTCCACGGCGGGCTTTGTCATTGGAGCTTCACCATGATTCATTTGCAGAATGTGCGCAAACGCTACCGTCGCCCCGACGGTGGCTGGTTCGAGGCGGTGGCGTCGACCTCGCTGTCGATCGGTGCCGGCGAAATCTTCGGCCTGATCGGCTACTCCGGTGCCGGCAAATCCACCCTGATGCGCCTGATCAACCTGCTCGAGCGCCCGGACGAGGGCAGCGTCATCGTCGACACCCAGGATCTCACCGGCCTGTCCGCGCGCGAATTGCGCCGCGCCCGTCAGAACATCGGCATGGTGTTCCAGCAGTTCAATCTGCTGGCCAACCGCACTGTAGCCGGCAACGTGGCGTTTCCGCTGGAGATCGCCGGCTGGTCCAAGGGCGATATTGAGAAACGCGTCGCCGAGTGCCTGGAGGTGGTGGGCCTGACCGACCGTGCCGGCCACTACCCGGCGCAACTGTCTGGCGGCCAGAAGCAGCGCGTCGGCATCGCCCGCGCCCTGGCGCCCAACCCCAAGGTGATCCTGGCCGACGAGGCCACCTCGGCGCTCGACCCCAAGACCACCCAGAGCATTCTCGATTGCCTGCAGGACATCAACCGCCGCTTCGGCGTGACGGTGGTGGTGGTGACGCACGAGATGAACGTGGTGCGCTCGATCTGCCAGCGCGCCGCGGTGCTGGACGCCGGCCGGGTGGTCGAGGTACTGGATATCGTCGATGGGCGGATCGAGGCGGAGTCCGAACTCGCCCGTTCGCTGCTGGAGGCCGCGTAATGGAAGCCCTGACTTTTGCCGATGCGCTCGCCAACCTGAGCATGATGGCCCCGGAAATCTGGCAGGCGTGCAAGGAAACCGCGCTGATGCTGGTCATCGGGCTGGCCGCCGCGTTCTGCTTTGGCGGCCCGCTGGGCTTCCTGCTCTACCTGACCCAGCCGGGGCAGATCTTCGCCCATCGCATCGTCAACGGCGTGCTGGGCTGGCTGGTCAACCTGGTGCGTTCGTTCCCCTTCATCATCCTGATGGTGTCGCTGGTGCCGCTGACCCGGATCCTGGTCGGGTCGACCATCGGCCCGGTCGCGGCGGCGGTGCCGTTGTCGTTCGCGGCGATCCCGTACTTCGCGCGGCTGGTCGAGCAGACGCTGCGCGAGGTGCCGCGCGGCGTGGTGGAGGCGGCCGAGGCGATGGGCGCCAGCCCGCTGCAGATCATCACCAAGGTGTTGCTGGTGGAGGCACGCTCCGGCCTGATCTCCGGCGTCACCATCCTTACCATCAGTTTCCTGTCCTACTCGGCGGTGGCCGGCGTGGTGGGCGGCGGCGGCATCGGCGACCTAGCCATCCGCTACGGCTACTACCGCTTCCAGACCGAGGTGATGATCGCCATGGTGCTGCTCCTGGTGCTCATCGTGCAGATCATCCAGTTCGTCGGCAACCGTCTGGCGGCACGGCTGGACAAGCGTTAATCCACCCCATCCCTTACTGAATAAAACGACAAGGAGTTCATCATGCGTAGATTCGTTCTCAAGGCACTGGCCGTCTCCGTACTGGGTCTGGCCGTAGCGGGTTCCGCCCTGGCCGCCGACCCGTCCAAGAAGGAAATCGTCATCGGAACCACCGTTGGCGATTTCGGCGACATGGTCAAGCAGTCGGTCAAGCCGATCCTGGAAAAGCAGGGCTACAGCGTCAAGCTGGTCGAGTTCACCGACTACGTGCGCCCGAACCTGGCGCTGCAGGAAGGCTCGCTCGACGTCAACGTGTTCCAGCACAAGCCCTACCTCGACAACTTCGCCAAGGAGCACAAGCTGTCGCTGAAGGAAGTGTTCCAGGTACCGACGGCGCCGCTGGGCATCTACCCGGGCAAGCTGAAGTCGCTGAAGGACATCAAGGCGGGCTCCACCGTGGCCGCGCCGAACGACCCGAGCAACTTCGCCCGCGCGCTGGTGATGCTGAGCGACCTGGGCTGGATCAAGCTGAAGCCGGGCATCGACCCGCTCACCGCTTCCGAACACGACATCGCCCAGAACTTGAAGAACATCAAGATCGTGCCGCTGGAGGCTGCCCAGCTGCCGCGCTCGCGCAACGACGTGGACTTCGCCGTGATCAACGGCAACTACGCCACCAGCTCGGGCATCAAGCTGACCGAAGCCGTCTATCAGGAAAAGAGCTACGCCTACGTGAACTGGGGCGTGGTGCGCGCCGCCGACGTGAAAAAGGCCTGGGTGAAGGATGTGGTGGCCGCCTACAACTCCAACGAGTTCAAGGCCTGGGCCAAGCAGAAGTACGCCGGCTACAAGCTGCCGGCAAACTGGAAGTAAGCGATTTTTTTACTTCAAGGCATTCGGGAGGGCTCAGGCCCTCCTTTTTTTACGTCCTGCGGGGACGATCCGGCACCGTCCGGCCCGGTCGGGGGACGGTGCCGGCGGCGGTTTACTTCAGGCCACCGTTGCCGATGATGCCGCCGACCGCCGCCCCGCCCAGCGTACCGAAGGTGTCGCCACCGGTCAGCACCGAACCGGCCACGCCACCGACGGCGGCGCCGACGGCGGCGTTCTTCTGGCGTTGCGTCATGCCGGCACACCCGCTCAGGGTGGCGATGGCGAGCAGGATGAGCATGGAACGAGTCAGGGTTTTGTTCATGTGAAACCTCGTGTGGCGCTAACGGACGTCTTTGGTCCGCTGAGCTGTATGTGACATCGGTATAGACCGCGCCGGTCCCGCGAGAGTTCCTGCGCCGCCGCCGTGGGGGCCGTGGGGCAACGGGCCGTGCGCCGCTGGCTGGTGGCGAGCTGGTCAACAGGGGAAACGCTCGGTCCCGCATGCATTTTCTACCTGCATTTTTTTTGCAAGCAACTATGCTGAAGGAAGGCAAGGCAATACTGGTTTCACGATGTGCCTGTGGGTGACCATACCCAAGGGGCTTTGCGACAACGCAGGAGGACAGACACATGAAACTCGAACAGTTCAACCATGTCGCCGACCTGATCGGCCTGAAGAAACAATCGCGCGAAGCCGTCTGGCTGATGGAGATCGACGGCATGACCGGCTACGCCGCGGCCAAGCAGCTCGACATCAGCGAGTCGACCGTTTCACGCGCCCACGCCCGCTTCCGCCGCGCTATCAAGGAACTCAATGCTATGGCGACCCATCTGCCGCTGGAAACCCGTTAGCTAGAGGGCTGACACACGCCGGCGATCCGTCCGGCTGATCGTACAAAGGTTGGCCGAAGCCTCTCGAAAAAGGGGCTTCGGCCAACCTTTGTGCTTTGGGCCGTGCCGGGGCGCCCGCCGCCTGCCGTTGCTGCCTTCGACCCCTTCCGGAACCCACCCTGAGTGTCGTGGTTCGCGAAGGCGAATGGGGGCACAAAGTCTAGTACATCACCATCTGTTTTGCCGAACAACTCAGGGTGTACCGAAGGACAATAGCTTCCTGCCCGTTTAAAACTATTATCCAAAATAGTTAGTTATTATGAATTTTTACGAGTCTTATCAGAAACGGCATTGGGCTTAACTCATCGGGAAATCATCATGGCCAGCACCACTACCAGCGGCATCATCACTTCATTTTCCAACACGCCGCAGGCGGGTGATGATCTTTTTACCAGCAGCTCCACCGGGTTGACTGAAGACTCGTCCAGCATCGTCTACCTGAACGTGATGGCCAACGATCTTGGCGGTGCGGCCAAAACGCTTTATTCCGTGGACGATGGGACGAATAGTGCAGGCATCACCAGCTCGACCGATTTGCTGACCAAGGATACAGCCTATAGCACTGATGTCAGTGCCCATGGAGCGCGTATTTGGATCACGACGGATGGCCGGGTGGGGTACGACGCGAGCACTCTGAGTGCTGATTTCAAAGCGACATTGAATGCTCTTGGGGCTGGAGAATATCAGACAGATACCTTCACTTATGCGATCAGGCTTGGCAACGGGACGCTTAGTTGGGCGACGGCGACTGTGCAGTTTGCCGGGGTGAACGACGCCGCCACCTTCAGCGGCGACGACACCAAGAGCCTGACCGAGACCGATGCGGCGCAGACCACCGGCGGCACGCTGGTGGCGCACGATGTGGACAGCGCCGAAACCTTCCAGGCGCAGACCAATGTCGCCGGCAGCAACGGCTACGGCTACTTCACCATCGGCAGCGACGGGACGTGGAGCTACACCATGGACTCGGCGCACAACGAGTTCGCGGCCGGCACCACCTACAGCGACACGCTGGTGGTGAAGAGCGCCGACGGCACCGAGCACACGCTGACGGTGAACATCGCGGGCACCAACGACGCGGCCACCTTCAGCGGCGATGACACCAAGAGCCTGACCGAGACCGATGCGGCGCAGACCACCGGCGGCACGCTGGTGGCGCACGATGTGGACAGCGCCGAAACCTTCCAG
>NZ_JBYSWM010000016.1:17304-17445 GCF_058781125.1 Pseudogulbenkiania sp. FW507-F1 | reverse complement strand
AGCGACACGCTGGTGGTGAAGAGCGCCGACGGCACCGAGCACACGCTGACGGTGAACATCGCGGGCACCAACGACGCCGCCACCTTCAGCGGCGACGACACCAAGGGGCTGACCGAGACCGATGCGGCGCAGACCACCGGC
>NZ_JBYSWM010000016.1:0-17206 GCF_058781125.1 Pseudogulbenkiania sp. FW507-F1 | reverse complement strand
CTTCAGCGGCGACGACACCAAGGGGCTGACCGAGACCGATGCGGCGCAGACCACCGGCGGCACGCTGGTGGCGCACGACGTGGACAGCGCCGAAACCTTCCAGGCGCAGAGCAACGTCGCCGGCAGCAACGGCTACGGCCACTTCACCATCGGCAGCGACGGGGCGTGGAGCTATACCATGGACTCGGCGCACAACGAGTTCGCGGCCGGCACCACCAACACCGACACGCTGGTGGTGCAGAGCGCCGACGGCACCGAGCACACGCTGACGGTGAACATTACTGGCACCAACGACGCCGCCACCATCACCGCGTCGGCGAGCGAAGACACCTCGGTCACCGAGGTGGGCAGCGGCGTGGCCGGCGACTCCAGCGCCGGCGGCCAGCTGACGGTGCACGATGTCGACAACGGCGAAGCCCACTTCCAGGCCCCGGTCAGTCTCGCCGGGACCTACGGCGACTTCAGCTTCAACGCCAGTACCGGGGTATGGAGCTACGCGCTGGACGATACCCGCCCCGCGACCGACGCCTTGGCCACGGGCAGCGTGGTGCACGACACGCTGACGGTCAAATCGTTTGACGGGAGCGCCAGCTATACCATCGACGTCGCCGTCAACGGCAGCAACGATAGTGTCAATCATGCTCCGACCGACATCGTGTTGAGCATGGCCGAGCCGGGGGGGAACGCCCTACCCGGAGCCGGGGCTGTACTTGGCACGCTGTCCACAATCGACGTCGATAGCGGCGATACGTTTACGTATTCGCTGATGTCCAGCAGCACGCTGTCGGGTAGCGCCGCCAGTTTTTCCATCAGCGGCAATTCACTGAGTACCGGCAGCGGCCTTGCCTCTAATTCGGTGTACCAGCTGGATATCCAGACCACCGATTCTGCCTCGGCGACCTATCACGAAGTCTTCAACATCATCACGGGCACCAATGCTCAGGGGCAAGTAACGGGCGATGATGGCTCCCTGCCGTCCGGCGGCGGCACGAATTCCATCCTGATCGGGGATGACGTGCTGTATGGCAGCGGCGGCAACGATGTGATGTTTGGCGGCTCGGGCAACGATACCCTGTTCGGCCAGAACGGGAACGACGTGCTGTATGGCGGGGCGGGCAACGATACCCTGAGCGGTGGCAACCAGGCTGACCGCTTCGTGTTCCTTGCCTCGGATAATGGCGGGACCGACACCATCACCAATTTCACGGCGACGGGTGCCAACGCCGACACGTTGGATATCTCTGATTTGCTGATCAACTACAACCCGGCAACGCCCAGCGCCTTCATCCATTTCACCGAAAGCGGCGGCAATACCATCGTCAGTGTGGATCGCGATGGCAGCGGTGGCAGCTACGGTTTTCAGGATGTCGCCATCCTGAATGGGGTGACGGGTCTGAACATGAATGACATGCTGACATCAGGCAAACTGGATGTGCTGCCCTGAGCTCGCCTCCATCGAGCGAGCCACGATGGGGAAAGTGAGGGGGCCGCTGGCTCTACCGGGTGCTACAACACAAGCAGGATGGCGTCGCGCGCCGCAAGGCGTGCGGCGTGCCCGCATGTGGTCGCTGGCCGTTCTGGCCGGCGTGGCGATGGAGGTAGGGGCGATGGGACTGCAGCTGACCTCCCCGGCGTTTGCGCCGGGGGCGGGCGTGCCGGCGCGTTATACCTGCGACGGGGTGGATGTCTCGCCGCCGCTGGCGTGGCAGGGCGCACCCGCCGGCACGCGCTCGTTCGTGCTGATCGTTGACGATCCGGACGCACCGGACCCGGCGGCGCCGAAGATGACCTGGGTGCATTGGGTGCTGTACAACCTGCCGCCGGATCGCCACGAGTTGGCCGAAGGCGCCTCGCAGCATCTGCCGCCGCAGGTCGGCCAAGGGTTGAACGACTGGCAGCGCACCGGCTGGGGCGGGCCGTGTCCGCCGATCGGGCAGCACCGTTATTTCTTCAAGCTCTACGCGCTCGACACGGTACTGCCGGATCTGGGGCATCCCGGCAAGCATCGGCTGGAGCAGGTGCTGCAGGGCCATGTGCTGGGCGAGGCGCAGCTGATCGGGGTGTATCGCCGGCCATGAGCGCGGGCGGTGCCGTTCTGCGTCACCGGCTCTGCCGTACTGGAGCGGTGAGTTCCCGCCGTTTCCGCTTGCACCCCATTGTGCTTCTTCCCGCTCCCGCGACATACTGCGGTCATTTTCGCCCGCCATTCTCGGCGGGTAACGACCGCAGAGGACGGCATGCCGAATAGTTTGAACCGAACCGACCCCGTCGAGCTGGCCAGCTACCTGCTGGCCGGCACGGCGTTGTATGTCGTGCTGCAGTTTCACTTGCTGGCAGCCCTGATCGCCGGCTTGCTGGTGCACGAGCTGGTGGCGCTGGCGGCGTCCCAGGCGCATCTCAACCGTATGGCAGGGCGCCGTGCCCGCGCCGTGGCGGTGCTGCTGTTGTCCATTCTCATCATCCTGCTGTTGGTCGGCTTCTCGTTCGGCGTGATGTCGATCTTCCACGGCGAGACCGGGGCGGTGCCGGCGATCCTGCAGAAATCGGGTGAGATCGCGGTGCTGCTGCGCCAGCAACTGCCGGGCTGGCTGGCCGAGCATCTGCCGAACAACAGCGACGAGCTGAAGAACATGGTGAGCCGTTGGCTGACCCAGCACCTCGAGGAGCTGCGCCTGGTCGGCGGGGCCGCCGGCCGGGGCGCGGTGCTGGTGCTGATCGGCATGGTGATCGGGGCGATGGTGGCGCTGTCCGAATCGCTGCACCGCGAGGGCAGCGGGCCGCTGGCGCTGGCGCTGGTGCGCCGGACGGCCTGCCTGGCCGCGTCGTTCCGCAAGGTGGTGTTCGCGCAGGTGCGCATTGCCGCGCTCAACGCCTTCCTGACCTGGTTGTTCCTGGGAGTGGCCTTGCCCCTGGCCGGGACACCGTTACCGCTGACCAAGACCCTGATCGCCATCACCTTCCTGGTCGGGCTGCTGCCGGTGATCGGCAACCTGATCTCCAATACCATGATCGTGGTGGTGGCGATGTCGCAGTCGCTTGGCCTGGCGGTGGCGGCGCTGGTCTTCCTGGTGGTGATCCACAAGCTGGAATACTTCCTCAACGCCCGCATCGTCGGCTCGCGCATCCAGGCGCGTTCCTGGGAAATCTTGCTGGCGATGATCGTGCTGGAAGCGGTGTTCGGCCTCCCCGGCGTGATCGCGGCGCCGATCTATTACGCCTACCTGAAGGCCGAGCTGAAGGCCATGGGCCTGGTCTGACAGACAGAAACAAAAAAACCGGGCAGTCACCACTGCCCGGTTTTTGCATGGGGTTTCGGCCAACGTTGGCCGAAGTAGCGACCCGTTGCTTGGCGCCTAGCCCAATAGGCGAGCGAGCCAAGGCTGGTTAAGTGCGGCCGGAGCGCAGGAACCGCCATGTACAGGTAGTACATGAGGAACATGGCCAAGCAAATCTTCCAGTGAGATTCGCATGCGCAGAGCACCGCCCCCACTCAAGATGCGAAGGCCTAGCCGCCTGATGGGCTAGGCGGTTACCACAGCACCTTCACCGCCTGGTCGCCCAGCCAGTCCTGCAGCGCCAGCAGCAGCCCGTCGTCCAGGCGCACCCCCCATTCCGGCGGCAGCAGCAAATCCCCCTTGGCCAGTCCGTTGTTGTAGCTCAGCCGCACCGGGCAGCCGGCGTCTTCGCTGCGGAACGGGCCCAGCGTGGTGCGCAGCCGCGCCACGTCGGCGTTGCCGTTGATTTGCAGCGCCAGGCTGCGGGCGTAGCGGCTGCGCGCCTCGCCCAGCTCGTAAATCTTGTCGGCGATGATCCGCAGGCCGCCGTTGAAACTGTCCTCGCTCACCTTGCCCTCGATCACCAGCACCGTGTCTTCGCGCAGCTTGGCGCGGTTGGCGTCGAAGCTTTCCGAGAACACGCTGACCTCGCGCTTGGCGCTGCCGTCGTCGAGCTGGATGAACGCCATCTTGCCGCGGTTGCCGACCTTGGTGCGCAGGCCGGTGACGAAGCCGGCGATCAGCTGCGGCTCCTTGCGTGGCGTGAGGCGCGACAGCGGGGTCTTGATGAAGCCGCGCACCTCCTTCTCGTAGGCCGAGAACGGGTGGCCGGAGAGGTAGTAGCCGATGGCGAGCTTTTCTTCGGCCAACTGTACCGCCGGCGGCCACGGCTTGACCTCGACCATCTCCACGGTCGGCGCGCTGTCGGCGTCGAACATGTCGAACAGCCCGCCCTGGTTGGCGTTGGCCGCTTCCTGCTCGGCCGCCTCCATGGCGAGGCCGACGTTGGCGAACAGCTTGGCCCGGTTGGGTTCGATCGCGTCGAAGGCCCCGGCGCGGATCAGCGATTCGATGGTGCGCTTGTTGACGGTGCGCTTGTCGGTGCGGCGGCAGAAATCGAACAGGTCGGTGAACGGCCCACTCTCCTGGCGCACCGCGACGATATGCTCCACCGCCGCCTCGCCGGTGCCCTTGACCGCGCCCAGCGCGTAGCGGATATGCTGGCGATCCACCGGCACGAAACGGTAGAAGCTCTCGTTGACGTCGGGCGGCAGGAACTTCAGCTTGTTGGCGACCGAATCGTCGTAGAACACCTTGAGCTGGTCGGTGTTGTCCAGTTCCGACGACATGGTGGCCGCCATGAACGCCGCGCAGTGGTGCGCCTTGAGCCAGGCGGTCTGGTACGACACCACGGCGTAGGCGGCGGTGTGCGACTTGTTGAAGCCGTACTCGGCGAACTTGGCCATCAGGTCGAACAGCTGTTCGGCCAACTTCGGGTCGTAGCCCTTGGCGGCGGCGCCCTGCGCGATCTTGCCGCGGTGCTCGGCCATCTCCTCCGGCTTCTTCTTGCCCATCGCGCGGCGCAGCATGTCGGCGCCGCCCAGGGTGTAGCCGCCGATGATCTGCGAGATCTGCATCACCTGTTCCTGATACACGATCACGCCGTAGGTCGGTTCGAGACACGCGGTCAGGTCAGGGTGGAAGTAATCGACCTCCTGCTTGCCGGCCTTGCGCAGGATGAAGTCGTCCACCATGCCCGAGCCGAGCGGGCCCGGGCGGTATAGCGCCAGCACGGCGATGATGTCTTCGAAACGGTCGGGCTTGAGCTTTTCCAAGAGCCGCTTCATGCCGTCCGATTCCAGCTGGAACACCGCCGTGGTGTTGGCCTTCTGCAGGATCTGGTAGGCGGCCGGGTCGGTGAACTCGAGCAGGTTGAGATCGGTGTCGAAGGCCGGATCGAGCGCCTTGATGTACTTGACCGCGAGGTCGATGATGGTGAGGTTGCGCAGACCCAGAAAGTCGAACTTCACCAGGCCGATCTGCTCGACGTCGTCCTTGTCCAGCATCGAGACCGGCACGGCGTCGTCGCCGGCCGCCTGGTACACCGGGCAGAAGTCGGTGATCTTGCCCGGGGCGATCAGCACGCCGCCGGCGTGCATGCCGATGCCGCGCGTCAGGCCTTCCAGTTTCTTCGCCAGCTCCCACAGCTCGCGCAGCTCTTCCTCGTTCTCCAGCCGTTCTTTCAGAATCGGCTCCATCTCGACCGCGTCGTCCAGCGAGTACTGCTTGCCCGGTGCCGCCGGGATCAGCTTGGAAACGCCGTCGCAGAACATGTAGGGCAGGTCGAGCACGCGGCCGACGTCGCGCACCACGGCCTTGGCCGCCATGGTGCCGAAGGTGGCGATCTGGCTCACCGCCTCGGCGCCGTACTTCTGGCGCACGTACTCGATCACGCGGTAGCGGTTGTCCTGGCAGAAGTCGACGTCGAAGTCAGGCATCGACACCCGCTCCGGGTTCAGGAAGCGTTCGAACAGCAGGGCGTAGGCCAGCGGGTCGATGTCGGTGATGCCGAGGCTGAACGCCACCAGCGAGCCCGCGCCGGAACCTCGCCCCGGGCCCACCGGGCAGCCGTTGTTCTTGGCCCAGACGATGAAGTCGGCCACGATCAGGAAGTAGCCCGGGAAGCCCATCTGGACGATGGTGTCGCACTCGATTTTCAGGCGCGCGTCGTAGCGCGGGCGCTCGGCGGCACGGACCTCCGGGTCGGGGTAGAGCTTCTCCAGCCGCGTCTCCAGGCCCTCCTTGGACAGGTGGACCAGGTAGTCGTCAAGCGTCATGCCTTCGGGGGTGGGGAAGTCCGGCAGGTAGTTCTTGCCCAGCTGCACCGTGATGTTGCAGCGGCGCGCGATTTCCACCGAATTCTCCAGCGCTTCCGGGATGTCGTGGAAGCGCTCGATCATCTCCTCGGTCGACAGGAAATACTGGCATTCGGCGAAATTCTTCGGCCGGCGCTTGTCGCCCAGGGTGTAGCCCTCGGCGATGCACACCCGCGCCTCGTGCGCCTTGAAGTCGTCCGGATCCATGAACTGGATCGGATGCGTCGCCACCACCGGCAGCCCGGTCTCGCCGGCGAGCCACAGGGTCTGCTGCACCACGCCCTCGATCTGCGGATTGTCGAGGCGCTGCACTTCCAGATAGAAGTTGTCGGGGAACAGCCCGGCCCAATAGCGTGCGCGCCGTTCCGCCACGTCGCGCTGGCCGTTGGCGAGCGCCATGCCGACATCGCCCAGATGCGCGCCGGAGAGGCAGATCAGCTGGCTGTTGTCGCCGTTTTCCAGCCACTCGCGTTTCAGCTCGGCACGGCCGCGGTACTGGTTATGCAGCACCGCCTGCGTCAGCAGATCGCACAGGCGCAGGTAGCCGGCGCGGTTCTTGGCGGTGAGCAGCAGGCGAGAGGGCTTGTCGCGGTCGTCGTCGTTGCTGATCAGCGCGTCGACCGAAACGATGGGCTTGATGCCGTTGCCGCGGCAGGCCTTGTAGAACTTGACCATGCCGAACAGGTTCATCAGATCGGACATGCCGATGGCCGGCATGCCGTGCTTCTTGGCGCGCTTGACGGCGTCGTCCAGACGCACGATGCCGTCGTAGACGGAGAATTCGGAGTGGAGTCGCAGGTGGACGAAACGGGGAGGATTCATCCCGGCATTTTAGCCGTTGACGGGGCGCGGCACCATCGTGGCAAGATCGTGAGGTTGGCCGAAGACCGCGGCCAGCCCGGCGCGCTCAGTGATCCTTCGGCTTCATCGCGGCCAGTCCGGCCTTCTGCATCTCCAGGGCCTTGATCTGCATCGACAGCATGCCCAGATTCATCGTCAGCCAGCCTTCCACCACGCGCAGCTCAGCCATCTTGCGGTCGATTTCCTCTTCGGTCAGCGGCGGCATGAAGGGCTGGGCGGAGGAGGGGGCGGCGTTCTGCCAGAACTGACGGAACATGGCGAAGGGATCGGCAGGATTGAAGTCGGCGCTCATGGGGGCTCCTGAATGACAAAAACAAAAACGGGCGACATTACGTCGCCCGTTCAGTATAAGCCAGTTGAACCCGATTAGTTCTTGCAGGCCACCTGAGCATCCACGGCAGCCAGGGCGACCATGTTGACGATGCGGCGTACCGACGAGATCTGGGTCAGGATGTGGACCGGCTTCGACATACCCATCAGGATCGGGCCGATGGTCACGCCATCCGACGCCGACACGCGCAGCAGATTGTACGAGATGTTGGCGGCTTCCACGTTCGGCATCACCAGCAGGTTGGCCGCGCCCTTGAGCGTGCTGTCCGGCATCGCCTGGTTGCGAATGGCTTCCACCAGCGCCGCGTCACCCTGCATTTCGCCGTCCACTTCCAGTTCAGGCTGGGCGTCCTGGATCAGTGCCAGCGCCTCGCGCATCTTGCCGGCCGACTCGATGCCGCTGGTGCCGAAGCTGGAGTTCGACAGCAGCGCCACCTTCGGCGCGATACCGAAACGCTTCACCGATTCGGCCGCCATGGCGGTGATCTCGGCCAGCTGTTCGGCGCTCGGGTTCGGGTTGACGTAGGTGTCGGTGATGAAGATGTTGCCAGTCGGCAGCATCAGCGCGTTCATCGCGCCGGCCACTTTCTTCTCGTTGGCGTAGCCCAGCACGTTCTCGACGATCTCGAAGTGCTGACGATAGGCACCGTAGGTGCCGCAGATCAGCGCATCGGCCTCGCCACGACGCACCATCAGCGCGCCGATCAGCGTGGTGTTGCCGATCACGCGGCGGCGAGCCTGTTCCTGGCTCACGCCCTTGCGCTTCATCAGCTGGTAGTACTCTTTCCAGTACTCGTTGAAGCGCGGGTCGGATTCGTTGTTGACCAGCTCGAAGTCCTTGCCCGGGGTCATCTTCAGGCCGAGGCGCTCGATACGCTTCTCGATCACGGACGGACGGCCGATCAGGATCGGGAAGGCCAGACCCTGCGACACGATTTCCTGAGTGGCGTGCAGCACGCGCTCGTCCTCGCCCTCGGCCAGCACGACGCGCTTCTTGTCGGTCTTGGCCTGCGAGAACACCGGCTTCATGAACAGGTTGGTTTTGTAGACGAACTGGGCCAGCTGCTCGACGTAGGCGTCGAAGTCGGCGATCGGGCGGGTCGCCACGCCGGAATCCATGGCCGCCTTGGCCACAGCCGGGGCGATCTTGACGATCAGGCGCGGATCGAACGGCTTCGGAATCACGTATTCCGGGCCGAACGACAGCTCCTGGTCACCGTAAGCCGACGCCACCACGTCGCTCTGTTCGGCCATGGCCAGGTCGGCGATGGCGCGTACGGTGGCGAGCTTCATCTCTTCGTTGATGGTGGTGGCGCCCACGTCCAGCGCACCGCGGAAGATGAACGGGAAGCACAGGACGTTGTTGACCTGGTTCGGGTAGTCGGAACGGCCGGTGCCGATGATGGCGTCCGGGCGGACTTCCTTCACCAGCGGCGGCAGGATTTCCGGTTCCGGGTTGGCCATGGCCAGGATCACCGGGTGAGCCGCCATCGACTTCACCATCTCCTGGGTCACCAGCTTGGGACCGGACAGGCCCATGAAGATGTCGGCGCCGACCATGGCGTCGGCCAGTTTGCGCTGGCCGTTATCCTTGATGGCGAAGCGCTTCTTCGATTCGTCCATCTTTTCGTCGCGGCCCTCGTAGATCACACCCTTCGAGTCGCACACGGTGATGTTTTCGCGCTTCACGCCCAGCGCCACCTGAAGTTCCAGGCAGGCGATAGCAGCCGCGCCGGCGCCGGAAGCCACGACGCGGACCTTGGAGATATCCTTGTTGACCAGGCGCAGCGAGTTCAGCACGGCGGCGGCGGCCACGATGGCGGTACCGTGCTGGTCGTCGTGGAACACCGGGATGCCCATGCGCTCGCGGCACTTCTTCTCGATGTAGAAGCACTCCGGCGCCTTGATGTCTTCCAGGTTGATGCCGCCGAAAGTCGGCTCCATCGAGCAGATGATGTCGACCAGCTTGTCCGGGTCGTTTTCATTCAGCTCGATGTCGAACACGTCGACACCGGCAAATTTCTTGAACAGCACCCCCTTGCCTTCCATCACCGGCTTGCCGGCCAAGGGGCCGATGTTACCCAGGCCCAGTACGGCGGTACCGTTGGTGATCACCGCGACAAGGTTGCCGCGCGCGGTGTACTTGTAGGCGTTCAGCGGGTCTTCGACGATAGCGTCACACGGTGCAGCCACGCCCGGCGAGTAGGCCAGGGCCAGGTCGCGCTGGGTAGCCAGCGGCTTGGTCGGAGAAACCTGGATTTTGCCCGGCTGCGGGAACTGGTGGAAATCGAGTGCGTTTTGACGCAATTGCTCATCCATCTGGGAGCTCCTGATTTTCTTAGGTATCTTTAAGGGGGTGTGTGTCGTGTCGTGTGGTCCGACATTATAAGGGCACTAGGGCTAACCCTGTAAACGGGATGTAGTGACGCCATGCAAATACGCGATGGAGAGGCCTCCATCGCGTTGTCAGACAAAATACAATTTACATCATGCCGAGGGTCTTAGGCAGCCACAGCGAGATCGCCGGCACGTAGGTCACCAGGCCGAGGAAGACCAGCATGGTCAGGAGCCACGGCCACACCGCCACGGTGAGTTCGGTGATGCCCATCTTGGTGATGCCCGAGGCCACGTACAGGTTCAGACCCACCGGCGGGTGGCACATGCCCACTTCCATGTTGACCACGATCAGGATGCCGAAGTGCACCGGGTCGATGCCCAGCTGCACCGCCACCGGGAACAGGATCGGCGCCATGATCAGGATGATCGACGACGGCTCCATCACGTTGCCCGCCAGCAGCAGCAGGATGTTCACCATCAGCAGGAAGGCGATCGGACCGAAGCCCATGTCGATCAGCCAGCTCGCCATCGCCTGCGGCACGCCCTCCGAGGTCATCAGGAACGAGAACAGCACGGCGTTGGTGATGATGTAGAGCAGCATCGCCGACATGCTGGCCGAATCCAGCAGCACCTTCGGCACCTGTTTCAGGTTCAGGTCCTTGTAGATGAACACGGCCACGATGAAGGCGTATACGGCGGACACGGCGGCCGCTTCGGTCGGGGTGAAGATGCCGCTGTAGATACCGCCGATCACCAGCACGATCAGCGACAGGCCCCAGAAGCTCTCGCGCAGCGCCTTCATGCGTTGGGCGAAGCTCGCCTTGGGCAGACGCGGGTAGTTGTTCTTGCGGGCACGGTACCAAGTGGTGACACCCAGCGAGGTCGCCAGCATGATCCCCGGCACCACGCCGGCCATGAACAGCTGGCCCACCGAGGTGTTGGTGGCCACCGAGAACATCACCATGGCGATGGACGGCGGGATCAGGATGCCCAGTGCGCCCGAGGTGGTGATCACACCGGCGCCGAACTTATTCGGGAAGCCCTGCTTCACCATGGCGGGCAGGATGATCGAACCAATGGCTACCACGCAGGCCGGGCTGGAACCCGAAATCGCGGCGAACAGAGCGCAGGCCAGCACGCCGGCCAGGCCCAGGCCGCCATGCCAGTGTCCCACCATGCTCGAGGCAAAGTTGATCATGCGCCTCGCCACCCCGCCGTGGGTGAGGAAGTTACCGGCCAAGATGAAGAATGGAATCGCCATGATCTCGAACTTCTCGATGCCGGTGAACAGCTTCAGCGCCACCGACTCGATCGGCACCTGGGTCATGGTGAACAGGAAGGTCAGCACGGTCAGGCCCAGCGAAATCGAGATGGGCATGCCGGTGATCATGAGGGCGATCAACAGCCCGAAGAGAATCAGTGTGCTCATTTTTTCACCCCATGCTGCTGCAGGTCTTGCGGGTGGAGGTTCTCCTCCACGACGTCCCAGTCGGCTTTTGCCGTTTCGTCATCCATGCCTTCGACGTGGGCGTGGTCGTGCTTGGGCAGAACGCCGGTCTTGATGAACGACACGGTCACCTGCAGGAAGCGGAAGCACATCAGATAAGAACCGCAGGGCACCGCGAGGTAGACCAGCCACATCGGCAGTTCCAGGTCGGCCGAGGTCTGACCGGTATGGGCGATTTCCCAGACGAAGCTGGCGCCCAGGGTACCGACGGTGCCGGTGAACAGGGCGCCGGCCAACAGGCCGAACACGATGAACTTGCCGCGTAGGCGCTCGCTCAGGCGGTTGATCAGCACGTCGACGCCGACGTGGATGCCGGTACGCACTCCATAGGCGGCGCCGAACTTGGCCATCCAGACGAACAGATAGATGGTCAGTTCCTGTGCCCAGGACATGTTGACCTTGCTGAAGATGGGGTTCAGCAGTTCGACGCCCGAGCCATAGCGATGGACCACTGCGACAAACGTCACCAGGGTCGCCACGCCGATAAGGACGGAAATGATCCATTCCTCAAGGTGGTCGAGAAGTTTCAGCATTGAGTATCTCCCGATAGATCAGAAAAAAAGCGCCCTGCCTGGTCAAGCAGGGCGCTTCTGGGGACATGGTTACTTGGGAGCGACGTAGCCGGTTTCTTTTTCCACTGCCTTGAGCAGGTCCTTGCCGACGCGGTCGGCCATCTTCTCGTGCACTGCCTTCAGGGTCTTCTGGAAGGCGGCCTTCTCGACCGGGGTCGGGGTGTAGACCTGGGTCTTGCCGGAGGCCTTGATCGCGGCGATCGCCTTGTCGGTATCCTGCTTGGCCAGTTGCAGTTCGTACTTGGTGGCGTCCTTCATGGCGCCTTCCAGGGTGGTGCGCACATCCGCCGGCAGGCCGTCCCAGAATTTCTTGTTCACCACTACGGCGTAGCCGAGATAGCCGTGACCGGTCAGGGTCAGGTTCTTCTGCACCTCATAGGCTTTGCTGGTATAGAGGTTGGACGGCTCGAGCTCGGTGCCGTCCACTACGCCGGTCTGCAGCGCCTGGTACACCTCGGAGAACGCCATCACCTGCGGCAGGGCGCCCAGCGTGCGCATTTCTTCTTCCAGTACCTTGGAGCCCTGGATGCGAATCTTCACGCCCTTGAGGTCGGCCGGGGTGCGGATCGGCTTGTTGGACGAGAAGTTCTTGAAGCCGTTGTCCCAGTAGGCCAGGCCCTTGATGCCCTTGCTTTCCAGCTTGCTGAACAGCTGCTGGCCGATGGCACCCTGGGTGACTTTATGGACTTCGTCGTAGTTGTCGAACAGGTAGGGAAGGTCGAACGCCTCGAATTCCTTCACGCCCATCGGGCCGAACTTGGCAAGGCTCGGGGCCAGCATTTGCACCGCGCCCAGTTGCAGGGCTTCCAGTTCTTCCTTGTCCTTGTAAAGCTGGCTGTTCGGGTAGACCTGTACCGAAACCTTGCCCTTGGTGCGCTCTTCGGCCAACTTCTTGAAGTACTCGGCCGCCTTGCCCTTCGGGGTGTCCTGGGCGACGACGTGGCTGAACTTGATGACGATTTGGCCGGCGGCGTGGGCCATGCCGGTCATGCCGAAGGTGGCACCGATAACCAGAGCGGCAATTTTCAGTTTCATTGAAAGTGTCTCCATGAGATGCGTCGATTTTATGAATGCAGCCCTTGTTGCCGGGCCGTCATTACGGTGTAAAGTAGAAGGCAAGCCGTTCCCGATCCATTGGGGAATTCAGCATTAGGGAAATCCCTTACCCCTCTGTCATTGCCCCGAGCCATGCCCAAATCCCGCTCTCCGCGTTTCCTGCTGCTGACCACCGTCGGCTCCCTGCTGGCCCTGATCACGGCCTTGTCCGGCATCGTCTACCTGGTGTACCGCGACTGGATGGAAGGGCAGCAGGACAGCCTCATCCAGGAGGTGCTGTGGCTCGATCAGTCGTTGCGGCTGCACCTGGAAACGCATCGGGAGTGGGCCGAGAATGCGGCCAACGATGTGTCGGGGCTGCGCATCAACGGTTACCAGTTCCAGCAGAGTGCCCGCCTGCTGCTGCGCGAGAACCCCGAGTTGCTCGAAGCGGAGCGGGTGGATGCACGTGGACGCATCCTGTGGGATACCCGCCGCGTCAACCTGCCTGGCGATGTGCTGAGCGGCGCGGCCCATGATGCTTTGTGGCGTGCCAGCAAGCTGATGCGGGCGGCCTACGGTGAGGCCTATCGGGGGCGGGACGGCAAGTACCGCTTCGACATGGCCGTGCCCATCATCGTCGAAGGCGAGTACGTCGGGGGCATTCGTCTGGTCTATCAGATGGAGGGGCTGCTGTATAACCAGGTGCCATGGTGGATCGCTTCCAAGTACCTGATCAGTATCCAGGACCTCGGGGGAAAAGTGCTGGCCAGCCGCTTCGACGAGGCCGAGCAGCCGGGCACGCTGCAGTATCAGATCAGTTTCGACCCTCCCGGCCACGGACTGACCCTGCGCGCGGTGGAGTATCGCAGTGCGATGGGACTGACCCTGCCGGTGCTGGTGGTGGCGGTGGTTACCCTGGTGCTGGCGCTGCTGTATTCGGTATGGCGCATCCGGCGCCACATCCGCGAACGCTCGGCGGCGGAGCGGGCGCTGGAGCTGGAAATGTCCCTGCGCCAGGCGATGGAAGACAGTATGAAAAGCGGCCTGATGGCGCTGAGTGCGAGCGGCGAGATCGTCCGCGTCAACCGGGCGTTCTGTGCCATGTCCGGCTTCAGCGAGAACGAGCTGGTCGGGCAGTCGCCACCGCACAGCTTCTGGCCCACGAACGAATACCCCTTGCTGCACGACACCATCGCCGCCGTGTTGCGAGGGTTCCAGCCTGAACACGGATTCGAAGTCCCCTTCGTCACCAAGAACGGCGAAGCCTTCGAAGTCCGTCTCTTTGCCACCCCGCTCGTGGAGCGCGATGGCAGTCAGCGCGGCTGGATCTGCTCGATGTACGACATCACCGAACTGAAGAAAAAGCGCCTGGCGCTCAACGCGTCGCACCAGCGCTTCCTCACGGTGCTGAACGGGCTGGACGCCGGGGTGTGCGTCACCGACAAAGGCGGCAGCCAGCTACTCTACGCCAACCCGACCTTCAGCCACTTGTGGATGAAGGACGAGCCCGATGCCGACTGCTGCCTGTTGCTGCCACGGCTGCCCGATGGCGACGAAGAGGGGACAGAGAACCAGCACCTGGAGTTCACCTCGGATGGCGGCAGCAACTGGTTCCAGATCCATCGGCGCCGCATCGAGTGGGTCGATGGTCAGGAGGCCTGGCTGTCTATCCTGACCGACGTCACCGAGCTGCGCCAGCGCGAAGCGCGCGAGCGCGCCCAGGAGGAACGTTTCCAGAACACCTCGCGCCTGATCGCCATGGGCGAGATGGCCTCCAGCCTGGCGCACGAGCTGAACCAGCCGCTGTCGGCAATCAATACCTACTCGTCCGGCCTGCAGCGGCGCCTGCCCCCCGATCTCGAACTGCCCAAGGGCGTGCGCGAGGCGATTCAGGCCATCTCCGAGCAGGCGCGTCGCGCCGGGCAGATCGTCAACAGCATCCGCGCCTTCGTGAAGAAGCATGCGCCGCAGCTCGAGCTTGCCGACCCCGCCAAGGTGGTCGGGCGTGCCATCGGCCTGGCCGAACCGATGGTGGTCAAGCACGGCGTCACCCTGCTGCTCCAGCCATCCGAATCGGTTTGTCGTCTGGAAATGGATCCGGTTCTGATCGAGCAGGTGCTGCTCAACCTGATCAAGAACGCCGTCGAGGCCATGCGCGATGCCGATACGCGCCGGCCGCAGGTGACGGTGCGCTATGGTGCCGATGCCGGCTATTGGCGTGTGGAAGTGGCCGATAATGGTCCGGGGTTGTCCGACAGTATCCGCAGCAACCTGTTTACCCCGTTCTATTCCAGCAAGCCCGATGGGCTCGGCATCGGACTCAACATCTGCCGTTCGATCGTGGAGTTCCATCGCGGACAGTTCGGCGTCGAGCGCTCCACCGACGGCGGCTGCGCGTTCTGGTTCACTCTGCCGGTGGCTGCGCTGGAGCGGGAACAAAAAACGGCGCCTGCTGGCGCCGTTCGCTGAGGGGGCTGTCCGCCGCTCAGTCCGGTGTCAGCACCGTCTCCTGGCCTTCGGCCAACGTGTCGGGGTAGTCGCGGCTGTAGTGCAGGCCGCGGCTTTCCTTGCGCAACAGCGCCGAACGCACGATCAACTCGGCCGTCTGCACCAGGTTGCGCAACTCGATCAGGTCGTTGCTGATGTGGAAGTTGCTGTAGTACTCGTTGATTTCCACGCTCAACAGCTTGATGCGGTTGAGCGCCCGCTCCAGTCGCTTGTTGGTGCGGACAATGCCGACGTAGTCCCACATCGCGCGGCGCAGTTCGTCCCAGTTGTGCGAGATCACCACTTCCTCGTCCGGGTCGGTCACCTGGCTGTCGTCCCAGTCCGGGATGTCCGGCAACGAGATGCCCGTTGCCGCCAGGATATGCTCGGCCGCCGCCTTGCCGATCACCATGCATTCCAGCAGCGAATTGCTGGCGAGTCGGTTGGCGCCGTGCAGTCCGGTGCAAGCCACTTCGCCCACGGCGTACAGGCCTTCGACGTCGGTGCGGCCCTTCAGGTCGGTCACCAAGCCACCGCAGGTGTAGTGTGCCGCCGGCACCACCGGGATCGGCTGCTGGGTGATGTCGATGCCGAGTTCCAGGCAGTGGGCGTAGATATTGGGGAAGTGTTCCTTGATGAAGCTGGCCGGCTTGTAGGAAATATCCAGATGCACGCAATCCAGGCCATGTTTCTTCATCTCGAAGTCGATGGCGCGCGCCACCACGTCGCGCGGCGCCAGCTCGGCACGCGGATCGTGCTTGGGCATGAAGCGAGTGCCGTCCGGCAGGCGCAGGATGCCGCCTTCGCCACGCACCGCTTCGGAAATCAGGAATGATTTGCTATGCGGGTGGTAGAGGCAGGTTGGGTGGAACTGGATGAACTCCATATTCCCCACCCGGCAGCCGGCACGCCAGCCCATGGCGATGCCGTCGCCGGTCGCGGTATCCGGGTTGGTGGTGTACAGGTACACCTTGCCGGCGCCACCGGAGGCCATAATGGTGTGCTGCGCCGCAATCGTTACCACCTCGTCGGCCTGCTTGGCCAGAGCGTAGGCGCCATACACCCGCTTTCCTTCCAGCCCCAGCTTGGCGGAGGTGATCAGGTCGATCGCGATGTACTCTTCCAGCAGCGTGATGTTCGGATGGGCCTTGATCTTCTGCCCCAGCGTCGTCGTCACCGCCGCACCGGTCGCGTCTGCCGCATGAATGATACGGCGATGGCTGTGCCCGCCTTCGCGGGTCAGGTGGTAGCCGGTCTCGTGCGTCTCATCCTTGGTGAAGGGCACCCCCAGCGCAATCAGCCAGTCGATCGCCTCCTTGGAGTGTTCGACAATATAGCGCGTCGTCTCCTCGTTGCAGATGCCGGCGCCGGCGATCAGCGTGTCCTGAATATGTTCCTGTACCGAATCATCGGTATCGAGAACCGCGGCAATGCCGCCCTGAGCGTAGCTGGAACTACCCTCCAGTAGATCCCGCTTGGTGATCAGGCCCACCTTGCGGCGTTCGGCAAGGTGCAAGGCCAGGGTCATGCCGGCCAAGCCACTGCCAATGATAAGAACGTCAAACTTCAGCATAGAGCGTCATCCACCCGAGTGTGAGCGTGTACATAGAATCAAAGGGTCAAGCCTAGCAGAATCGATGCCGTTCGCGCAGCCGACTTGCACGACATAATCGGCGCGGCATGCATCAGCAGGGCCCCATTGATGTGCACACTGACCGCTATTCGTGTCGAGCTGCTTGCCTCATCTTGCGCTACCCCCAGTGTCGTTCTACCCGTCACGGGGCAGGGGCTGTTGATGTTTTTGTTGAATATCAAAGGCTTATCATTCTTGCGCCTGTTTTTCGTAATTTTTCTGCAAAAAGGCGTTGACGGGGCGGGGGTCGGGGCGTATAGTTCGCCTCCTCAGCTGACGCAGCGACGGAA
>NZ_JBYSWM010000015.1:0-95148 GCF_058781125.1 Pseudogulbenkiania sp. FW507-F1 | reverse complement strand
AGACTGACAGGTAAAGGCTCATTCAAGAATATGTGATCTTTTACTCCATATATCAGCCGGAAGGGCCAGTGTTTTTTTACGCCCGTCGTACGCGTGTAGAGATGGCTTAAGCGTCGAGCCCGCTCTGTGCCAGCTCGGCGGCACGGATCACGGCGCGCGCCTTGTTCTGGGTTTCTTGCCATTCCGATTCGGGGACCGAGTCGGCGACGATGCCGGCGCCGGACTGCACGTACAGCATGTTGTTCTTGACCACGGCGGTACGGATGGCGATCGCCAGGTCCATGTCGCCGGAGAAGCCAAGGTAGCCGACGGCGCCGCCGTAGACCCCGCGCTTGGTGGGTTCGAACTCGTCGATGATCTCCATGGCACGCACTTTCGGGGCGCCGGACAAGGTGCCGGCCGGGAAGGCGGCCTTGAGAATGTCGATATTCGAAACCTCGGGGGAAACGCGGCCCTCGACGCTCGAGACGATGTGCATCACGTGCGAGTAGCGTTCGATCACCATGTTGTCGGTGACGTTGACGCTGCCGACATCGGCGACACGACCGACGTCGTTGCGGCCGAGGTCCATCAGCATGACGTGTTCGGCGATTTCCTTCGGGTCGGCCAGCAGTTCTTCGGCCAACCGTTCGTCTTCCTCGCGGTTCTTGCCGCGCACGCGGGTGCCGGCGATCGGTCGCACCGTCATGGTGTCGTTCTCACGCCGCACCAGGATTTCCGGTGAGGCCCCGACCACGTGGAAGTCGTCGAAGTGGTAGAAGAACATGTACGGCGACGGGTTCAGGCTGCGCAACGCGCGGTACAGCGTCAGCGGCGAGTCGTGATAGGGCATCTGCAGCCGCTGCGCCAGCACCACCTGCATGATGTCGCCGTCGACGATGTATTGCTTGGCACGCTCGACCGCGTGCTTGAATTCTTCCTGGCCGTATTCCGAGCGCGCCTGGGTCGGCTGGCTCGGCAGCGACAGCGGAATGGCCACCGGTTCGCGCAGCTTGGCGCGCAGCTGGCCGAGGCGCGCCTGCGCCTTGATCAGCGCGTTGGGTACCGCCGGGTCGGCGTACACCACCAGGTAGAGCTTGCCGGACAGGTTGTCGACTACGGCGAGTTCTTCCGACAGCATCAGCAGAATGTCCGGGGTGCCGACCGGGTCGGGTTTCTGCGTGGCGGCCAGTCGCTTCTCGATGTAGCGGATGGTGTCGTAGCCGAAATAGCCGACCAGGCCGCCGGTGAAGCGTGGCAGCGACTCGACCGGCGGGGTGCGGAAGCGCTGCTGGAAGGTGTGGATGAAGGCGAGCGGGTCGCCTTCGTACTGTTCGATGACCTTGTCGCCGTACTCGACCTGCACCTTGTGGCCGTTGACGCGCAGGCGCGTGGTGGCGGGCAGGCCGATGAAGGAGTAGCGGCCGAAGCGCTCGCCGCCCACCACCGACTCCAGCAGGTAGGAGTAGGGCAGGTTGGCCAGTTTCAGGTAGACCGACAGCGGGGTGTCGAGGTCGGCGAACAGTTCGAGGGTGACCGGAATGCGGTTGTAGCCGGCGGCGGCAAGGCGTGTGAATTCGTCGTGCGTCATGCTTTATCCCAAAATGACCAGAAACGGAAAACGATGCAAACGGAGGTGTGGCTCAGGGTTGCCATCGCCAGCTGGCCAGGTTGGGCAGGAATTTCATGATGCAAACGGTATCCAGAAATGCGTCAGACAATGTCAGGTATTCTTAAACAAATCGTAGAGTTCGACAAGGCTGTCCACCACGTGGTCGGCCTCGAGGCTGGCGGCGTCACCGTAGCCGTAGCTCACCGCCACGGCCAGACTGCCGGCCGCGCGTGCCGCCAGCACGTCGTTGTGCGAGTCGCCGACCATGGCCAGCTCGTCGGGGCGGATGCCCAGCGTCTGGCAGGCGTGCAGGAGCGGGAGGGCAGAGGGCTTCTTCTCGGGCAGGCTGTCGCCGCCCAGGATCATGCTGAACGAGGAGGCCATGCCGAGCTCCTCCAGCAGCGGTACCGCCAGCCGTTCCGATTTGTTGGTGATGACCACCTGTGGCAGTTGCAATGCGCGCAGCAGCCCCAGGGCATCGAGCACGCCGGCGTAGACGCGGCTGTGTACGTTGAGGTGATCGCGGTAGTACTGCACGAAGAAAGTGAAGCCGCGTTCCCACAGTGGGGGTTCGGCCTGGCCGTCGCGCTCGTCGGTGATGGCGCGGTGCACCAGGCTGGCGATGCCATCGCCGACGTGCTGCTGGATGCGCAGTTCGGCCAGGGCGGGCAGGCCCAGGTGCTCGCGCATGGCGTTGGCGGCGGCGGCCAGATCGGGGATGGAGTCGACCAGCGTGCCGTCCAGATCGAACGCCACGGCCTTGATGTGTTTTGCTGTCATGGGGTGCGTGAAAGTGAGCGCCTGCACGGGCAGGCGGAAACGGTTGTCCTGCCCGCGAGTATACACCAGGCGCTGGCGCCGACCGCGCCGCGGCTCACGGCAGGGCGCGGATGTCGGCCACCGGCTCTTCGCCGAAGCGGGGCCCCAGCAGGTAGTCCAGCAGTTTGCCGGCGGCGGCTTCCGGACTGTCCAGCGCGCCTTCCTGCTTGAGGGCGAGGAAGCGTGGCAGGTTGGGGAAGCTCTCCGGTGCGGCGTGGCGGATTTCGGCCTGCATGTCGGTATCGATCACGCCGGGGTAGACCGCGGCGACCCGTACAGGGTTGGCCGAAGCCGCCTGTTCCACGGCGAGGTGGCGGCTGAAGTGGTCCAGTCCCGCCTTGCCGCTGCCGTAAACGCCCCAGCCCGGGTAGGCCTTTACTGCGGCGCCGGAGGAAACGTTGAGGATGCGGCGGTCGCTCCAGGCGGCGGTGTCGGCAAGGAAACGGTTGCTCAGCACCATCGGTGCCGCCAGGTTGAGGCTCAGGGCGTGACGTAAGGCATGGTCGTCGTAGTGGCCGGCCACCGCGATCGGCCAGACCACCCCGGCGTTGTTGATCAGCAGTATCTGCCCGTCCCGGGGCAGGGTGGCCAGGGCGCGAGCGATGGCGCTGTCCTGCTGGGCCGGGTCGCTCAGGTCGGTGCTGAGCCAGTGCAGTTGCCCGGGGTGGGCTTCGGCCAACCTGGCCAGGCCTTCGCCCTGGCTGCGCGCCAGCGCCGCCACGCAAAAACCGCGTGCCAGCAGGTTGCTGCACAGGGCGAGCCCCAGTCCACGCGAGGCTCCGGTGACGATGGCGGCGCTGGACATGGTCAGCCTGCCTTGGCCAGCTCGGCGCGCATGGCGTCGATAGTGGCCTTGTAGTCGTCGGTGCCGTAGATGGCGGAGCCGGCCACGAAGGTGTCGGCGCCGGCCGCGGCTATCTCGGCGATGTTGTCGATCTTCACGCCGCCGTCCACTTCCAGCCAGATTTCGCCGCCATGGGCTGCGGTGTACTCGTCGATGCGGCGACGCGCCTCGCGCACCTTGTTCAGCGTCTGCGGAATGAACTTCTGGCCGCCGAAGCCGGGGTTGACCGACATCAGCAGAATCATGTCGATCTTGTCCATGACGTGGTCGAGGAAGGACAGCGGGGTGGCCGGGTTGAACACCAGGCCGGCCTTGCAACCGGCGTCCTTGATCAGGCCCAGGGTGCGGTCGATGTGGTGCGATGCTTCGGGGTGGAAGGTGATGATGTCGGCACCGGCCTTGGCGAAGCTGGCGGCGAGTGCATCGACCGGTGTCACCATCAGGTGCACGTCGATCGGGGCGCTGGTGTGCGGGCGGATCGCTTCGCAGACCAGCGGGCCGACAGTCAGGTTGGGCACGTAATGGTTGTCCATCACGTCGAAGTGGATGATGTCGGCACCGGCGGCGATGACGTCACGGACTTCTTCGCCAAGTCGGGCGAAGTCGGCGGAAAGCAGGCTGGGGGCGATGCGGAATGGGCGCATGAGATGAACTAACAAGCTGGACGGAAAAGCGAATTGTAGCCCCATCGCCGGGCAGCGTCATGCTTCGCGCCCCGGTCCGGGGCGGGATTGCTGCTAGAATGGGAACATCGGCGCCGCCCGGCCCGCCTGAACGGATCCCCAAGCAATGGCAAACAAAGAATACTGTGTCGAAGTCACTGCCGAATCCTCCTACGTGGAAGAACGCTCCAACGTGGCGGCGGATGTCTATGTGTTCAGCTACCGCATCAGGCTGACCAACAGCGGTACCAAAACCGCCCAGTTGATCAGCCGGCACTGGTTCATTACCGAAGCCGACGGCAAGGTGCAGGAAGTGCGCGGCATGGGGGTGGTGGGGGAAAATCCGCGACTGGAACCGGGGCAGAGCTACGAGTACAGCAGTTGGTCGCAGATCGGCACGCCGTTCGGCACCATGAAGGGCAGCTACCAGATGCTGGCGGACGACGGCCAGCGTTTCGAGGCGGAAATTCCCGAATTCCAGCTGGTCGCTCCGCGCGTGTTGCACTGAGTCGGGCCCGGCCTAGCGTTTGGGCCAGGTCCACCATACGATGAAGCCGGCAAGCCCAAGGGCAAGGGCGGCTTCGGCAAGCAGTATCCACATCGGCATCATCCCGGTGAGGTTGATAGGGCGACGGGGCGGCCCCACCTGTCCATCATCGGCCAAGCTCGGCAAACAGGCAAACCCACCATGCGTTTCACCCACAGCGGCCCGGCGCCCAAAGATCGCAACGACCTCAAAACCCTGAAAACCTTGCTGCCCTACCTCTGGGCGTTCAAATGGCGGGTTTTGCTGGCGATGACCTGTCTGGTGCTGGCCAAGGTCGCCAACGTCAGCGTTCCGCTCTACCTGAAGGATATCGTCGATCAGTTGTCGGTGCCGGCCACCCTGCTGGCGATCCCGGTGGCGGCGCTGCTCGGTTACGGCCTGGCCCGGCTGATGGCCGGTCTGCTGGGGGAGATTCGCGACGCCATCTTCGCCCGCGTCATCCAGGGCGCGGTCCGCACCGTGGCGCGCTCGGTGTTCGAGCACCTGTTCAAGCTGTCGCTGCGCTTTCATCTGGATCGCCAGACCGGCGGCATGAGCCGCGACATCGAACGCGGCACCCGCGGCATCGGTTTCCTGCTCAATTTCACCGCGTTCAACATCCTGCCGACGCTGCTGGAAATCCTGATGGTGGCGGTCATCCTGCTGCACCGCTACAACGGCTGGTTTGCCGTGGTCACGCTGGGGACCATTGCGGTGTACATCACGTTTACGCTGACCGTCACCGAGTGGCGCACGGTGTTCCGCCGCAGCATGAACGAACTCGATTCCAAGGCCAATGCCAAGGCGATCGACGCGCTGATCAACTACGAGACGGTCAAGTACTTCAATAACGAAGCCTACGAGTCGGCTCGCTACGACACGAATCTCGCCGCCTGGGAAGAGTCGGCGATCAAGAACCAGGTATCGCTGTCCTTCCTCAACGCCGGGCAGGGCGTCATTATCGCGGCCGGTACAACGCTGATCATGGTGCTGGCGGCGCGTGGGGTGGTGGACCATACCATGACCGTCGGCGACGTGGTGCTGGTGTCGGCCTACCTGACCCAGCTCTATTCGCCGCTGCATTTTCTCGGCTTCATCTACCGCGAGATCAAGCACTCGCTGGCCGACATGGAACGCATGTTCGGCCTGCTGGAAACCCATGCCGAGGTGGCTGACGGCGCCGGGGCCGAGGTGCTGGCGACCCGTGCCGCCGGGGTGCGTTTCGAGCATGTCGACTTCGGTTATGACGCCAAGCGTCAGATTCTGCACGACGTCAGCCTGAGCATCCCGCCGGGGCGCACGCTGGCGGTGGTGGGGGCGAGCGGGGCGGGCAAGTCGACCTTGTCGCGGCTCTTGTTCCGTTTCTACGACGTCAGTGGCGGCGGCATCAGCATCAACGGCACCGACATCCGCCAGATGACGCAGGACAGCCTGCGTGCCCACATCGGCATCGTGCCGCAGGACACCGTGCTGTTCAACGACAGCATCTACTACAACATCGCTTACGGCCGTCCCGGCGCCAGCCGCGAGGAGATCATCGAGGCGGCCAAGTCGGCGCACATCCACGATTTCGTGGTTGGCCTGCCGGACGGTTACGACACCCTGGTGGGCGAGCGCGGCCTGAAGTTGTCCGGCGGCGAGAAGCAGCGCGTGGCGATTGCCCGCACCATCCTGAAGAATCCGCCGATCCTGGTATTCGACGAGGCGACCAGTGCGCTCGATTCGCGCACCGAGAAGGCGATCCAGCACGAACTGGCCGAGATTTCGGCCAACCGCACCACGCTGATTATCGCGCACCGCTTGTCGACGGTGGTCGACGCCGACGAGATCGTGGTGCTGGACGGCGGCCGCGTGATCGAGCGCGGCAGCCATCGCCAGCTGGTCGAGCAGAACGGTCGCTACGCGGAGATGTGGCTGCTGCAGCAGGAGAGCGAGAGTACGGCTGAAGCGCTATAACATTTGGTTATTTGATCGAATTCTGATTTGTTTTTGGTAATAGGTTTGAGGGGGCTTCATCGCCCCCTTTTTGCTGTCGCATAACATTATCCGAATCCCCTCCCGCATCCCGAAGGTCATCTCGCTGAGCCAGCGTGAGGGTACGTTGCTTGACGCAAGGCTGCGTCTTTTGATCTGCGCCGGTCCGATGGGCGGAAAGGCCCGTCGTTGCTGGCTTGGCGCGGGTGGGTGAGTGTATTTCTCTGGGGGGGGTGACGCGTTGCTGTGGGCCGCGGCAACGGGCGGAAGGACGTGCCGGCGGCGTAGCCGGGGAGCCTGGCGGGAGACGGTGCCGGGTTGCTGTGTTTCGCCAGGTTTTTTGCCTTCATGACACTTGGACGAAGGGCGTGCTAGAGTCGATTGGGTAGCAGAAACACCTATAACATTTTCTTAGCAAGCTCGCCGGCAGGGTTCTCAGTCTGGGCCCGCCGTGCGTTAGGATCCGACGTGACAGCCATCGCAGAACTCGAACCACGCGAAGTGTGGGAGCACTTCCAGACCCTGTGCGAGATTCCTCGCCCCTCCAAGCACGAACAGCATCTGCGCGACTACCTGCAGGGCTGGGCGGAATTGAAAGGCTTGTCGACGCAGGTCGACCGTGCCGGCAATCTGATCATCCGGAAGCCGGCCACCCCTGGGCTGGAAAACCGGCGCGGGGTGGTGCTGCAAGGCCATCTCGACATGGTGTGCCAGGCCAACTCCGGCACGGAGCATGACTTTTTCCAGGACCCGATTCGGCCTGTCCTGCGCGATGGCTGGCTGGTGGCGGAAGACACCACGCTGGGTGCCGACAACGGCATCGGCGTGGCGCTGGCGTTGGCGGTGCTGGCCAGCGATACCTTGGTTCACGGGCCGGTCGAGGTGCTACTGACGGTGGACGAGGAGGCCGGTATGGGGGGCGCTCTCGGGTTGGACACCGGTGTGCTCGAAGGCGATCTGCTGATCAACATCGATACCGAGGACTGGGGGGAGTTCTACCTCGGCTGCGCGGGGGGTGTGGACGTCAATGTGCGTCGCGCTTACGCCGTCGAGGCGCTTCCGGCCGGCTATGCGGTGGGGCGCCTGTCGGTCAAGGGGCTGCGTGGCGGCCACTCCGGGGTGGACATCCACGAGGAACGAGGCAATGCCAACAAGTTGCTGATCCGGCTGATCCGCGAGCTCGAACACGAGCTGGCGCTGCGCGTGGTCTCGCTCCAGGGCGGGTCGGCGCGCAATGCGCTGGCGCGCGAAGCCTTCGCCGTGGTGGCTTATCCGGCTGGCGCTGCCGAAAAGCTAGTGGCGCGGCTGGACGCGTTCCAGCAGGCGGCACGTTTCGAGCTGGCGGGCGTGGACGAAGGGGTGGCACTGACACTGGAGCGGGCTTCGGCCAACGTGACCATGTCCCCGGACGATCAGCGCGTGATTTTCGCGGCCTTGCTCGCCGCTCCACACGGAGTGCGGCGCATGAGCCGCCGTGTGCCGGGCGTGGTGGAGACCTCCAACAACCTGGGGGTGATTGCGCTGGACCAGGGCAAGCTGTTCGCCAATTTCATGGTGCGCTCGTTGCTGGACGCCGGGGCGCGGCTATTGGCCGACGAGATCGAGAGCCTGTTCGGGCTGATCGGTGCCGAGGTGGAGAGAGAGGGTCAGTACCCCGGCTGGGCGCCGAATCCGCAGTCGTCGCTGCTGGAACTGTTCCAGCAGGTCTACGAGCGTGAATACGGTCGCCGGGCCGAGGTGAAAGTGATCCACGCCGGCCTTGAGTGCGGCATTCTGGGCGGCAAATACCCGCACATGGACATGGTGTCGTTTGGTCCGGACATCCGCGGCGCCCATGCGCCGGGCGAGCGGGTGCGGGTCGAGACGGTCGGCCACGCCTGGCGGCTGCTGCAGGCCGTGCTGGCGGTCGTGCCCGAACGCGCCTGAGGGCTGGTTCCCTGCGACAAGGCCCCGCTGCGAGCGGGGCCTTGTGTTGTGAGGCGTATCAGCACTTCAAGCCTGGTTCGAAGCCGTGTGAAGCGCCGGCGAATCGTTTCGGCCAGGCCATTCATCTGCTCTGCCTCAGCGGTGGCCTGGGGGGCGATTGGCGGCGGTGCCGAATCAGCGCGACAGTTCGGTCACGGCATGACGGATCAGCCAGTGGGCGATGGACATCGACTGCGGGATAAGGGGAAGGTCGTCGATGGGAAACCAGGCGGCGTGCTCGATCTCGCCCTCTTGCGGCACGATGTCGCCGCCGGCGTACTCGGCGGTGAAGGCCAGCATCAGCGAATGCGGGAACGGCCACGATTGGGAGCCGACGTAACGCAGGTTCTTCAGCCGCACTCCCACTTCCTCGAACGCTTCGCGATGCACGCACTCTTCCAGCGTTTCACCGGCTTCGACGAAGCCGGCCAGGGCGCTGTAGATGCCGGGTGCGAAATGCGGCGCGCGTGCCAGCAGCAGCTCTTGCCCACGATAGATCGCCACCATCATGGCCGGCGACAGGCGTGGGTAGTAGAGCTGGCCGCAGTGCGGGCAATGCCGTCCCTGGTCGTGCTCGTGCTGCTGCAGCGGGGTCGCGCAGTGGCCGCAGAAACGGTGGGTACGGCGGAACTGGCGCAATTGTGCCGCACGCGCCAGCGCGGGAGCCAGCTCGGCCGGCAGCTGCATCAGCGCCTGGCGCAGGCTCACCCATTCCCCGCTCGTCGGCATCGGCCCCACCAGCTCGCCCTGAAACAGGTTGACCCCGCCCAGCTGCGCCAGGAACAGGCGCTCGATCAGCGGCCAGCTCGCGGCTTCGCTGCCGGGCAGTGTGCCGTTGACGAGCAGCAGGCGCTGTTCGTCGAACACGCACCACCGGGCGGGCAGGGACAGGTCGGGTTGGCTCGGCAGATCGAAGGGCATGGGTGGCATCCTGTTGGACATCACGTCAGTTTACGCTGAGCGCGGGTGCTTCGTACATCCAGAACTCGCTCTGGCGGCGCACCACTTCGGACAGCGAGCCGCTGTCGTCGTAGACCTGGCGCAGCCAATGGCTGTCGAGGCGGCGCTGCAGGATCCGCTCGCGCAAGGCATTGTGCTGTGCCTCGATGCCGAGCGCCTGTGCATGCGGCAACAGCCCGTTGAGGGTGTCCAGCATGTCTTCCAGCAGGCTGGTCTGGCGCTTCTTCACGCCATCCACCAGCACCGCGTCGTAGCCGAAGCGGCACGCCTGGAAGCGGTTGTAGCTGTAGGTCAGGTAATGGGCCGGCGAGATATCGTCCCAGCCATCTTCGAAGCATTGCCGGGCCAACATTTGGGCGTACGCCGCCAGCAGCACCGGGGTGTCCACCCCCAGCGGGGTGTCGCAGATGCGGATTTCCACCGTGCCGTATTCCGGCTTGGGGCGGATATCCCAGTAAAAGTCCTTCATGCTCGCCACGATGCCGAGATCGGCCATGCCGGTGAAGTAGTCGTTGAACTCGTCCCAGTTGCCGACGCACGGCATCGAGCCGGATAGCGGAAAAGCGTTGACGCTGGTCAGTCGCGAGCTCTGGAACAACGTATCGACTCCCTGGTGGAACGGCGACGAGGCCGACAGGGCGATGAAGTGCGGAATGTAGCGCGACAGGTAGTGCGTCAGCCGCACCGCGGTGTCGCCATCCGGGCAGCCGATATGGATGTGCTGGCCGTAGACGGTGAACTGCTTGGCGAGGTAGCCGTATAGCTCGGAAACCAGCTGGTAGCGCTCCTTGGGGTAGATGCGCTGGTCGCTCCAGTGCTGGAATGGGTGGGAGCCGCCACCGGCGAGTCCCAGGTTGAGCTTCTCGGCCGTGCGAACCAAAAGGGCGCGGATGGCCAGTAGTTCCTCGAGCATGGTGTTGACGTCGCTGTGCACGGCGGTGCCGATCTCGATCATGCCCTGGGTGATCTCCGGCTTGATGTCGTAGCCGTGCGGGTGGCGCCCGAGTAGGTGCAATAGGTCGTCGGAGCCGCGCGTCAGATTGTAGTCGCGACGGTTGACGATCATCAGCTCCAGTTCCACGCCCAGTGTCAGGGGCTGGCTGGTCGAAAATTCCAGCATGATCCTTCCTTTCTCAGTCGCGGGTTTCCTGCGCGCAGCGCAGGGCGAAGCGCGTCACGATGGGTCCCAGCAGCTCCGTCAGGCATAGCACTGACAGCAGGAAGCCGCTGAATTCGGCCGCTCCTGCCGACAGGGTCAGGGCGCCCATCGTCATCAGCATGACGGCGCTGCCGGACATCGGCAGCAGGCCCAGGCCGAGCAATGCGCCATGCCTTGGGGGGAGGCCGTTACTGCGGGCGGCGACCCACCACGAGCCGGCGGCCAGCAGGCTGCGTACCAGCACGAAGCCGACGGCGGGCGGCCACAGCGCGGCCAGGGGCAGCGGCATCAATTGCGCTCCGGCGGCCACGAAGAAGGCGACAAAGAAGAAGCTGGAGCGGCTCGACAGGCTGGGTTCGGCCACTGCATAACCGCGCTCCAGGTTGCGCGTGGCCAGGCCGAAGACCAGGATGGCCAGCGCCGGCAGCAACTTGAGCATGGCGGAGAGTCCCACCACCAGGGCGATCAGGCCGAACATCAGCACGGTCTGCGCTTCACGCTTGCCGCCGCCCAGCCAGACGTTGAGCCGGATCGCCAGGAGGCCGGCCACCAGGCCCAGCAGGACCGAGCCCAGCAGAAGCCAGCCTGGCAGCAGGATGAACGATTCCACGCCGTGACCGGCGCTGAAATGGGTAAACGACAGTGCCAGGGTGAAGACTGTCAGGCTCAACAGGTTGTTGAGCCCGGTGCAGGCCATCAGGCGCTCGGTGACCTGGCCTTCGGCCCGGCTTTCCCGCACCAGTTCCAGCAGCACCACCGGCGAGGTCGCGATGCCGATGGCGGCGAGCAAGGAGGCCGGAGCCATCGGGAAGCCCGAGAACGTGAGCAGGGCCAGCAGGCCGAGGAAGGTGATGACGCCGCTCAGCAGGGCGGTGGCGAACAGCGCTTTTTCACGGCGCAGCCAGCGCAAGTCGACGCGCCGGCCCATGTCGAACAGCGCCAGGCCCAGCGCCAGCTGGATGAACAGGCCGGCCTCGTCGATCAACTGTTGGTCCAGCAATTTGAGGCCCGAAGGGCCGATGATCAGTCCGCTCAGGATGTAGCCGGTGATGCCGGGAAGTTTGGCTACGCGGACAGCAATCTGCCCGCCCAGTACACCCAGCGCCAGCAGAATGCCGAAAGCGGCAAGCGGGTTCAGGGCGAGCGATTGCCAGGGCAAATCGTGCATGAAACCTCCTTTGGTGTGTTTTTGTACGAAGCTCGGCGGCGGATGTGCCCTGAGTGTAGGTCGGCTTCGGCGTTGGTGGGCGTCCATCGCCATCATGGCGGCAGGAGTGGTGCTGGAACCGGCCAAGCATTATCGATGCGTGCTGGTCACTCCCGGGTCTGCGGTGCCATCGGCGACCTTTGCCGGCTTGAGGGGGTGGCAGAAAGGTGTAGCATCATGAAGTGACGTGAGAATGACGTGAGAGTTTCATGGTTTTTGGTTTTTTTGGCCGAAGGGCCGCTGCCGAGTCCGAGCTTGCCCAGTTGCGGCAGCGGGCCGCGCGCATGCCGCTGCTGGCCGGGTTGAGCCATGCCGAGCTAACCCAGCTGGTCGCGCTGGCGGCGGTTTTCGCCCGTGGCAAAGCCTTTAGCGGGGCCGCCGGCTTGATGGTGACGCCGTCGATGGTGGCAACGGTCACGTTGCAGATGGCGCTGCCGGTGATGAACCTCGGCAAGGAGGCGCTGGACGGTTGGGAAGAAGTGGTGCTGTACCCGTCCGCTTTTGTCGTGCGTGACCACTGGATGGCGCCAGGGGGTGTGGTCCATGAAGGGGACAGCGTGCTGATTGGCCAGGCACGACTGGATGGGCCGGTCGTCTTGTCCTGGCCGGATGTGAAGCGCTCCACCGGCCGTGACGGCTGGAACGTGGTGGTCCATGAAATCGCCCACAAGCTCGATATGCTCAACGGCGACGCCAACGGTTTTCCGCCGCTGCACAAGGGTATGAATCGAGAACAATGGTCGCAGGCCTGGGCTGCCGCCTATGCCGATTTTCAGCAGCAATTGGAGCGCGAAGGCGAAATGGCGGAGGAGGGCTGGCTCGATCCCTACGCAGCGGAAAGCCCGGCCGAATTCTTCGCGGTGCTCAGCGAGGCGTTCTTCGAATGCCCACAGGGGTTGGCCGAAGACTACCCGGCCGTGTACCGGCAGCTGGTGGCTTTCTACCGGCAAGATACGCTGGCACGCTTGTCCACGCTAGAATGAGCGTCTGTTCATCCTGACCAGGACGGTTGCTTTCACATGTATCTCATTCTGATCGGCTGGCTCTACGTGGTGCTGATGATGGCGGTGGTGCAGGAAAGTCCCATTCGTATGGCCTTCATCATCGTGTTTCTGGCGGTGCTGCCCGGGCTATTGTTCACGCGGCTGGTACGGCGTCGTTTGCGCAAGAAGGTTGCGCTTGCCGAGGCCGAGAACGAAGAGCCCGCGGCTTGAGCTGACTCTGCCCACGGTGCTATACTTCTGCGCGCCCTGCATTTCGCAGGGTTTTTACTACGCACATTCGCGCCGAAAGGGTGTCCGACAGGATTCTGCGCGCGAATGGAGGCCTAACCCTTTAGGAGTTTTGCATGACCACCAACGTTACCATGCGCCAGATGCTGGAAGCCGGCGTTCACTTCGGCCACCAAACCCGTTTCTGGAACCCGAAAATGGCTCAGTACATTTTCGGCAGCCGCAACAAGATCCACATCATCAACCTGGAAAAGACCCTTCCGCTGTTCGTTGAAGCTCAGGAATACGTACGTCGCCTGGCTGCCAACAAGGGTACCGTCCTGTTTGTGGGTACCAAGCGTCAGGCGCGTGAGATTGTTCGTGAAGAAGCAGCCCGTTGTGGCATGCCGTTCGTCGATCACCGCTGGCTCGGCGGTATGCTGACCAACTACAAGACCGTGAAGCAGTCCATCAAGCGTCTTGAAGAAAAGCGTGCCATCCTGGAAAGCTCCGGCGACACCGGTTACAACAAGAAAGAGCTGCTGGACCTCGAGCGCGAAGTTGAGAAGCTGGAGCGTTCGCTGGGCGGTATCAAGGACATGAAAGGTCTGCCGGACGCCATCTTCGTTATCGACACCGGCTACCAGAAGGGTACCGTTGTTGAAGCCAAGAAGCTGGGCATCCCGCTGATCGGCGTGGTTGATACCAACAACTCGCCGGAAGGCATCAATTACGTAATTCCGGGTAACGACGACTCCAATCGCGCCATCCGCCTGTACGCCCGCGGCATCGCCGATGCCGTGCTGGAAGGTCGCGCACAGTCGCTGCAGGAAATCGTTGCCGCTGAACCGGCTCAAGCCGAGTAAGCACGGACCTGAGAAAGGGGCGTAAGCCCCTTTTTTTGAACCCGTACCGCTTTACGTAAAAAGATACTGTTAAGGAGTTTCAAGCATGGCGGAAATTACCGCAAAAATGGTCTCGGACCTGCGCGCTGCTACCGGCCTTGGCATGATGGAGTGCAAGAAGGCGCTGGTTGAAGCCGAAGGCGATCTGGCCAAGGCCGAAGAAATCCTGCGCATCAAGTCGGGCAACAAGGCCTCCAAGATGGCTGGCCGTCTGGCGGCCGAAGGCATCATCGGTTCCTTCATCGAAGGCGGCGTTGGCGCGCTGGTGGAAGTGAACTGCGAAACCGACTTCGTTGCCAAAGACCCGACCTTCCTGGCGCTGGCTGCCGCTGCGGCCAAGGCTGTCGTTGCTGCCAATCCGGCCGACGTTGAAGCGCTGTCCGCGGTTGAAGTGGATGGTCTGTCCGTTGAAGAAATCCGCAAGGCCGCGATCGCCAAACTGGGCGAGAACATGACCATTCGTCGTTTCGTTCGCTACGAAACCGAAGGCAAGATCGCGACCTACCTGCACGGTGCCAAGATCGGCGTCATCGTTGATTTCAACGGCGGCGACGAAGGTCTGGGCAAAGATATCGCCATGCACATCGCCGCTTCCAAGCCGATCTGCGTGTCCAAGGATCAGGTTCCGGCTGAAACCCTGGAGCAAGAGCGCAAGATCTACACCGCCCAGGCAGCAGAATCCGGCAAGCCGGCTGACATCGTGGCCAAGATGGTGGAAGGCCGCGTGAACAAGTACCTGGCCGAAGTGACCCTGCTGGGTCAGCCGTTCGTGAAGAACCCGGACCAGACCGTCGAGAAGCTGCTGGCTGAGAAATCCGCCTTGGTGAAAGCCTTTGCCATGTTCGTCGTGGGTGAAGGCATCGAGAAGAAGGTAGTGGACTACGCCGCTGAAGTGGCTGCCGCCGCCAAGCTGTAAGTCCGGATATCTGGACTGATTAAAACGGCACCCTGCCTGCAGGGTGCCGTTTTGCAAATTGACTGACTGAAAACTGCCACCGAGGTGACTATGAGCCAAGCTCCTGCCTATAAACGTATTCTGCTCAAACTGTCGGGCGAGGCCCTGATGGGCGACGATAGCTACGGGATCAACCGCGCCACGATCGAGCAAATCGTGGGGCAGATCAAGGAGGTGGTCGATCTGGGCATCGAGGTGGGCATCGTCATCGGCGGCGGCAACATCTTCCGCGGCGTGGCGCCGGCGGCCTCCGGTATGGATCGTGCCACGGCCGACTACATGGGCATGATGGCGACGGTGATGAACGCGCTGGCCCTCAAGGATGCCATGACCAAGGTGGGGCTGGTGGCGCGGGTGCAATCGGCATTGACCATGCAGCAGATCGCCGAACCGTATGTGCGCGGCAAGGCCATGCAGTACCTGGAAGAGGGCAAGGTTGTCATCTTCGCGGCCGGTACGGGCAACCCGTTCTTCACCACCGACACGGCGGCAGCGCTGCGCGGCATGGAAATGAACGTGGACATCATGCTCAAGGCCACCAAGGTGGATGGGGTGTACACCGACGATCCGAAGAAGAACCCGGATGCCCAGCGATACCAGACGCTGACCTTCGACGAGGCGATTTCGCGCAACCTCAAGGTGATGGATGCCACTGCCTTTGCGTTGTGCCGAGATCAGAACCTCAACATCAAGGTGTTCAGCATCTTCAAGGCCGGTGCTCTCAAGCGTGTAGTGCTTGGCGAAGACGAAGGCACGCTGGTACACTGCTGAGCCTTACCGAATAGTAAAAAGGCGGAAACGGCAGCAGCCGCTTTCCGCCTTGTTTTTCCAAGTATCCATGGAGTTGACATGATTAACGACGTCAAGAAATCGGCCGAACAGAAAATGCAGAAGTCGCTGGAAGCCTTCAAGAACGACCTGACCAAGGTTCGTACCGGCCGCGCGCACACCGGTATTCTGGATCATGTCATGGTGGATTACTACGGTAGCGACGTGCCGGTGAACCAGGTGGCTAACGTCACGTTGATCGATGCCCGCACCATCGGTGTCCAGCCGTGGGAAAAGAATATGCTGGGCAAGATCGAAAAGGCCATCCGTGATTCCGATCTCGGCCTGAATCCGGCTTCTATGGGCGAGATCATCCGGGTGCCGATGCCGATGCTGACCGAAGAGCGCCGCAAGGATCTGATCAAGCTGGTGCGTGGCGAGGCTGAAGGTGCCCGTGTCGCCGTACGCAATATCCGCCGCGACGCCAACAATGAATTCAAGAACCTGCTCAAGGACAAGTCGATTACCGAGGACGACGAGCGCCGTGGCCAGGATGACATCCAGAAGCTGACCGACAAGTACATTGCCGAAGTCGACAAAGCCCTTGCCGCCAAAGAAACCGATCTGATGGCGGTATAAGGGGAACGACTTGTTCGGTAGTTCCACTAGTTCCATTCCTGAAGTCCGCCCGGTGCCGCGCCATATTGCCATCATCATGGATGGCAACGGACGCTGGGCTAAAAAACGCTTTCTGCCCCGTGTCGCCGGCCATAAGAAAGGCCTGAGCGCGGTGCGTGAGGTCGTTTCGGGCTGCCAGGAACTGGGGGTCGAGTATTTGACCCTGTTTGCCTTTTCCACCGAAAACTGGCGCCGCCCGCAGGACGAAGTCTCGTTTCTGATGGACCTCTTCCTGGGTGCGCTGGAGAACGAGGTGGAGAAGCTGCATTCCAATAATATCTGCCTCAAGGTTATCGGCGATCGCTCCCGTTTTGCCCCGCGCATCGTGGAACGCATTGAAGCCGCCGAGGCGCGCACGGCTGCCAACGGTGGCCTGGTGCTGACCATCGCCGCCGATTACGGTGGGCGCTGGGACATGCTGCAGGCTGTCAACCGGCTGATCCGGGAGGGAGCTACCGCCATCACCGAAGAGGCGCTGGCTGGTCGGTTGTCGATGGCCTATGCCCCGGAGCCCGATCTGTTCATCCGTACCGGTGGCGAGCAGCGCATCAGCAATTTCCTGCTGTGGCAGCTGGCTTACAGCGAACTGTACTTCACCGATCTGTTGTGGCCCGATTTCGACAAGCAGGCCTTGGAAGGGGCCGTGCAGTCCTATCGGTGTCGCGAGCGTCGCTTTGGCCGGACAAGCGAGCAACTGCCTGCCTCGTTGCGCCGGGACTGACTCCATGCTGAAAACACGCGTGCTGACCGCACTGGTGCTGCTTCCTTTGATGCTGGCGGCACTGTTCTTCTTCTCGGCCCCGTTATGGGCCGCTTTTTCGTGGCTGGTCGTTGGCTTGGCACTGTGGGAGTACAGCCGGATGGTGGGCATGGCCGGTACTGGCCAATGGCTCTACCTGGCGATCTCGACGCTGCTTGCGGCAGGGGCTTGGTTTGGCCGGGTCACCGCGATGCCGTGGCTACACCTTCTGGCGCTGGCTTTCTGGCTGGCGGTGGTGCCGCTGTGGTTGTCGCGGCGTTGGGTGGTCCGAAACGGCTGGGGTGCCCGGCTGTTAGGTTGGCTGCTGATGTTCCCGGCCTGGTTCGCCTTGCTCGAATGGCGGCCGCAACCCAATGTGGCACAGGCACAGCAGCTCTTGGCCATCATGGGGTTGGTCTGGGTGGCGGACATCGCAGCCTATTTTTCCGGCAAGGCGTTCGGCCGGCGTAAGCTGGCACCGTCGATCAGCCCCGGTAAAAGCTGGGAGGGGGTCTATGGCGCGCTGGTGGCGACGGCGGCTTATGTTTTCCTGGTGAATGAACTGGGCTGGCTGCATCTGGGTCTGTCACCATGGAGCCTGCTGCTCTTGTCTCTTCCCCTGACTGCTGTCAGCATTGCCGGAGACTTGCTGGAGTCGTGGTTCAAGCGTGCCGCTGGCCTCAAGGACAGTAGCCAACTGCTTCCCGGTCATGGTGGGGTTTATGATCGTATCGATAGTCTTATCGCCGTGCTTGCCGTGAGCAATGCCTTGCGTGTGCTGAGTGGGCTGTAACCTGCTATTGGCGTGATCATGACCGCGTTGGCGGCTAAGAATCAGCAGGGCAAGGCGTGATCTGCGCCGCTGTGCGGGCACCGCAAGCGGGGAGCAAGCTTTTTTTGCTCCAACCCGAAGGGCCACGCGCCCTGTGCGCCGCCTGTGGCGTTACGGCGCTTGGCCAATCAATGACATCGACCTGCGCGACCGCCTCTTGCATCCAGACCGGATGCTTGCTGCAGTTCGCGAGCTGGTCCATAACAGGCTCCAAATCGCCAAACTGATGAAACCTCAAGGAATCGTAGTACTTGGGGCAACCGGCAGCATCGGCACGAACACGCTGGATGTGGTTGCCCGACACCCGGAGCGCTACCGCGTGGTGGCGCTGGCAGCCCACCGGCAGGTAGATCGCCTATTCGAACAGTGCCGGCAGTTTCGTCCCGCCTTCGCGGTCATGGTCGACGAGCAGGCCGCCAGCGTGTTGCGCTTGCGGCTGAATGAAGCCGGCCTGCCGGTCGAGGTCCTGGCCGGTGCCCATGCCCTCGAGATGGTTGCCACCTTGCCGGAGGCAGACATGGTGATGGCCGCCATCGTCGGGGCGGCGGGCCTGCCTTCGGTGCTGGCAGCGGCCCGTGCGGGCAAGCGTATCTTGCTGGCTAATAAAGAGTCGCTGGTGGTGGCGGGGCAGCTTTTCATGAGCGCCGTGCGCGAGGGTGGTGCCGCGTTGTTGCCGGTCGATAGCGAGCACAACGCCATTTTCCAGTCCTTGCCCGATGGTTACCTCGGCTCGCTGGAGCAAGCCGGGGTGCGTAAGATCATCCTGACCGCCTCGGGCGGCCCGTTTCGGCAGTTGTCGTCCGCAGAACTCCATGGTGTTACCCCGGCCCAGGCGTGCAAGCATCCGAACTGGGTGATGGGGCAGAAGATTTCCGTCGACTCCGCCTCGTTGATGAACAAGGGGCTGGAGGTCATCGAGGCGCATTGGTTGTTCAATGCGCCGGCCGATAACATCGACGTGGTCGTGCACCCGCAGAGTGTCATCCATTCCATGGTGCAATACCGCGACGGTTCGGTCGTCGCCCAGCTGGGGTCGCCTGACATGCGCACTCCGATCGCCTACGCCATGGCGTGGCCGGAGCGGATCGACGCCGGTGTGGCCTCACTCGACTTCTTTACCTTGTCCAATCTGACTTTCGAACAGCCGGATCTGGAGCGCTTCCCTTGCCTGAAGCTGGCCTTTGAGGCGCTGCGTAGCGGGGGCGATGCTCCGGCGGTGTTGAATGCGGCCAACGAAGTTGCCGTGGCAGCCTTCCTGGACGGAAAGATAGGCTTCATGGGTATTCCTGAACTGGTCGAGCAGGCCCTCGGCCGCTTTGACTTGTCCGCCAGTTCTACGCTGGATGCGTTGCTGGAGAAGGATCGAGAGGTCCGCTCATCCCTTGAGGCACTGCTGCCACTATGATTTCCATCCTCGCCTTCCTCCTGGCCATCGGCGTTCTGGTCACTTTCCATGAACTGGGTCACTATGCCGCCGCTCGTTGTTGCGGAGTGAAGGTGCTGCGTTTCTCGATCGGCTTTGGCAAGCCGCTCTTCACGGTGAAATGGGGGGAGACGGAGTGGGCGATTTGCCCGATTCCCCTGGGTGGCTATGTGAAGATGCTGGATGAGCGCGAGGGGGTCGTGCTCCCGGCAGACCGGCCGCGCGCCTTCAACCGGCAATCGGTCGGCAAGCGCATGTTGATCGTGGTGGCGGGGCCCGTGATGAACCTGCTGCTCGCCACCTTGTTTTACTGGGTGGTGATCGGCAATGGTCTGACCCTGTACCGGCCGCTGGTGGGCACGGTGGTGCCGGAGAGTCCTGCTGCCATCGCCGGGTTCCAGCCGGGAGACCGGGTTCTGTCGATTGCCGGCACGCCTGTCGCCCAATGGAATGACATCAGCCTGGCCTTGCTCGACCGCAGCAGCGGTGCCAGCGAGCCCTTGACGGTGCAAGTGGAAACCGTCGCCGGGCAGCGTCTCAACCGTGTGGTGAAGGCCGGGTCTGACACCGGCGGCAATGGCCAGATCGGCATATTGCCGGTGCGCTATTCACTGGTGTTGGGGGCCGTCGAACCGGGTGGGGCTGCGCAAAGAGCCGGGCTAAGTGCCGGCGATCTCTTGCTGAGCGCCGACGGCCGCAGCCTGCGTGGTTGGGCCGAGTGGGTGGGAATGGTGCACAACAGTCCCGGCAAAGAGGTTTCCCTGGCGTTTCTGCGGGGCCAAGAGCGCCGGCAAGTGATGTTGCGTCCGGATTCAGTCGAAACCCCCACCGGTTTTGTCGGCCGGATTGGGGCGGCGCCGGCGGTGGATGCCGCCTGGCTTGCGATGCTGCGTTACGAGCTGCATCCAGACGTCGCCGATGCGGGGTGGATGGCGTTGCAAAAGACCTGGTCCAACGGCGTGCTGAGCCTGCGCATGTTCGGGCGCATGCTGATCGGCCAGGCATCGTGGAACAATCTGAGTGGACCGATCACCATCGCCAGTGTAGCCGGCCAGACTGCACGGCAAGGATTGGACGCCTATCTCGAATTTCTGGCACTGATCAGTGTCAGCATTGGCATATTGAACCTGCTGCCCATCCCCATTCTGGATGGGGGACACTTAATGTATTATACGGCGGAGTTGATTAAGGGGAGCCCGGTCAGTGAACGGGCGCAGTTACTCGGGCAAAGAATAGGTTTTGCCTTGCTGGCTTCGTTGATGGCATTTGCCTTGCTAAACGACATCAGCCGCCTTTTTGGGGGTTAGAACAAACCGATGAGAATCAAACTCGTTGCAGCGGCGATTGCCGGTCTGTTTTCCATGTCTGCTGCCATGGCGGCCGAGCCGTTCGTGGTCAAGGATATCCGTGTCGAGGGCTTGCAGCGCACCGAACCCGGTACGGTATTCAACTACATGCCGCTCAAGGTGGGCGATACCTTTACCGACGAGAAGGCCAAAGAAGCGATCAAGGCATTGTTTGCCACCGGTTTCTTTAATGACGTTCGGATGGAAGCGCAGGGCGATGTTCTGATCGTTTCCGTGATCGAGCGCCCCGTGATCACCCAGCTGAATATCAGCGGCGCCAAGGAATTCGACAAGGACCAGCTTAAGAAGGCGCTGAAGGAAAACGGTCTGGCCGAATCCCGCGTGTTCGATCAGGGCCTGCTGGATGGTGCCGTTCAGGAGCTGAAGCGACAGTACTACAGCCGCGGCAAGTACTCGGTGGAAATTACCCCCAGCGTGACCAAGCTGGAGCGTAATCGCGTCGCCGTCACCCTGGACATCGTCGAGGGCGTGACAGCCAAGATCAAGGAAATCCGCATCGTTGGCGCCAAGGCGTTCGATCAGGATACGCTGCTGGGCCAGTTCTCGCTGACCACCGGTGACTGGCTGTCGTGGATCACCAAGGACAACCAGTACTCCAAGCAGAAGCTGTCCGGCGATCTGGAGAAGCTCAAGGCGTTCTACCAGAACCAGGGCTATCTCGAGTTCAACATCGACTCGACCCAGGTTTCGATCAGCGCCGACAAGGAGGACATGTTCCTCACCATCAATATCAACGAAGGTCAGCGCTATACCATTTCCGATGTGAAGCTGGCAGGCGACCTGAAGGTTCCGGAAGCCGAGTTACGCAAGTTGATCCAGTTCAAGGCTGGCGACGTGTTCAGCCGCGAGAAGGTCAACGATTCGGTAACCGCCATCAGCGACCGGCTGGGTAACGATGGTTACGCCTTTGCCAACGTCAATGCGCTGCCGGAGATCGACCGCGAGAAGCGTCAGGTGGCCTTCACGCTGTTCCTCGATCCGGGCCGCAAGACCTACGTTCGCCGCGTGAATATCGCCGGCAACACCAAGACGCGTGACGAGGTGGTGCGCCGCGAACTGCGCCAGCTCGAGGGTGCGCCGTACGCCTCCGACAAGATCAAGCGCAGCAAGGAACGGGTCGAGTTGTTGGGCTACTTCGAGGATGTCAACGTCGAAACCCCGGCGGTGGCCGACACCCCGGACCAGGTCGACATGAACATCAACCTGAAGGAGCGTCCGACCGGCAGCATCTCGGCCGGTATCGGCTTCGTGCAGGGCCAGGGTCTGGTGTTCTCCGGCAGCGTGTCGCAGAGCAATATCTTCGGCTCCGGCAAGTCGTTGTCGGCCGGCATTTCCACCGGCAAGGTCAACAAGAGCGCCAGCATCGCCTTCAACGACCCGTATTTCACGGTCGACGGCGTCAGCCTGGGCTACAACTTGTACACCCGCACCTACGATGCCCAGGAAGACAACGTCTCCAAGTACAAGACGCGTACCACCGGTGCCGCGGCCAAGTTCGGCGTGCCGATCACCGAGTTCGACCGCATCAACCTGAGCCTGGGGGTGGAGCAGACCGCCATCACTACCTTTAGTGACAGCCCGCAGCGCTACCTCGACTTTGTCGACAAGTACGGCAAGAGCGCCAATACCTTGTTGTCCACCATCAGCTGGTCGCGCGATACCCGCGACAGCGCCTTGTGGCCGACGCGTGGCGCGGTGCTGCGCGCCGGGGTCGATATCGGACTGCCGGGCCTCGACCTGCAATACTATCGCCTGAGCCATCAGCAGACCTGGTATTTCCCGCTGTCGAAGACCTTCACCCTGATGCTGAATGGCGAAGTGGGTTATGCCGACGGTTACGGCAAGAGCGCGACCCTGCCGTTCTTCCAGAACTTCTACATGGGCGGTCTGGGCTCGGTACGGGGCTACGAGACCGGCAGTATCGGTCCCAAGGACACCAACGGCGACTTCCTCGGCGGCACCACCAAGATGGTCGGCAACGTCGAGCTGTTGTTCCCGTTCCCGGGCATGCGCGACAACAAGTCGGTACGCACCAGCGTGTTCTTCGACGTCGGCAGCCTGTGGGACAGCAATGTGTCCGGTTCTACCCCGAGCGATGGGCTGCGTTATTCGACTGGCGCGGCGCTGACCTGGCTGTCGCCGATGGGGCCGATGAAATTCAGCTACGCCGTACCGCTGAAGAAGGAAGAGGGCGACAAGAAGCAGTCCTTCCAGTTCCAGCTGGGGACGGTGTTCTGAGCGGAGTCCGCATATGAAGATGAAAACTGTTCGCTTGCTTGCCGCCTGCGCCGTGGCGGCTGCTTCGTTCGCCGCGACGGCAGCCGAGTTTAAGCTGGGCTACATCAATACCGAGCGGGTGTATCGTGAGGCGGCCCCGGCACAGCAGGTGATGAAGAAGCTGGAGAAGGAGTTCAGCGACCGACGTACCGAGCTGAAAAAGATGGAGGATCGTGCCAAGCAGCTGGAAACGCTGCTGGGCAAGAGCGGCTTGGGGCTGGATGATCGCAAGAAGTACGAGCGCGAACTGGCCGGACTCGACCGCGATTACCGGGCCAAGGGGCGCGAGCTGGCGGAGGACTTCAATCTGCGTCGCAACGAGGAGTTCGCCGCTGTGCAGGAGCGTGCCAACCGTACCATCAAGCAGATCGCCGAGCGCGAACAGTTCGACCTGATCCTGCAGGACGCGGTGTACGTCAATCCCAAGTACGACATCACCGCCAAGGTCCTCAAGGAACTGGACAAGTAATTCCCTCTATTTTCCGGAGAAGCCGGCCCCGGGTCGGCTTTGTTTTTGATGGCATACACCCTTTCCGAAATCGTGGCGCGGCTCGGTGGCGAGCTGCGTGGTGACGATTGCCTGGTCGAACGCCTGGCTCCGTTGGAGGACGCCAAGACGGGCGAAATCAGTTTTCTCGCCAGCGCCAAGTTCCGGCGCCAGCTCGAGACGACCGCGGCCAGCGCGCTCATCATGTCGCCCAAGTTGGCCGAAGAAACCGGCTATGGCGGACCGCTGATCCTGACCGACGACCCTTATCTCTATTTTGCCCAGGTGGCGACGCTGTTCCATCCCGCCCCGCCGGCCCGTCCCGGCATCCATGCCTCGGCGGTGGTCGGCGAGGGGGGCTGCATCGATGCCTCCAGCGAGATCGGCGCCAACGTCAGCATCGGTCGTGATGTGACCATCGGCCAGCGCTGCCGCATCCTGCCCGGCGTGGTGATCGGCGATGGCGTGGTGATCGGCGATGACGTGACGCTGCACCCCAATGTCACGGTTTACCACGGTTGCCTGATCGGCTCGCGCGTCGGCATCCACTCCGGCACGGTGATCGGCGCGGACGGCTTCGGCCTGGCCTGGGCCCGCGACCACTGGTTCAAGATTCCGCAAACTGGCCGGGTGGTGATCGAGGACGACGTCGAGATCGGCGCCAACACCACGGTCGACCGCGGTGCCATGGCTGACACCATCATCCGCAAGGGCGCCAAGATCGACAACCTGGTGCAGATCGCGCACAACGTGCAGATCGGCGAGCACACCGCGATTGCGGGCTGCGTCGGCATCGCCGGCAGCACCAAGATCGGCGCCTATTGCACCGTCGGTGGTGCGGCGATGTTCGTCGGCCACATCGAGGTGACCGACCGCACCCATATCGGTGGCGGCACGTTGGTGTCCAAGAGCATCAAGAAGCCGGACAACTACGCCTCATCCTACCCGCTTTCCACCATGAAGGAATGGCTGCCCAACGCCGTTCACCTGAGACATCTCGACGATCTCGTCAAACGCGTAAAAGAACTCGAACGCGAGATCAAGACCCTGAAAGACAGCAAGGAACCGAATAATGACTGAGCATGCCGTGAACGTCGACGTACGTGAAATCATGAAATACCTGCCGCACCGCTACCCGTTCCTGCTGGTGGACCGCGTGGTCGAGTTCGAGGCGGGCAAGCGTGTCAAGGCGCTCAAGAACGTGACCATCAACGAGCCGTTCTTCGTCGGCCATTTCGAGCAGTACCCGGTGATGCCGGGCGTGCTGATCATTGAGGCGCTGGCCCAGGCCGCCGGCATCCTGTCGATCAAGAGCCAGGGCGAGCGTGCCGAGAACGAGCTGTATTTCTTTGTCGGCATCGACAATGCCCGCTTCAAGCGCCAGGTGGTGCCGGGTGACCAGCTGGTGATGGAAGTGGAGGAAATCACGTCCAAGCGTGGCATCGCCAAGTACAAGGCGCGTGCCCTGGTGGACGGTCAGGTGGCTTGCGAGGCCGAGATCATGTGCGCCAAGCGCGAGGTGTGACCATGGCGATTCATCCCACCGCTATCGTCGACCCGAACGCCCGGGTCGCCCCGGATGTCGAGATCGGCGCCTATTCGATCGTCGGCCCCAACGTGTCCATCGACAGCGGCACCTGGGTCGGGCCGCACGTGGTGATCGAGGGCCACACCTCGATCGGCAAGAACAACCGCATCTTCCAGTTCTGCTCGCTGGGCGCGATGCCGCAGGACAAGAAGTACGCGGGTGAGCCGACCCGGCTCGAGATCGGTGACAACAACACCATCCGCGAATTCTGCACCTTCAACGTCGGCACCGCGCAGGACGTCGGCGTGACCCGTCTGGGCAACGACAACTGGATCATGGCCTACGTGCATCTGGCGCACGATTGCCAGGTCGGCAACCACACCATCTTCGCCAACAACGCCACACTGGCCGGCCACGTGCAGATCGGCGACTGGGTGATCCTGGGTGGTTTCACCAGCGTGCACCAGTTCGGCATCATCGGCGAGCACGCCATGACCGCGTTCGCCAGCGCCGTGGCGCAGGACGTGCCGCCCTACGTGATGGCGCACGGCAACCGTGCCGTGCCTTCCGGCATCAACGCCGAGGGACTGAAGCGCCGTGGCTTCACCCCGGAGCAGATCCGCTCCATCCGCCAGGCCTACAAGACGCTGTACCGCAACGGCCTGTCGCTCGACGAGGCCAAGCAGGCCATCATCGCCGAAGCGGCCAGCCACCCCGAGCTGGAGGCGTTCGTGCGCTTCTTCGGCTTGTCGGAGCGGGGCATCATTCGCTAAATCATGCCGGAACCCTTGTTCAAGCGAAGCGGCGCGTTGAAGGTCGCCATGGTGGCCGGCGAGGCGTCGGGCGACCTGCTGGGCGCGCACCTGATGGCGGCGCTCAAGGCACGCCATCCCGAGATCGAGTTTGCCGGTATCGGCGGGCCCCGGATGCAGGCGCAGGGTCTCTACTCGGTGGTGCCGCAGGAGCGGCTGGCGGTGCGCGGCTACGCCGAGGTGCTGTCGCGCCTGCCGGAGCTCTTGCGCATCCGCGCCCATCTGCGCGATGCCCTGATCGCCGAGCGCCCCGACGTGTTCGTCGGCATCGACGCCCCGGACTTCAACCTCGGGCTCGAGAAGTCGCTGAAGAAGAAGGGCATTCGTACCGTCCACTACGTCAGCCCGTCGGTATGGGCGTGGCGTCCGGAGCGGGTGCAGAAGATCGGCGAGGCGGCCGATCGGGTGCTGTGCCTGTTTCCGATGGAGCCGCCGCTGTATGAAAAGGCCGGCGTGCCGGTGACCTTCGTCGGTCATCCGCTGGCGGGGGAAATTCCGCTGGTGCCGGATACCGCCGCGATGCGCGAGCAGCTCGGCTTGTTCCCGGGAGGGCCGGTGTTCGCGCTGCTGCCCGGCAGCCGCGTCAGCGAGATCGACTACCTGGGCGAGATCTTCGTCAAGACGGCGCGGCTGCTGCACGAGCGCTACCCGGCGGCGCAGTTCCTGGTGCCGCTGGCGACGCGGGCGACGCTCGATGCCTTCGACCGGGTGCTGTCCAGGCTCAAGGCCTGGGATTTGCCGATCCGCAAGCTGTTCGGCCACGCGCAGATGGCGATGATCGCCAGCGACGTGGTGCTGGTGAAGAGCGGCACCTCGACGCTGGAGGTGGCGCTCACCAAGAAACCGATGGTGATCACCTACAAGCTGTCGTGGCTCACCTACCGTCTGGTCAAGCGCAAGCTGAAGCTGCCGTGGGTCGGCCTGCCCAACATCCTTTTGGGCGACTCGGTGGTGCCGGAGCTGCTGCAGTACGACGCCACGCCGGAAAGGTTGGCCGAAGCCGTGGCCGCACTCTACGATGACGAGCCGGCCAGGCGGGCGCTCACCGCCCGTTTCACCGCGCTGCACCGCGAGCTGAAGCAGGATACCGCCGAGCTCGCGGCCGACGCGGTGTTGCAGGTGGCGGGAGTGTCGGCATGATCGCCGGTGTCGACGAGGCGGGCAGGGGGCCGCTTGCCGGGGCGGTGTTCGCCGCCGCGGTGATCCTCGACCCGGCCCGGCCGATCGCCGGGCTGGCCGATTCCAAGAAACTCTCGGAAAAGCAGCGCGACGAGCTGGCGCCGCTGATCCGGGAGCGCTCACTCGCCTGGTGCATCGCCAGCGCCAGTGTCGACGAGATCGACCGGCTCAACATCCTGCAGGCCACCATGCTGGCGATGAGCCGTGCCGTGGCCGGTTTGTCGGTCCTGCCCATCGAAGTGCTGATCGACGGCAACCGCGTGCCCAAGGGCATCGCCGTGCCGGCGCGCGCCATCGTCAAGGGCGATGCGTTGGAACCGGCTATCTCTGCCGCGTCGATCCTCGCCAAGACCGCGCGCGACGCCGAGCTGGTGGCGCTCGACGCCTTGCATCCCGAGTTCGGTTTCGCCCGCCACAAGGGCTACCCGACGGCCGAGCACCTGGCGGCGATCGAGCGTTTCGGCGTGCTGCCGGAGCACCGCCGCACCTTCGGCCCGGTCAAGGCGTGGCTGGCGCGGCAGCAGGGTCAGTTGTTCTGACCGGCCGCACTCCAGCGGGCCGTGTCACGAGCAGAACGTTATCTTCCGGCAGGCCTTTCCGCGCCCCTTCCGAGTAACATCATGACGCCTCACAAGCACTGTTTCCCACCGGTCGTCTCGCCCGAGGTGCGGCTGCTGATCCTGGGCTCGCTGCCGGGGGACGCCTCGCTGGCGGCCGGCCAGTATTATGCCCACCCGCGCAACCAGTTCTGGCGCCTCTTGGGCGAGGTGCTGGACGAGCCCTTGGGCGAGATGCCGTATGCCGACCGGCTCGGCTGCCTGCTGGAGCATCGTGTCGGGCTGTGGGATGTGGTGGCGCAGGCGCGGCGTCAGGGCAGCCTGGATGCCGCGCTCAACGACATCGAGCACAACGACCTCCTGGTGCTGACGCGTTCCCTTCCCCGGCTTGTGGCGATTGGATTCAACGGCGGCACGGCGTTCAAAGCGGCGAAAAGCCTGGCCGCAAGCCCCTTGGCCTTGCTGGCGCTGCCGTCTTCCAGCCCGGCCTATACCCGCCCCTATGAGGAAAAGCTTGCGATCTGGCTGCAATTGCGCCGATATATGTAGTATGAGCTTGCGAGAAACATCGTCCCGCAGGGATTCCCTACGGTCATTGTCGCGCTCCCGGGCGGTTCGAGAAGCGTCGCCGTGTCGCGGGTACGGCGAGCATCGCGGGGCCGGGCGGGGTGGGCTGCCGAGTTTATTGACAAGCACGCTGTCTGACCGGTTGATCGGAGGCCGTCATGAACCGCTATTGCATCTGGTTTGCCACGCCTGACGACAAGGTGGTGCGCCGCGCCGAGGTGGTGCTGAACGGCTCGATTCATTGCCACCAAGTGCTGGAGGAGATCGAGGCACAGCTGGCGATCGATTGCGGGCTGACCGAAGTGATGATCATCGACTGGAAACGCTTCGAGGACCCCGAGGACGGGCAGGGCAACGACGCCAGCCTGTCGCACGCCGCCTGAACGCGGCTGAATGGCTCTGCCGCACCCCCTGATCGGGCTCAGGGGTACTGTGTGCAATCTTTTTGCTGGGCGTAGCGAAGCTGTGCACGCTGGGGGTCGCTCCGTGATGAGATATCTTCAGGAGCTGCGTGTCCATTGCGGTTTCGGTGCGGCCTTTCATCCCGCCGCGGGCCGCTCGTGACGATTTCCTTCATCGGCACCGGGTGAGTCGAGACTAGTCATTTCGCCCGATTAGGTGGCATCCCCCTGCGTGTTATCATCGCCCTGTTCCGCTCGGCCTGCGCGCCGGGCCTAGATTCTTGCGGATGCTGAACGATGCACGTGATCGGCTTTGCCGGCTTTTCCGGCAGTGGCAAAACCACCCTGATTGAACGGCTGGTGCCCCGGCTCGTGGCCCATGGGCTCGACGTGGCGGTGATCAAGCACACTCACCACGACGTCGACTGGGACGTGCCGGGCAAGGACAGCTGGCGCCATCGCCAGGCCGGGGCGCGGCAGGTGCTGCTGGCGGCCGGCCGGCGCCGGCTGCTGGTGGAGGAGCTGCCCGGCAGCAACGATCACCCGCTGCTGGAGCACGTGGCGCGGCTCGCTCCGTGCGACCTGGTGCTGGCCGAGGGCTTCAAGCACGCCCCGGTGCCCAAGATCGAAGTGATCAATAGCGCGCTCGCCAGTCCGCGCCTGTACCCGGACGATCCGCAGGTACTGGCCGTGGTTGGCGACGTCCCCATCGACACGACCTTGCCGCAGTTTCATCGAGACGATATCGCCGGCATCGTCGCTTTCCTGTTGAGTACCTTACCCGATGCAAAACATGCTGACCGTTGACGAGGCTGCGAGCTGGCTGCTGTCGCGCGCCGACGCCGTGACCGAGACCGAAACCGTTTCCCTGCTGGAGGCTTGCGGCCGCGTGCTGGCGGTGCCGGTGGTGGCCACTCTGGACGTGCCGCCGCACGACAACAGCGCCATGGACGGCTACGCCCTGCGCGTGGCGGACTTCGGCCAACCTTTGCCGGTGTCGCAGCGCATCCCGGCGGGCCATGTGCCTGATGCGCTGCAGCTGGGCAGTGTTGCGCGCATCTTTACCGGCGCGCCGATCCCGGCCGGGGCCGACGCGGTGGTGATGCAGGAGCAGTGCGAGGTGCAGGAGGACGGCCGCGTCACGATTCAAAAGGCGCCCGTCGCCGGCCAGAATATTCGCCGTGCCGGCGAAGATATCGCCAACGGCCAGACCGTGCTGGCCGCCGGCCGGCGTCTTTCCACCGCCGATATCGGCTTGCTCGCCTCGCTCGGTATCGCCGAGGTGGCGGTGGTGCGGCCGCTGCGCGTGGCGGTGTTTTTCACCGGTGACGAACTGGTCGAGCCGGGCCAGCCGCTGGGACCTGGCCAGATCTACAACTCCAACCGCTACTGGCTGGTGCCGGCGTTGATGCAGTTGGGCTGCGAGGTCAGCGACCTTGGCATCATCCCCGACGAGCTGCAGGCCACGCGCGAGGCGCTGCGCGACGCCGCCGACTTTGCCGACGTGATCATGACCTGCGGCGGGGTGTCGGTGGGTGAGGAAGATCACGTCAAGGCTGCGGTGGAGGCCGAGGGGGCGCTCAATCTGTGGAAAATCGCCATCAAGCCGGGCAAGCCGCTGGCCAGCGGCAAGGTCGGCAGCGCCGACTTCATCGGCCTGCCGGGCAACCCAGTGTCGGGCTTCGTCACCTTCGCGGTGCTGGTGAAGGCCTTCCTGCAGCGACGCGCTGGCGTGGCCGACGCGGCGGGCACGACGACGGTGCGCTATCCTGCCGCCTTCGACTGGGGCCGTCCCGACGCCAAGCGCGTGGAGTTCCTGCGCGTGCGGCGCGTGGTGCGCGACGGCCAGACCGTGCTGGAGCGCTACCCCAACCAGGGTTCGGGGGTGCTGACCTCGTGTGCCTGGGCCGACGGCCTGGTGCGCCTGGCGCCGGGGCAGGCCGTCGCGGCGGGCGACCAGCTCGATTTCATCGCGCTGGAGTTCTGATGCCGATCGTCCGCTTTATCGATCAATCCAGCGGGCAGGTGCTGGAGGAGGTTGCCGCCGAAGCGGGCGATGTGCTGATCGACGTCGCGCGCTTTCACGAGCTGCCACTGCACTGGCGCTGCGGCCAGGGCACCTGCGGCACCTGCAAGGTGCGCGTCGAACACCTGGGCCAGCCCGGCACCGTCAAGGTTGGCCGAAAGGAGCGCAACGTGATGCTGCGCGCCGGGCTGATCGACGCCGCCATGGCCGCCGCCGAGGAGTGGCCGGACACCGCCGACACCTGGCGGCTGGCCTGCCATCTGACGCTGGGCGAGGCCGACTGGCGCGTGCTGCTGCCGCCGGCGGACTAAGAACTTGTTCTCGATCTGTCGCGAGCGGCACTCAGCGGGGTGAAGAGCAGCGCAGAAACCGGAATGTACAAGTAGTACATGAGGATTTCTGATCGCTGAGCGAAAGATTCGCACGCAGAGCACATGAGCCCCGATCAGGGGCGCGCGGCAAGATCGTGAGCTGGTTCTAAGCTTACCCCGCGCTATCGGCATTCAACACCTCGCGCGCAATGCGCATGGCGTCGATGGCGGCGGGCACCCCGCAATAGATGGCGATCTGCAGGATCGCCTCGACGATTTCTTCCTTGCTGCAGCCGTTGTTGAGGGCGCCGCGCACGTGCAGCTTGAGTTCGTGCGGGCGGTTCAGCGCGGCGATCATGCCGAGGTTGATCAGGCTGCGCGTCTTGCGCTCCAGCCCTTCGCGCGCCCACACCGTGCCCCAGCAATATTCCGTCACTAATTGCTGCAGCGGCATCGAGAGTTCATCGGCGTTGGCCAGCGCCTGGTTGACGTAGTCTTCTCCGAGTACCGCCTTGCGGATTTCCAGGCCGCGGTCGAAGGTTTCCTTGCTCATCGTTGTGCTCCTTTTCATGTGATGCCCTTCCGGCAGGGAAGGGAGTGAACGTTTCATCCTAGTCGTTCGAGTGCCGACGCCGTTGCTGGCGGCTGTCTCTTTTTGTTCTGTATTATGGTATACCAACATACAATCCTCTTGCTATCGATTATTTCTTGGTATACCGTAATACCAACATATCGCAAATCGAACGGCGCGGCGCGCCAAGGCTGAGGAGAAAAGACGATGGATGTCGGGATTCGCAAAGTGGTGACCTATGTCGAGGAGACGCTGATCGAAGGGGGCAAGGCCGCGCCGGTGCCGCTGAAGATGTTCGCGGCGGCGGCGGTGTTGAAGAACCCCTGGGCGGGGCGCGGTTTCGTGGACGATCTGAAGCCGGAGATCCACGCTATCGCCCCGGTGCTGGGCGAATTGCTGACCGGCGAAATCCTGCGCATCGCCGGCTCAGGCGAAGTGATCGAGGGTTACGGCAAGGCGGCCGTGGTCGGCACCGACGGCGAGGTCGAGCACGCTTCGGCGCTGATCCACACGCTGCGCTTCGGCAACTTCTACCGCAAGGCCGTGGGCGCCAAGAGCTACCTCAGCTTCACCAACGTCCGCGGCGGCCCGAACTGCCCGATCATGATCCCGATGATGCACAAGGACGACGAGGGCATGCGCTCGCATTACCTGACCATCCAGTTCTCGATCAACGACGCCCCGGCGCCGGACGAGATCGTGGTGGCGCTGGGTGCCTCGATCGGCGGCCGTCCGCATCACCGCATCGGCAACCGCTATCAGGATCTGCAGGAGCTTGGCAGCAATGAAGCCTGAGCACGTTGCGTCGGTACCGTTGCTGTCCGGCACGGTGGACGGCACCGCCTTCAGCGTGTACGGCGGCGGCGAACCGCTGGTGCTGATTCACGGCGTCGGCATGGGGCAGGCGATCTGGGCGCCGCAGGTGGCCGAGTTCGCGCGCGATTACAAGGTGATCGTGTACGACATGCTGGGCCACGGCGGCAGCGAGGTGCCGCCCGACGATGTCGCGCTTGGCGACTACGCCGCGCAGCTGGCCGGCTTGCTCGACCATCTGGACATCGCTTCGGCCAACGTGGTCGGCCATTCGATGGGGGCCTTGGTGGCGCTGGAATTTGCGTTGACCTACCCGGCGCGGACCCTGCGCGTGGCGGCGCTCAACGCCGTGTTCATGCGCACCCCGGAACAGCGTGCCGCGGTGCTGGAACGCGCCGAGGCGCTGCAGCACACCGGCGTGGCCGCCACCGTCGATTCCACCCTGGCACGCTGGTTCGGCGAGCCGGTGCCGGCCGAGCTGAAGGCTTCGGCCAACCTGGTGAAGCGTTTTCTGACCGAGGTGAACGCGCAGGGCTACGCCCGAACCTACCGCCTGTTCGCCAGCTCGGATGCGGTGCACGCGGACGGCCTGCCGCGGCTGGCGATGCCGGCGCTGTTCATGACCGGCGAGTTCGATCCGAATTCGAGCCCCGAGATGTCGCGGGCGATGGCCGCACTGGCGCCGCAGGGCCGTCTCGATATCGTCGCCGGAGCGCGCCACATGATGAACGTCACCGCGCCCGATGACATCAACCAACGCCTGCGCGATTTCCTGGCCACCCCCGTGACGGCCGGCGCGCAACAATCGCAGAGGAGTGAACCAGCATGAGCCAGCCCATCGACGCGATGGAATTCCGCAAGGCACTCGGCGCCTTCGTCACCGGCGTGACCGTGGTCTCGACGCGGCAGGCGGACGGCACGCCGCGCGGCTTCACCGCCAACTCGTTCACCTCGGTGTCGCTCGATCCGGCGCTGGTGCTGATCTGCGTCGGCAAGTCCGCGGCGAGCTACGGAGTGTTTGCGGAAACCCGCCACTTCTCGATCAGCATCCTGGCCGAGGACCAGAAGAACGTGTCCAGCATCTTCGCCTCCAAGGCCGCCGACAAGTTCGAGCAGGTGGCGTGGCACCGTGGCGTGACCGGTAGCCCGATCATCGACGGCTCGGCCGCCTGGTTCGACTGCGAGACCCACCAGGTGGTGGATGCCGGCGATCACATCATCCTGATCGGCAAGGTGATGGATTTCGCCAATACCACGGTGAGCCCGCTCGGTTACGGACGCGGGGCGTATCTCACCTTCAGCCTGTCGCAGGACGCGCTCGCCGCGGCCGGGCAGAAAGCCAAGGTCGGGGCCATCCTGGAGTACGACGGCGGTGTGGTGCTGCTGGAGACGGACCGGGGCTACGAGCTGCCCACCGGCACCCGCCTGGAGCCGGCCACGGACGCCAAGAGCCTGCGCGGCGTGCTGGATCGGCTCGGCGTCGACGCCCAGCTCGACTTCCTGTTCGCGGTGTTCGAGGAGAGCGCCGCCGAGGGTGGTGCGGTGAACATCTACTACCGTGGACGGCTGCAGGGCGAACTGCCGGCGGGCGGCAAGCTGCGCGCGGTGGCGCTGGACGATATTCCGTGGGAGCGGCTGACCGACGAGGCGATGCGCTCGATGCTGCAGCGCTTCGTCAAGGAACGTACCGAGGACGCCTTCGGCATCTATATCGGTGATAGCCATAGCGGTTCCGTTCAGTCGCTGGCAAAAGCGTGAGCGCAGTCCCGCATTAGAGAAAAAAATCCACCCGCCAGAGATTTAGGAGAGACACATCATGAAGTTTTCGCTGTTCCTGCACATGGAGCGTTACGACGCCGGCAAGTCGCACAAGGAATTGTTCGACGAGATGACCGCGCTGGTGAAGATGGCCGAGGAGGGTGGTTTCGAAACCGCCTGGATCGGCGAGCACCACGGCATGGAATTCACCATCGCGCCGAACCCCTTCGTCAACCTGGCCTACCTGGCCGCCAAGACCAGCAAGATCCGCCTGGGCACCGGCACCGTGGTGGCGCCGTTCTGGCATCCGATCAAGCTGGCCGGCGAAATCGGCATGACCGATCTGGCCTGTAACGGCCGGCTCGACGTCGGCATCGCGCGCGGCGCCTATTCCTTCGAGTACGAGCGCATGTTCCCGGGGCTCGACGCCTGGGGGGCCGGTGGCCGCCTGCGCGAGATGATTCCCTGCCTGCAGCAGCTGTTCGCCGGCGACTACGCCCATCAGGGCGAATACTGGCAGTTCCCCAAGACCACGCCGGTGCCGCGCCCGTTGCAGCAGCCGCACCCGCCGCTGTGGGTGGCGGCGCGCGATCCCAACTCGCACGATTACGCCGTCTCGCAAGGCTGCAACGTGCAGGTGACCTCGCTCGCCGCCGGCGACGCCGAGGTGGCGAGCCTGATGGAACGCTTCAACGCCGCCTGCGCCAACCACCCTGACATCCCGCGCCCGCAGATCATGATGCTGATGCACACCTTCGTCGGCGCCGACCAGCGCGAAGTCGACGCCGCCGTCGCCGACCTGCGCCGCTTCTACTGCTACTTCAGCAAGTGGTTCAAGAACGAGAAGTCGATCGATCAGGGCTTCATCGAGCCGCTCAATGACGACGACCTGGCGATGTTCCCGAACTACGCGCCGGAACTGATCAAGCAGAACCTGGTGGTCGGCACGCCGGACGAGGTGATCGCGCGCCTCAAGGGCTATGAGGCGCTGGGCTACGACCAGTACAGCTTCTGGATCGACAGCCACATGGACTTCGAGCGCAAGCAGAAGTCGCTCGAGCTGTTCATCAACCAGGTGATGCCGGCGTTTGCCTGATCCATTCGAGGAGCCTGCAGCATGTTGAGACGGTTTCAGCAGTACATCGACGGCCAGTTCGAAGACGGCAGCACCCGCTTCGACAGCGTCAACCCGGCCAGCGGCGAGCCGTGGGCGAGCATGCCGGCAGCCAGCGCCGAGGACGTGGACCGTGCGGTCAAGGCCGCGCACCGCGCCTTCCTGGATAGCGCCTGGGCCGGCCTGACGGCGAGCCAGCGCGGCAAGCTGCTCTACAAGCTGGCCGACCTGGTGGCCGAGAACGCCGCCCGGCTGGCCGAGCTGGAGACGGCCGACACCGGCAAGATCATCCGCGAGACGCAAAGCCAGATCGGCTACGTCGCCGAGTACTACCGCTACTACGCCGGCCTCGCCGACAAGATCCAGGGCGCCTGCCTGCCGGTCGACAAGCCGGACATGGACGCCTTCCTGCGGCGCGAGCCGATCGGTGTGGTGGCGGCCATCGTGCCGTGGAATTCGCAGCTGTTCTTGTCGGCGGTCAAGCTCGGTCCGGCGCTGGCGGCGGGCTGCACCGTGGTGCTGAAGGCCTCCGAGGAGGGCCCGGCCCCGCTCTTGGAGTTCGCCCGGCTGGTGCACGAGGCCGGCTTCCCGCCCGGCGTGGTCAACATCGTCACCGGCTTCGGCGCCGATTGTGGCCGGGCGCTGACCAGCCATCCGCTGGTGTCTCGCATCGCCTTTACCGGCGGCCCCGAGACGGCGCGCCACATCGTGCGCAACTCGGCCGAGAACCTGGCCTACACCTCGTTGGAGTTGGGCGGCAAGTCGCCGGTGCTGGTGTTCGACGACGTCGATGTCGACAGCGTCAGCAACGCCATCGTCGCCGGTATCTTCGCCGCCACCGGCCAGAGCTGCGTCGCCGGCTCGCGCCTCCTGGTGCAGCGCGGCGTGCGCGACCGCCTGCTGGCCACGCTGAAGGCCAAGGCCGGGGCGATCCGCATCGGCGACCCGCAGGACAAGGCCACCGAGATGGGGCCGCTGGCGACGCTGAAGCAGCGCGAGCACATCGAGCGCGTGGTGGCGGCGAGCCTCGAGGCCGGCGCCGAGCTGGTGACCGGCGGCGTGCGCCCGGAGGGGTTCGACGCGGGCTACTACTACCGCCCGACCATCCTCGCTTGCCCCGATGCCCAAGTCCCGAGCGTGACGCAGGAGCTGTTCGGCCCGGTGCTGAGCGTGGTGACCTTCGATACCGAGGCCGAGGCCATCGCGCTCGCCAACGACAGTGTCTACGGCCTCGCCTCCGGCGTGTTCACCCGTGACCTGACCCGTGCGCATCGGCTCACTCGTGCGCTGCGCGCCGGCATCGTCTGGGTCAACACCTACCGCGCGGTGTCGCCGATCGTGCCGTTCGGTGGCTACGGCCTGAGCGGCCTGGGGCGCGAGGGCGGCATGGAGTCGGTGCTGGACTACACCCGCACCAAGTCGGTGTGGATCCGCACCTCGGACGAGCCGATCGCCGACCCGTTCGTGATGCGCTGAGGAGGACAAGGTGTACTACGAAATCCGCACCTACCGCATCAAGACCGGCGCCGTGCCGGCCTACCTGAAACTGGTGGAAGAGGAGGGTATCGCGTTGCAGAAGCAGTATCTCGGCAACCTGGTCGGTTACTTCTTTTCCGAGATCGGCCCCTTGAACCAGATCGTGCACATCTGGGCGTATTCCAGCCTGGACGAGCGCGAGGAGCGCCGCGCCGCTCTGGCCAAGGACCCGGCCTGGCAGGCGTTCGCGCCCAAGATCCAGGCTCTCCTTGAGGAGATGGAGAGCAAGATCATGAAGCCGGCACCGTTTTCCCCGCTGGCCTGAGCGTTCAGGCCGGCAACGTCAAGCTACAAGAACAACAGCATTACCTCTACCTAGGAGATGACATCATGACTGCAACGAAAGCGTTTGGTACTCGCGTCGCCCTGGCCGCCAGCCTCGGCATTCTGGCCGCCACCCCGGTGCTGGCGGAGAGCCTCGTGTTCACCAGTTGGGGCGGCACCACCCAGCAGGCGCAGCAGAAGCACTGGGCCAAGCCATTCAGCGCCGCCAGCGGCGTCAACGTGGCGATGGACGGCCCGACCGACTATGGCAAGTTCAAGGCCATGGTGGAAAGCGGCAACGTCAACTGGGACGTGGTCGACGTCGAGGGCGACTTTGCCTACAAGGCCGCCAAGGACGGGCTGCTCGAGCCGCTCGATCTCGCCCAACTCAAGGGAGTGGACCCGCGCTTCGTCTCGCCCAATTCGGTGGGCAGCTTCTATTACTCCTTCGTGCTGGGCTACAACAAGCCGGCCCTGAAAGGCGCCGCCCCGGCCTCCTGGGCCGCCCTGTTCGACCTCAAGCGCTATCCCGGCAAGCGCACGCTGTACAAGTGGTCGGCGCCGGGGGTGCTGGAGATCGCGCTGTTGGCGGACGGCGTGCCCGCCAACAAGCTCTATCCGCTCGACATCGACCGCGCCTTCAAGAAGCTCGACAGCATCAAGAGCCAGATCGTGTGGTGGAGCGGCGGCGCCCAGTCGCAGCAGCTGCTGGCGTCGGGCGAGGCCTCGATCGGCATGTTCTGGAACGGCCGCGTCAACGCCCTGCAGCAAAGCGGGGCCCCGGTCGGGATGTCGTGGAACCAGAACCTGACCGCCGCCGACATGCTGGTGATTCCGAAGGGCAGCAAGAACAAGGCGACCGCGATGAAGTTCCTGGCCTACGCCACCAGCCCGGAGGCCCAGGCCAAGTTCGCCGGCGAAACCGGTTACGCGCCGATCAACCTGCAGGCCAAGAGCAAGATGACGCCGGCCGCGGTCAAGTCGCTGCCGGATCAGCATGGCGCCAGCCAGATCAACCTCGATATGCGCTACTGGGCCGAGCATCGCGAAGAGATCGCCAAGCGCTGGTACGCCTGGCAGACCCAGTAAGGTGCCGGGGCGGGGGGTGACGGCTTTCCGCCGTCCCGCCCGCCTGTCTAGCCGTCGTGTCGTTTAGGAGTTGTCATGTCCACTGCTTTGAGTTCTGCCGCCGTTCCGGTGCGCCGCCGATTCAAGATCGGTGCCGAATCGCGTGGCGTCAAGCTACTGCTCCCCGCGCTGCTGCTGTTGGGGGTGTTCTTCCTGATCCCCGTGCTCACCCTGTTGCTGCGCAGTGTCATGGAGCCGGCTCCGGGTTTGCAGAATTATGTCGAGCTGCTCGGTTCGCAGACCTACGTCCGGGTGTTCTTCAACACCTTCATGGTGGCCGGCGTGGTCACGCTGATCACCTTGCTGATCGGCTTTCCGACCGCCTGGCTGCTCGCCGTGCTGCCCAAGCGCTGGTCGCAGCTGATGTTCGCGGTGCTGCTGTTGTCGATGTGGACCAACCTGCTGGCGCGCACCTACGCCTGGATGGTGCTGCTGCAGCAGACCGGTCTCATCAACCGGGTGCTGATGGCCATCGGCGTGATCGACGAGCCGCTGGCGCTGGTGAACAACCTGGTCGGCGTCACCATCGGCATGACCTACATCATGCTGCCGTTCCTGGTGATGCCGCTGCACGCCACGCTGCGCGCCATCGATCCCTCCACGCTGCGCGCCGCCGCCATCTGTGGCGCCAGCCGCTGGCAGGCGCTGCGCCTGGTGCTGCTGCCGCTGGCGCTGCCCGGCATCGCCTCCGGGGCGCTGATGGTGTTCGTGATGTCGCTCGGTTATTACGTCACCCCGGCGCTGTTGGGGGGCACCAATTACATGATGCTGGCCGAGCTGATCGCCCAGCTGGTGCAGTCGCTGCTCAACTGGGGTCTCGCCGGCGCTGCCGCCTTCGTGCTGCTGGTGGTGACGCTCGGTCTCTACGCCGTCCAGCTGCGCTACCTCGGCGGCGGACGCACCGGTTTCGGAGGACGCTGAGATGTTGCTCGATTTTGATCGTCTGGGGGCCTGGCGCTGGGGCCTGATCGGTGTCGGCACCGTGGTGATGCTGTTCCTGCTGCTGCCCATCGTGTTCATCGCAGCGCTGTCGTTCGGCGACTCGCAATGGCTGGTGTTTCCGCCGCCGGGCTGGACGCTGCAGTGGTACCAGCAGCTCTTGACCGATCCGGTCTGGGTCGACTCGCTGCTGACCAGCGCCAAGGTGGCGGTGATCGTCACCGTGCTGTCGGTGTCGCTGGGCCTGCTGGCGTCGCTCGGTCTCGCCCGCAGCACCTTCTTCGGCAAGAGCGCCTTGCAGGCCTTCTTCCTGACGCCGATGGTGTTGCCGGTGGTGGTGCTGGCGGTGGCGCTCTATGCGTTCTTCCTCAAGCTCGGGCTGACCGGCACGCTGACCGGCTTCGTCATCGGCCACCTGATCATCGCGCTGCCGTTCTCGATCATCACCATCGGCAACTCCTTGCAGAGCTTCGATCCGGCGCTGGAAGACGCCGCCATGATTTGCGGCGCCGGGCCGATCGAGGTGAAGTGGCGCGTGACGCTGCCGGCGATCCGGCTCGGCCTGTTCGCCGCCGCGGTGTTTTCTTTCCTGATTTCGTGGGACGAGGTCGTACTGTCGATCTTCATGGCCAGCCCCACCTTGCAAACCTTGCCGGTACTGATCTGGAGCACGCTGCGCCAGGACCTGACCCCGGTGATCGCGGCGGCATCGACCCTGCTGGTGGCCTTGACCATCGTGCTGATGCTGCTGGTTTCCCTGTTGAAGAGAGGTACACGCTCATGACGACCCCGTTTTTGCAGATTCGTGGCCTGCGCAAGACCTACGATCAGGTCGTGGCCATCGACCATGTTTCGCTCGATATCCAGCAAGGCGAATTCATGACCTTTCTCGGCCCGTCCGGCTCGGGCAAGAGCACCACGCTCTACATCGTCGCCGGTTTCCAGGGGCCGACCGAGGGGCAGGTGCTGCTCAACGGCAAGTCGCTGCTCGAGGTGGCGCCTAACCAGCGCAACATCGGCATGGTGTTCCAGCGCTACACGCTGTTTCCGCACCTGACGGTGGGCGAGAACGTCGCCTTCCCGTTGCGCGTGCGGCGCCGCCCCGAGGCCGAGATCAAGGCCAAGGTGGAAAAGATGCTGGAGCTGGTGCATCTGGCCGGTTATCGCGACCGTCTGCCGGGCCAGCTCTCCGGTGGCCAGCAGCAGCGCGTGGCGATCGCCCGCGCCCTGGCCTACGACCCGCCGCTGTTGCTGATGGACGAGCCGCTTTCCGCGCTCGACAAGAAATTGCGCGAGGAAATCCAGCTTGAGCTGCGCCGCATCCACCAGGAAACCGGCGTCACCATCCTCTACGTGACGCACGACCAGGAAGAGGCGCTGCGCCTGTCCGACCGCATCGCGGTGTTCAGCCAGGGCAAGATCGAACAGGTCGGCACCGGCGAGGAGCTGTACGAGCGCCCGACGTCACGCTTCGTCGCCGGCTTCATCGGCAACTCCAACTTCCTGCCGGTCAAGGTGGAGCAGATGGGCAGCGGCCGGGCACGCGCGGTGTTCCCCAATGGCCATGCCGTCGAGGGTGCCGCCAGTGCGCTCGCGGCCGGCAGCGAGGGCACGCTGATGGTGCGCCCGGAGCAGATGCGCATCCGTCCTACCGCGGCGGCCGCAGGGCACGGCCTGGCGGTGACGGTGCGCGACATGACGTATCTGGGCGACAGCATGCACTTCGCGGTGCAGACGCCGTGGCAGCAGGAAGTCGCGGTGCGCATGGCGGTGCGCGATGGCCAGGGGCTGAGCATCGGGGCACCGGCGGTGCTGGAGTGGGACGCGCAGCACGGTCACGTGTTCGCCTGAGACGATCAATTGCAAACGGGCGACGGCGCGGGCCGTCGCCGAAGGATGTGGCATGAAACTATTGAGCGAGGCGGAACTGCTGCAGGACCGCTGTTACATCGACGGGCAATGGCTGGATGGCGCCGAGCGCCTGGCCGTGCACAATCCGGCTACCGGCGAGACCATCGGCAGCGTGCCGCGCCTGGGCGCGGCCGAAACCCGCCGCGCCATCGACGCAGCGCAGGCCGCTGGCGTGGCCTGGCGCGCGCTGAGCGGCAAGGAGCGGGCGGGCTATCTGCGCCGCTGGTTCGATCTGGTGCTGGCGCACACCGAGCCCTTGGCGCGGCTGCTGACCGCGGAAATGGGCAAGCCGTTGGCCGAAGCCAAGGGGGAGATCGCCTACGGCGCCGCCTACATCGAGTGGTTTGCCGAGGAGGCCAAGCGCGTCTACGGCGATGTGATCCCCGCCACGCAGGGCGACAAGCGCTTGATCACCATCAAGCAGCCGGTGGGTGTGGTCGGCGCGATCACGCCGTGGAACTTCCCAAATGCCATGCTGGCACGTAAGATCGCGCCGGCGCTCGCTGCGGGGTGCACCGTCGTCGCCAAGCCGGCGGAACAGACCCCGCTGTCGGCGCTGGCCCTGGCCAGGTTGGCCGAAGAAGCCGGCATACCGCCCGGCGTGATCAACGTCGTCACCGGCGACCCGGTGGCGATCGGCGGCGAGCTGACCAGCAACCCGCTGGTGCGCAAGCTGACCTTCACCGGTTCCACCGAGGTCGGCCGGCTGCTGCTGCGGCAATGCGCCGGCACGGTGAAGAAGGTCAGCATGGAGCTGGGGGGCAACGCGCCGTTCATCGTGTTCGATGACGCCGACCTCGACGCCGCGGTGGAAGGCGCGATGGTGTCGAAGTACCGCAATAGCGGGCAGACCTGCGTGTGCGCCAACCGCCTCTACGTGCAGGATGGGGTCTACGACGCGTTCATCGCCAAGCTGAGCGCGCGAGTGGCCGCGCTCGACGTCGGCAACGGCATGGACGCCGGGGTCACGCAGGGCCCGCTCATCGATGACAAGGCCGTCGCCAAGGTCGAAGCGCACATCGCCGACGCGTTGGAGCAGGGCGCGGCCATCGTCACCGGCGGCCGGCGCCATGCGCTGGGCGGAACCTTCTTCGAGCCGACGATCCTGCGCGACGTGACGCCCGCGATGCGCGTGGCGCGCGAGGAAACCTTCGGCCCGGTGGCGCCGGTGTTCCGCTTCCGTGACGAGGCGGACGTGATCGCCCAGGCCAACGCCAGCGAATTCGGCCTGGCGGCCTACTTCTACAGCCGCGATCTCGCCCGGGTATGGCGCGTGGCCGAGGCGATCGAAGCGGGCATGGTGGGGGTCAACACCGGCCTCATTTCCACCGAAGTGGCGCCGTTCGGCGGGATCAAGCAGTCCGGCTGCGGCCGGGAAGGATCGCGCTACGGCATCGAGGATTACCTCGAAATCAAATACCTCTGTCTTGGCGGCATTCAATAAGGAGATCGACCATGTCACCCAAGGGCAGCAGTTCGCTGAAGATAGACCGTAGCGTCAAGACGCTGCGCGAGTTGACGCTGGAGAAGATGCGCGACGCCATCCTCAGCGCCTATTTCAAGCCCGGCGAGCGCCTGGTGGAACGCTCCTTGTGTGAAGAGCTGGGCGTCAGCCGTTCCATCGTCAGGGAAGTGCTGCGCCATCTGGAGACCGAAGGTCTGGTCGAGTCGATCCCGCACCAGGGCCCGGTGGTCGCTACGCTCGACGCCGACAAGGCGGCGCAGATCTACGAGATCCGCGCCCTGCTGGAAGGCCACGCCGCCCGGCTGTGCGCCGAGCGCGCCGACGACGAGACCATCGTGCGCCTGGCCGCCATCAACGAGGAAATCCAGGCGGCCTTCGCCAGAAACGATTTCCACGAGGTGCTGGCCAGCACCTCGGCGTTCTACGAGCTGATGTTCGAGGGCAGCGGCCAGACCATGGCGTGGGAGATCGTGCAGTCGCTCAACGCCCGCATCAATCGCCTGCGCGCCATGACCATCAGTTCGGCGGGCCGCGCCACCGAGGCGGCGGCGGAGATGCGGCTACTGGTCGAAGCGCTTAAGCGACGCGATGCCCAGTCCGCGCATGATGCCTCGGTGGCTCACGTCAAACGCGTGGCCGATATCGCTGCTAGAAAGTTGGCCGAAATGGCCGATGCCAGCCCGGCGGCCGATCTCGAGGCGGCGCCGGCGGCCCTGGCCGGTTCCGACTGATTCCTGTCCTGTGAACGCGGGCGGCCACGTGCTGGTCGCCCCGTTTCCTCCGCCGTGCGCGGCGCTCTACCGCCCGGCATCCCGGTCTTCGCACCGGACCACAGCGCCTGCCGTGCAGGCCGTCTCGATGGGGCATCCTACGCGCCAAACCCTGATCGGTTCGATCATCGAACATCTTTGCAGGCATGCTCCTTGACGCCATGGCTGCCACTCACTACATTTATGGCCGATATTCGAACTGTTTGTGCGTTTATCGGCCATTTGTCGGTGGGTGACTTGGCAATGCCGCTTGATTAAGCGAGCAGTTTTCTGACAATGAAAATGACGAGCCGATGGATCGGTGGCTGGGTGTGTCAGGAGGCTGCAGCTTCGATCGCCCCGTCCCCCGCTCGCAAGGTGTTGGCCGTGTCGCAGCGCGACGAGCATGTTAAAGAATCACTCTGCTGAGGAACGTCATGGTTAACTCGAACACTCCGGGAGGCGCGCCCAACCCCATGGGAATGGACGGCATCGAGTTTGTGGAGTTTGCAAGCACCGAACCCCTCCGCCTGGGGCGCCATCTCGAGGCGCTGGGCTTCAGCGCCGTGGCACGGCACCGCTCGAAGAACGTGCTGTTGTACCGGCAAGGCTCGGTCAACTTCATCGTCAACGGCGAACAGGGCGGGCACGCCCAGCAGTATGCCCAACAGCAGGGTTCAGGCATTTGCGCCGTGGCTTTCCGGGTCAGGGATGCGGCACTCGCGACGCGCTATGCCAATGAACGCGGTGGCTGGGAAGTGGACAGCGCTCCCGGGGTGATGGAGTTGCGCATTCCCGCGTTTCAGGGGGTGGGGGGCTCGCTGATCTATCTGGTCGACCGTTACCAGGACCATTCCATCTACGACGTCGATTTTGTCTGGCTGACCGGCGCCGAGGCTGGCCAGGCGCCGCTGCTGCTCACCGCGGTCGATCAACTGGTGCAGCGGGTTCAGCCCGGCCGGCTCAAGGAGTGGCAAGATTTTTATGCCCACCTGTTCGGATTTCGCGCCCATCCACACAGCGTTGCCGGCGAATGCCTGATCGAAAGCCCGTGCGGCAAGGTGCGCATCCGCCTGGAAACCGCCGCCGGCGAGCGTGGCGAAGGCGGGCGCGAAGGCTTGCATGCCGTGCGGCTGCTGGCGTCCGATCTGCCCGCCGCGGCCGCCGAGCTGGCGCGGCGGGGGGTACGGCTGGGCGAATCGCTGACCCCGGACGCCTATGCCCCGCGAGTGCTGCACACGCTGCACGAAGCGGGGCTGGTGCAATTCGAAATGGCCTCGCAGGCTGACTGACACGGTGCCGATCATGGAACGATCCCGTTTTGCCATCGATACCACCGCCCTTGCCGGGGCGCTGGAAGACAAGTTGGCGGCCATCGCCGAGGCCGGTTTTTCGGCCGTGACGCTGTCGGCCAAGGATTTGGTGGGCGAGCAGACCGGCGGCCTGGAACAGGCGGTGCGCCGGGTGCGCGACAGCCAGTTGGCCGTCAGCGGCTTCCTGGCGCTGCGCGATTTCGAAGGGCTGGGCGGCCGCTTCCTCGACTACAAGGTCGACATCGCCAAGTCGATGCTGCGCATGGCGCAGCAGACCGGTGCCGATCTCTTGCTGGTGTCGTCGACGACCTCGCCGCAAGCCAGCGGCGACCTCGACACCATCGTGCAGCATCTGCAACTGCTGTCGGCGCTGGCGACGCCGCTCGGCTTGCGCATCGGCTACGAACCGCTGGCCTGGGGGCGCCACGTTGCGGACTACCCCAGCGCCTGGCAGGTGATCGAGCGGGTCGACCGGGAAAACGTCGGCCTGGTGCTCGATTCCTTCCACCTGTTTGCCCGCGGCATGCAGCCGGACGACCTGAAAGCCATTCCACCGGAGCGCCTGTTCCTGGTGCAGCTTTCCGACGCCATGTACGACTACGTGCCGGCGCTCGACGAGATGGTGGAGCTCTCCCTGCATCACCGCTTCTTCCCGGGCGAGGGCGAGCACAGCCGGGCGCTGGTGGAACTGGTGAGCCGGCTGGAGGCGGGCGGCTATCGCGGCCGCTACGCCTTCGAGGTGGCCAATGACGATTATCAGCATTGCCCCCCGTCGCTGGTGCTGCAGCGGGCAGGGCAGGCGGTGGAGTGGCTTTCTTCGCAGGTACAGTCGGGCTGAACGCGCTGTTTCCGGCGCCCCGCTACGGTGCGGCGTCGGCGTACTGATCTCCCTCGCTTCCGGCCATGGCCGGGAGGGGTAACGTTGTTTGTGTTGGTGTGTGCACCTGGCGATTTCCCAGGGATTGGCGGACGGGTCTTCCCGTCCGTTTTTTTTTTGCGTGCCACAAATCGGCGGGCATGAGGCGGAGAGACGGTGTTGCCGAGACGGGTGGGACGGAAAGGCCCGTCCGGCTGCGTAGGGGTGCAGCCGGGAGGGCATGGCGGGCCGCTCAGGGCAGCAGCAGCGACAGCTCGTTGGAACCGGCACGCAGCACCGGCAGGATGCGGGTTTCCAGGTCGCTCAGCGAGATGCGCCCGGCCTGCACGCCGATGTTCATCGCCGCCACCACCTTGCCGTCCGATGCCGCGATCGGCACCGCGATCGAGCGCAGCCCGATTTCCAGTTCCTGATCGACGATGGCGTAGCCTTGCGCGCGTACCTTTTCCAGTTCGGCGCGCAGATCGTCCACGGTGATCAGGGTGTGCGAGGTGTACTTGATCAGCTTGGCGCGGGCCAGGTGGGCCTCGCGCTCTTCGGCGGGCAGGCTGGCCAGCAGGACGCGCCCCATCGAGGTGTAGGCGGCGGGCAGCCGGCTGCCGATGTCGAGGTCGATGGTCATGATGCGCGAGGTCGAGGCACGCGCGATGTAGAGGATGTCGTCGCCGTCGAGGATGGCGATCGAGCTCGATTCATTGAGCGTGTTGCTGATGTGACGCAGCACCGGCTGGGCCGCCTTGGCCAGCGGGGTGGAGGCCAGGTAGGCGTGGCCCAGCGACAGGATGCGCGGGCGCAGCGCGAAGTTGCGGCCGTCCTCGGCGCTGACGAAGCCGAGCTTGTTCAGCGTGTACAGGCAGCGGCGCACGGCGGCGCGCGGGATGCCGGTCTTCTGGCTGATCTGCGAGATCGACATCAGGCGGCGCTGTTGCGAGAACGCCTGGATCACGGTCAGGCCGCGTGCGAGCGAGGTCATGAAGTTGGGATCGCCACTCTGCGAGGCGATGTCATCCGCGGCGGTCTGAGGGGTGTCTTCGCTGCTCTCGTCGGGACCGGACAGCTCTTCCAGGTCCTCAGCGGGGCGGTCTTCAGTGTTGTACATGGGCCGTCTCTTGTCATGGCGGGGCGGCTGGCTAACGACGCAGATGAGCGTGTGCCATTTCCGTTAAAGCGTCCATGCCGCCTTCGCCTCGTTCAATCGTTCACTCTCCGCCCTGTGGCGGAGCGCATGTCTCCGTGAATGCAGGCTGTCGGCCTGCTCCTTCCGCATCGCCTCGCATTCACCGGCACCGTCAGGATAGTTGATTATTCGCCTATCGCACAATATTTCGATTATCGGTATTGACCGTGTCAGGGGCGGCTGGCTACAGTTTGTTCGATAAACAAATACATGTGCGTTAAACGCACAAAAAAGACTTAGGAGAGACAGTCATGGCCCATCACCCACTTTCCCCTCCCTGACGTTCGACCCGGCCGCGGGCGTGCGCCGCGTTTTCATGGCGTCGCGCGTTTCCGTGTTGCACCCGATTTGATCGGACCGCCAACGATCGGCGTTCCTGTCAAAGGCGGCCGGGTTTTGCCTGGTCGCCGGCGGTTTCGAGTTTGTTCCCCGTCCCCGATGCCCGATCCCGATGGATCGGCCGCGCGCCGGAATGGCGGGTGACGTGTTCGAGGCTGCCCCCACACCAAAAAAGCTGTGTCCATCTAGGAGAAAGATTCATGAAGCAGAAGAAAAGCCTGATCGCCGCTCTGGCACTGGGCATGACCTCGTTTGCCTACGCCGACGTCACGCTCTACGGCCGTATCCACATGGACCTGGAAAGCACCAAGGCCGGTACGACCGAGACGCCGTCGCTGTCCAAGGTGCAGAACGATGCCTCGCGCATCGGCTTCAAGGGCAGTGAGGATCTGGGGAACGGTCTGAAAGCGATCTGGCAGGTGGAGTCGGGCGTGTCGGTCGACGCCGGCGGCGGCACCTGGGCCTCGCGCGAGAGCTTCCTGGGCCTGAGCGACGCCACCTTCGGTACCCTGAAGGCCGGCAACTTCCTGGTGCCTTACGACGATCTGCATTACATCGCCGGCAACAACTTCCAGCAGGGCACCGGTATTTCCAACGATGCCGCGATGTGGGCCAACGGCGGCGATCTCAAGACCGGCGGCTTCGATACGCGCCTGGGCAACTCGATCAGTTACCAGACCCCCAAGTACAAGGGCTTCAGCTCGCGCATCCAGTATTCGCTGACCACGGACGCCACCAATGGCAAGGAAGCCAAGTCGAACGGGGCTTCGGTGGTTTCGGCCAACGTGCTGTACGACGACGGCCCGCTGCGCGTCGGCTACGGCTTCCAGAACAACCGCGACATGCAGGGCCTGTCGTCCAACTTCTACGAGGACGGCACCGCCCACATGCTGGCTGCGGGCTATGTCTTCGGCGACTTCTACCTCGGCGGCCTGTACGAGCACATCAAGCTGGAAAACATCAACAACAGCGGCAACGACCGCAGCCGCAACTACTACGGCGCGATGGCCAGCTACACCGCCGGCCTCAACGTGTTCTCGGCCCAGTTCGGCAAGGCGGCGTCGTGGACCGGGGCGGCCGGGGTGGCCGACAGCGGCGCGCGCATGGGCTCGATCGCCTACAACCGCATCCTGAGCAAGACCACCCAGGTGTACGCGCTGTACACGCTGATGCACAACGATGACAACGCCGGCTACGTGCTGGGTTCGAACGCCGTGCAGCCGGGTGCGGGCGCGGTCATGTCGAAGCAGCACTCCATCGCCATCGGCATGTGGAAGAACTTCTGAGCGTTTGCCGCTCCCGCCAGGCCCGCCCCCTTCGGTGCGGGTCTTTTTCTTGGCCAAGGTTGGCCGAAGCCGGGTGGAATCCGGGCCGGTCAACACGGTTAGTCTCGTTGTGTTCGATAGACGAACGATAATTCGATAATCGGTGTTGACGGCGTGTCATGGCCGACCTACATTGAGGTTCGATATAAGAACATAAGGGCGTTAATCGCCCATTACGATTTGGAGGATGATCATGATCAACGCCGTGGCCCCGTCCCTCGTTTCCACCCGCCAGCCCGCTCAAGCGAGCGCCTTTCCGGTCGGTCCGATCGCATCTCTTTCCAAACGACTTCCCGCTCTCCGTCACGCTTTTCGAACGAGCACATCGCGCTAACGCGACCCCACCGCAGACGGCCGTTGCCGGCCGTATCCACCGCCCTGGCGATCGTGCGCCGATCGCCGCCCCGCTCCCGGCAGGCCATCCAAGCCCCGGGAACGGAAAAGCCAGTTAGGAAGAGTCTGATGAAGATCACCGGTTCCACCCGCGTGTATTTCGTGATCGCTGATCCGATCGACCAGGTCCGCGCGCCTGAACTGTTCAACCTGGTATTCCGTCTGTACGGCATCGATGCCGTGGTGGTGCCGCTGAACGTCAAGCCGGAAGACTTCGATACCACGCTCAGGGCGGTGTTCAAGGCGCCCAATGTGGACGGCGTGTTCCTGTCGATTCCGCACAAGCCGGCGGCGCTGACGGTGGCCGACCGCTGCTCCCGGCTGGCGCAGGTGGCCGGGGCGGTCAACGCGGTACGTCGCGCTCCGGACGGCGCGCTCGAAGGCGAGCTGTTCGACGGCCTGGGCTTCGTCAAGGCGCTGGAGCGCGCCCACATTCCCTACACCGGCCAGCGTGTGCTGCTGATCGGTGCCGGCGGTGCCGCCTCGGCGATTGCCGCCGCGCTGGCGGCGTGTGGCAGCGCCGAGATCGCCGTCTTCGATCCAGCCGGCGACAAGGCCGCGCAGCTGGCGGCGCGCATCGCCGAGGCCTTCCCGGTCGAGACCCGTGCCGCCGCCAGCAACGACCCGGCCGGCTACGACCTCGTCGTCAACGCCTCGCCGCTGGGCATGAAGCAGGGCGACCCGGCGCCGTTCGACGTGACGCGGCTCGACGTCGGCGCCGCGGTGTTCGACGTGCTAATGAAGAACCAGCCGACGCCGCTGCTGCGCTCGGCACGCGCCCGTGCGCTCAAGGCCGAGCCCGGCTTCGAGATGCTGATCCAGCAGGCGCCGCTGTACCTGCGCTTTTTCGGTCTGGAGACCGCGGCGGCCGGCATCGAGAACGATGCCTCCGCGCTCCGGGACATGATTTACCCCAAAGAATTGCTCGACACCCTGCAGGCGTCCTGACGGACGCGCAAAGACAGGGAGAGCCCGTCGCGCAAGCCCCGCTTGCGTCACTTTTGATGTAATGGAGGAGATAAACCGTGACTGTATCCACTGCTATCGACGTTCGCGCGTTGATCAATGACCGTGCCATCGGGCTGTGCCAGAAACTGGTGGTGTTGCTCGGCTTTTGCATCATCGCGCTCGATGGTTTCGACGTTGCGATCATGGGCTTCATCGCGCCCCAACTGAAGCAGGAATGGGGGGTGACCAACCAGATGCTGGGGCCGGTGCTCAGCGCCGCGCTGGCCGGCCTTGCCATCGGCGCCCTGGTCGCTGGCCCGCTGGCGGACCGTTTCGGCCGCAAGGTAGTGCTGGTGTGCAGCGTGTTCTTCTTCGGCGTCTGGACGCTGGCGACGGCGGCGTCCACCGACATCACGCACCTGATCATGTTCCGCTTCCTGACCGGCCTGGGCCTGGGCGCGGCGATGCCGAACGTCGGCACGCTGGTGTCGGAGTACGCCCCGGACCGCAGCCGTTCCTTCCTGGTGACGGTGGTGTTCTGCGGCTTCACCGTCGGCGCGGCCGGCGGCGGCTTCCTGGCGGCCTGGATGATTCCCAACTTCGGCTGGGCCAGCGTGCTGGTGCTGGGCGGCGTGCTGCCGCTGATCGTGGCGCCGATCCTGTTCTTCAAACTGCCGGAATCGGTGCGCTTCCTGGTCACCAAACGTGCCCCGGCCGAGCGCATCCGCAAGATTGTCGACCGGCTCGCTCCGGGAGTGGCCAATGAGCATTCCACCTTCGCGATGCCGAGCGCCCCGGCGGCGACCTCGAACGAGAGCCCGGTCAAGATCGTGCTGTCCAAGCAATACAAGTTCGGCAGCCTGATGCTGTGGCTCGGCTACTTCTCGGCGCTGTTCCTGGTGTACCTGATGGGCAGCTGGATGCCGACCCTGGTGAAGGAGTCCGGCTACAGCGTCAGCGACGCCGCCGTGGTGACGGCGTTCTTCCAGCTGGGCGGCCCGATCGGCTCGCTGTTCCTCGGCTGGTGCATGGACCGCACTAACCCGCACAAGCTGCTGGCGCTGACCTACCTGTTCGGCGGCGCAATGCTCTACGTGCTGGGCATGGTGTCGAGTCACTTCGCCCTGGTGGTGCTGCTCTCCTTCGTGATCGGCTTCTGTTTCAACGGTGCCAATACCGGCATGAATGCGCTGTCGGCCAGCTTCTACCCGACCGAGGCACGGGCCACCGGCTCCAGCTGGATGCACGGTATCGGCCGCTGGGGCGCGGTGCTGAGCGCCTTCGCCGGTGCCCAGATGCTGGCCATGGGCTGGTCCTTCTCGCAGGTGTTCGGCGCGCTGTCGGTGCCGGCCGCACTCACCGCGCTGGCCATCCTGGCCAAGGGCGTCAACGGCGCGCGTCAGCGCCAGGCGGCCGGGCGGGACGTTGCGCTCTATGCCGGCAAGTGATCCTTTCCGTCACGGGCGGACGGCCACGGCTCGCCGTGGCGTTCCGGCCGTAAGCGATGATTTGAACTCCTTGTGACCCGGGGATTTGGGCGAACGTACGAACGTTCGCCTTTTTTTGCCTGTCGTCGATCACGCTAAACTACGCTGCTCGCGCGCCTCCCCGCATCGTCTTGTGGCGGGAGGGCTCCGGGCGTTTGCAGCGCTTCCGTCCTGTTCTAACCCGTTATCCGATTTCAGCCGATGCCAGACAATACCTCCGCAACCGCCGCGACGCCGGCGGCCCCCGCCACCACCACGGGCTCTGCCACCGGGCCGATCATCGCCATCGTGTTCTTCAACTTGGTGGCCTACCTCGCGGTCGGCCTGCCGATGGCGGTGGTGCCGGGCTACGTGCACGGCCCGCTGGGCTACGGCGAGGTGGTGGCGGGCTTCGCCGTCAGCATCCAGTACCTGGCCACCTTGCTGAGCCGGGCCTATGCGGGCCGGCTGTGTGACAACCACGGCCCCAAGCGCTCGGTCCTGTCGGGCATGGCGCTGTGCTGTGCCAGCGGGGTTTGCCTCTGGATTGCCGGGCTGTCGGGCCTGGCGCCGGCGGGCAGCCTGGCCAGTCTGATCGTGGGGCGTCTGCTGTTGGGGACCGGGGAGAGCCTCGTCACCACCGGCACCATTACCTGGGGAATTGCCCGGGCCGGCAGCGCCCATACCGGCAAGGTGATTTCCTGGAACGGTATGACCAGCTACGGCGGTATGGCCATCGGAGCGCCCTTGGGCGTGGTGCTCGCCGAGCGCTGGGGCTTTGGCGCGCTGGGCCTGACCACCGTGGCGATGACACTGGCCTCGTGGTTCCTGGCGCGGCGTAAGCCGGCCGTGGCGCCATCCGGCGGCGAGCGGCTGCCGTTCAGCCAGGTGTTCCGGCGCATGGTGCCGTTCGGGCTGTGCCTGGCGCTGGGCTCGGTCGGGTTCGGTGCCATTTCCACCTTTGTCACCTTGTTCTTTGCCAGCCGGCACTGGCCGGATGCGGCGCTGGCGCTCACCCTGCTGGGCGCCTTCTTCATCGCGGCGCGCCTGCTGTTCGCCGGCAGCATCAATCGTTTCGGCGGTTTTCCGGTGGCGCTGGTGTCGCTCGTCGTAGAAGCCTCCGGCTTGCTGCTGCTGTGGCTGGCTGCCGCACCCTGGCAGGCCTTTGCCGGCGCGGCCCTGACGGGGTTCGGCTTTGCGCTGGTGTTTCCGTCACTGGGTATGGAGGCCGTGCGTCGGGTGCCCAGCGGCAATCGCGGTGCGGCCTTGGGGGCTTATGCGCTGTTTCTCGATCTGGCACTCGGCGTGACCGGGCCGCTGGCCGGCGTCGTGGCGAATCGGCTGGGGTATGCGTCGGTATTTCTGCTGGCCGCGCTGGCCGTCGCGCTGGCGGCCATGCTGAGCAGCCTGCTGCACGGCATGGCGGGGAAGGGGGATGCAGCTTCGACCGCGTGAGCGTGACCCGGGCAGGCGGTCGGTTCGAGCCGCATGGGGCTGTTGCTGTGTGGTGGTGGCGAGAAGCGGGTTGGAGTGGTGCGCCGCGAACCCAGGCTATGGCGTGAAAGCCGGCAACAGGCCAGGATGGCCCCGTGGCGCGATTTCGTCTTTTTTACTGTGATTTCGTCAAGAATCCAGCCTCTTAAAGCCGGTCTGGATTGCATGCGTTGGCGTGCCCGGCCACAGCGCCCGCAAAAAAAAACCGCCGCTCAGATCGAGCGGCGGGACAAAGGGCCATACCCCCACAGCAACAACATTAATCTCTTAAATAAGCATTCCTCGCTCGCTCGTCGTTTAACCGATCACGTGCAGGGTCGTACTGTGTGTTGGTGGCTATTTACCCTCGGCTACCGGGACCGGCTGACCATTCTTGAACGAGTACACGGTGATGGGGGAGTTCTTGAGGTCCCGCTTGTCGTCGAACTGGTAGGTGCCGGCTACGCCCTGCTGGCTGATGGCCGCCAGTGCCGCGCGGTATTGCTTGGGCTCCACCGAGTTGGCTTTCTGCATGGCCTTGGCGATGATGTTGAGGCCGTCATACATGGACGCACCATAGACGAGCGGCTCGACGCTGAAGCGCTTTTTGTACTCGGTGGTGAATTGCTTTCCTTCGCTGGTCTGCTCGAGCACCGGCCCGCCCTGTGGGCAATAAACGCCCCCATCGACGGTGGTCCCCCCCAGCTTGGCCAACTCTTCGTTGCAGATGCCATCGCCTCCCAGCAGATACGCTTTCAGTCCCAGGCGCGCCATCTGGCGGCGCATCGGCCCACCTTGCGAGTAATAGCCCCCGTAGAAAATGCCATCCGGTTTGGCGGCTTTGATACTGGTCAGAATGGCCGAGAAGTCGGTCGATTTGTCCGTCGTGAATTCCCGGGCGACAATCTGGATACCGTTGGCTTTTGCCGCCTTGATGAATTCGTCGGCGACACCTTGCCCGTAAGCCGTACGGTCATCGATGATGGCGAAACTCTTCGCTTTGAGGTTTTTGGCAGCGAATACCCCCATTTTGGTACCCAGTTGGGTATCGCTGGCACCGATCCGGAAAACGTAAGGGTAGCCGTTCTGGGTGACCTTCGGGTTGGAGGCGACGGTTGCCATCACGATGCCCGCGTCGTTGAGGAGCTTGGAGATGGGGATGGCCACGCCCGAGTTGTAGGGGCCGATCACGGCCTTGACGTTGGCATCGACGAATCGCTGCGCTACCGTCATACCGGTGCGGGGGTCGGCGCCATCGTCTTCCGACATCATCTCAAAACGCACTTTCTTGCCGCCCACGACGATGCCTTGGGCATTGAGGCGATCCATTGCCATTCTCAGACCATTTTCATGGTCTTTACCGATAGCGGCTTGCGGACCGGTGAGCGGACCGGTGAGCCCGATCTTGACGGTCATTTCTTCTGCCGCGAACCCCAGTAGAGGGGTGAGCGCCAATCCTGCTGCGAAAACAAATTTGGTACGAAAGTGACGAACGTCGGCCATCATGTTTCTCCGCTGTAGACATGTTTTCATTGGCAAGTGCTGCGTCGCCAATGTCGTCTGCTCATCCTGTAAATCCCGAATGGCAGACTGGGGTGGCAAAAATGAACGTCTTTGTCATTTGTAACGTGCGCACGTCATAGTTTTTGGTCGCCATTCGACAGGTTTTGTTCTTTTTTGGACATGCGTCGCGAGGGCGTTTGAAATCAGGTGCCGGCCAAGGTTGGTTGCCGCATAGCTCTGACGGGTCGACAAAGAAAGAATGTCGCGTTCGCGGGAATCAAGGTGCGCTTACCTTGGAATTCGAGTTTCGGTAATCAAAGATTCGGGACAGTGAACGGCGAGGCGGTATTGCCTTGTGCCGTGTGTAAAAGCGCACACTGTGCTGACCGTAGACGGTATGTCGGCCCGAAGATGTCGCCATGCGCGATTGTCATCATGCGCTTTAATCTGATGACTGATGGGCCATCAAGGATTGGGCGTAGCCATAGCGTTTAGAGGTGGTGGAAGGAAGTTCGCCAAAAAAGACACGATAATCGTGGGCGAAAGCACTTAGATGCAAAAAGCCCCAGCGGATTGCGGCTTCCGTCACAGACAGCCCACGCATCAAATCATGCCGGACATGATTCAGCCTCACAGCCCTAAGGTACTTGGCCGGGTTTGTTCCAATAGCGTTTTCAAAGGCATACTGGATGGTGCGGCGGCTCAGGTTCAGCTCGATGCAAAGCTCGGCAATCGAAAGAACGCATGAGTCCGGGTTTTGCAAAAACTGCTGCACCCGCTTGACCAGCTCCCAATTTTTGCTTGATTTCGGAGAACGATCCGCCGCCAATTCCGGAAAGTCGGACACGGCCTCCATCAGGCCATAGAGTAAATTCCGCTCCAGCAAGGACTGCCGCTCTTTGTACTGCTCAGGGGAAGCTACCTCACTCACCTGAATCGACCCCAACGCTTGCCGCAATAGCAGCCTGGTGTTTTCTGCCGTATCGGGGCTCAGCAAGACAACGGGCGACGACAATTTTGTATGCAGTGTCTGCCCTAGCTGCCGCGTCAATTCCGAGCTTAGCGACGGAAGATCAAATTCAACATTGGCAACCACATGGCGCTCGGGTGATAAAAACTCAAAGTCGGAATAGCAGGAAAATACATGCAGGGTATCTCTTGTGCTTTGCTCGCCGCACATCCGGGAGTGGCCTTCCAGCTCCAGGGGAATGCCAATGGCAAGCCTGTTTGCGGGAACCGCTCCTCGTTGCAGTATTTTTTTGTTCAAGTCTTCGACAAGAAAATACAGTCCGCCCGCAGAGGCAATTGCCGAAGAGCCACGAAAGACACCGTTGGATATCTGGGTGTACGAGAGATCCCACTCCGAAAATGAGCGGGCCTGATCTTCCACATTGGCACTCACGCAAAAAGAGGCATGCTGTGCGGCCTGCAAGGCATGTGAATCTTGCCTATCTTTTGGCATATGGCATCTTTCAAATTCGACGATGGATTGCAATCTTGCAAGCGCAAATCAGCAAACTGGCTCCGCCATTGCTCCACTGGGCAATTCATCACGGGATGCCTGTTCAGGTTTCATCAGCCGCGCCATGACAGCAATCTGCAGCGAGGCCAGCCACATGAAGACAACGCAAAAACCTGAATGTCATCTGTCTTTGTGATCTGGAGCGACCAGTTCGACCTGCGCCACGAGGCGCTGCACGCAAGCATGGCATGTGACGATTTCAGCGCCAGCATCACCGGTCGCAGGCGACCCAATACTATCAAGCAATTTTTGCTCCAGCGGATGCCGTGCCTGCGACAACAAGAATGCAAAAAACGTCACCTCAAGTGATTGAGGTGACGTTACGGTAAAACCGACTCTGGGACGCTACATGGCAGAGAGCCCGTTATCGACAAACAGATGCGTGCCATTCACGAAGCTGGATTCGTCAGATGCCAGGAACAAGGCGGCACTGGCAACTTCGGAAGGCTCGCATAGCCGCCCCTGTTGCTGAATAATCGCGGCTTCGCCGACATCCACGCCCATGGCCTGAAGATCTTGCAATTCCTTCATGCCATGCGGCGTGCGGATAAAGCCGGGGGCAATGGCATTGCAGCGGATGCCTTTGTCGCGATACTCCACCGCAATGGCTCTGGCAAACATGTGACAAGCGCCTTTGGTGGCATCGTAGAGCACCTCGCCGGGTGTGGCGCAGACCGCAGAAATCGACGAGGTACACACAATGCTGCCTTTGCCTTTTCTGAGCATCTGGGGCAATACGGCTTGCGTCATCAGGAACATGCTTTTGACGTTGACCCCCATCAGCCAGTCCCATTCGCTTTCCTGAATCTCCAGAAAGGGTTTTACAATCAGCGTTCCGGCATGGTTGAACAGAATATCGGCGTCACCGTAGCGGGCCTGTATTTCTGCAATCACCGCAATGACTTCTGCTTGCTGGGCCACATCAGCGTAGTGCGCCGATGCCGCTCCTCCCTGATCGCGAATTTCTGCGGCCACCGCTCTGGCCAGCTCGATATTCCGATCCACAATGGCCACCTTTGCACCTTCGCGGGCAAAGAGTTCTGCTGCTGCCGCACCGCAGCCACTGGCTCCACCACTGATGATGGCTGTTTTGTCGGCAAGGCGTCCTGACATATTCGACATGTTTATCCTGCCTGTTTAGCGAGTGGGTTCAGAGGCCAATTCGGCGCTTTCAAACACGTCCAGATGCAGCTGTTTGTTGCGGTTGACGAGGTAGTACAACACGCCAGGAATCACCAGAGCCGGCAGCCAGGAAATATCGGTACCCACCACCTGGTCAATCGGACCCTTGTAGAAAGACAGCTCCATGAACGGAATCTGTGCCACCACGGCAATTGCATAGATGGAAAGGGTATTCCAGTTCACCTTGCCGTAAATGCTATTGACGTCATACATCGCCGGCACCCTGTAACGGCCCTTGCGGATCAGGTAGTAATCCACCAGGTTGATGGCACTCCATGGCACCAGCACATAAACCTGGCCAATCAGGATGTCGCTAAAGTAGGCGTTGAAGTTGTACTGGGCGGCAATGGCGATCCAGGTCACGATAACGGCGACGATGGCCATGATGACGAACTTGGACAGCATGCCAACCTTGGTGGCGCCCTTGAAGCCGGTAAAGATGGTGGTGGTGGACATGTACGAGCTGTACAGATTCATCACGTTCCATTCCAGCACGCCGATGATGATCACGTAGTACGCCAGCTGCTGATGTTCCGGGAACAGTTTGGCAATGGCGCTGCCCGGATCGGTGGTGACATCCATCGCAGCGGCGGCCATGATGGCACCCAGCAGCATGACAACGGTGGAGCCGACCACAATACCCAGGTAGCTGTACCAGAAAGTCGATCGGGTAGAGATATGGGATGGCAGATAACGCGAGTAATCGGCCACGTAAGGACCGGCACCCAAGGTCCACGAGGCAGCCTGGGTTACCACCAGACAGAAAGTGGCAAACTTGAAGGTGCTGCCCGATACCATCCACACACCGGCCGGCAGGCCTTTCTGCAGCACGATATAGGCGGCGATCACAAAAATGACGCCGGAAATGGCACTCATGAGGGCGCCGATTTTGTGGATCAGCTCATAGCCGATGAAACCGACCACCAGCGTGAGTGCGCCGAACAGGATAATCGCGTCATTATCCGAGACAGGCACCACTGCCTTGATGGAGTCCCGCATCACCACGCCATTGGCCGCGGTGAACAGGATGTACGCCAGCACCACAATGGCAAGCGGCACCCCGGCGCCGATCACGCCAAACTGCGCCCGGCTTTGAATCATCTGCGGAATGCCCAGATGCGGCCCCTGCGCGGAGTGGGCGGCCATGAAGATGGAGCCGATCAGGTTGCCCAGGACTAGCCCGATGAATGTCCAGCCAAGGTTAAGCCCTGCCACCACGCCCAGCGCACCAATCACCATGGTTGTCACTTGCATATTGGCACTGCACCAAATGGTAAACAGCCGTTTGGCTGAACCATAACGTTCATTCTCCGGAATGAACTCAACACTTCTGTTTTCGATCTCCATATATTTCCCCGTCCGGATGTGTAATAAATTTTTTCCGTAAGACCGCACTCAGTCGAAAAGATGAGCCAGCGATCCATGGGGGAAAATCTAAGTCAAGGCAGTGGCAGCCACTATCAGATATTGGCAAGGGTGGAAAACATTGTATGGATTGGTCAGCCGTACTTGACGGAAGGAGCGGGAGGTCCGCTGTTGCAGGCCTTGAGCGACGTTAACGTGTGGGGCACCCACCTGGCGCCCAATATGGAGATGGGACAGTGCCATAATGGATTTTCACCCCGGAGTCCGATCATGTGCCGCTGGCTCGCTTACTCGGGAAACCCCGTTCCGCTTGAAACGGTGCTGTTTCAAGCAAAACATTCCTTGATCGATCAGAGCCTGCACTCACGGCTCAGCGTCTCGACCACCAATGGCGATGGCTTCGGCCTCGGCTGGTATGGGCGCCCAGGCGAAACGCCATATCGCTACCGCAGCGTGCACCCGGCGTGGAACGACCCCAACCTGCGCGAGGCGGCGCGCGCCATCCATTCGCCGCTTTTTCTGGCCCATATCCGCGCCGCCACCGATACGGCGGTGCAGGAGACCAACTGCCATCCGTTCCGGCACGGGCACTGGCTGTTCGTCCACAATGGTCTGGTGCGCAACTACCACGCCGTGCGTCGCGACCTGATGCTGGCGGTGGCCCCCGAACTGTTTGCCTCGATAGAGGGGACGACCGATTCCGAGCTGTTGTTCTTTCTCGCCTTGACGTATGGCCTGGCGACCGAGCCGGTGCCGGCGCTGGAGCGGATGGCGGCGCTGGTCGAGGAGACCGGGCGGCGCCATGGGGTGGAAGCGCCGCTGACCATGACGATGTGCGCGACCGATGGGCAGCAGATGGTCGCCGTGCGTTATTCCAGCGAGACACAGTCGCGCTCGCTGTTTCACAGCACGTCGTTTCACCACCTGCACGAACTGTATCCGGACGACCCGCGTATCACGGCGGCCGGCGACGATGCCTTCCTCGTGCTGTCCGAACCGCTTGTCGACCTGCCCGAGGTGTGGGAGGAGGTGCCGGAGCAAACCGCCATTGTGGCGCGTGCCGGCACGATCATGCAGCACCGCTTCAACCCTCATCTGCCCTGAGGCGCCAGGGTCGCCTGGACGATTTTCATTCTGCGTCGATGATAGAGGCGCGGTCGGTGTGTGGCTTTGCTGGGGCGTTCGGGGCCGACGTAGGGTCGCCGTACATTGTTCTGCGCGGCATCGGAGTCTTCTCTTTATCCGCATGTGGCCTGATCGCAATGCCCGCAGGGGCAGGATCGACCTGCATGCTTTTACCCCTTCCCCCGAAGGATAAGGACTGCGCCGGCGATGAGAAGCGCGGCCCCCAGCAGCGAGATGGCGCTGGGTGGCGTCTGTGCCTTGTAGGCATCCGCCAGCAGGCCGGTGCCGAGCTGGCTGGCGACCAGCACGGTAATGGTCACCGATGCCCCAACCGACTGGTAGCCCACGATACCGGCAAAGACAAAAAACGAGCCCAGCAGGCCAGGCAAAACAACCCAGGGGCGGATCGCCTGGATGGTTTCACTGACGCCCGCCAAGCCATTGCGGGCCAGCAAGGTGCCCAACAACAGCACCAGCCCCATTGCGGAGTTGATGACCAGCGTAATGATTACTGTCGAGACGGACTCGGTTATCCGCACCATCAACAGGTTTTGTATCACCAGCGCCACCCCAGCTGCGGTCAGCAGGGGGAAAACAAGATAAGCATTCATGATCTGCGCTCCTTGCCTGCCAGCCTTGGCGCCGGCACCAAGATCACCAACCGGCACCGGGCATTAGCCATCCACAGGCGTATGCGGCGTATCCAGCAGCAACTGATAGAAGGCCAGATCAAGCCAGCGGCCAAACTTGAAACCCACCTCGGGCAGGGTGGCGACGTGCTTGAAGCCCAGCCGTTCATGCAGGGCAATGCTGCCGGCGTTGCTGGCGTCGATGCCGCCCATCATGGCGTGCACATCGTTTTGCCGCGCGGCGGCAATCAGTGCCTTCATCACCGTGTTGCCCAGGCCCTGGCCACGATAATCCTTGTGCACGTAGACGGAGTGTTCAACCGAGTACTTGAATGCCGGCCAGGCCCGGAAGGTGCCGTAGCTGCCAAATGCCAGCAGCTGGCCATCGCTGTCTTCAACGCCGATGACGGGAAAACCGCCTTTTCTCTTGGTTTCAAACCAGCTCACCATGCTCTCGGCCGGGCGGGGCTTGTAGTCGTATAACGCGGTCGAGTTGACGATGGCGTCATTGAAGATATCCAGGATGGCTGCCGCATGACGGTCAAAATCGCAATCAACAAGCCTGTGCTCACTCATTACTGTCTCCCTGTCGAGGATGGTGTTGCGGTCAGCGCGATGAGGTAACGCGCCGAACGTGAAGTGGGATTGTGGAACACGATCTGTTGGCCAAGCACCATCGCCAGGCAGTCGCCAGGCTGGAGATGCCATGTCCGTCCCTCTACTGTGATGTCCATTTCGCCATCGAGCATCCAGATCTGCTGGTGCGTGACGATGCTGCGCATCGCATTGTCAAAAGTTACCTTTTGCCCGGGCTGGAAGGTCACTTCGGCCAACTCGATCGGAGACCCATAGCCAGGTGGTGACAACTGGCGTCGAAGGTAACCGGACGCAGGGTCTTGCCAGACAGGTTGTTCTTCAGCGCGCGATAGTGGCGAGGCCACAAGCGCTTCTGCTTCTTCGGAAAACAGCGAGGCCAGACTGACGCCCAGCGCATCGGCAAGTTTATTGAGCACCGCCGCAGTGGCACTGGTTTCTGCACGCTCGATCAGCGAAATCATCGAGCGGCTGACGCCACTGAGCTCGGCGAGCTTTTCCAAGGAGTAAGCGCGGCTCTTTCGCAGGGAGTGGATGCGTTTGGCGAGGCGGGTGTCTAGATTCATAATTCCAATATACAGGAATTAAAATCTATCAAACAAGAATTTATTGCGAGGCACCAGTGACGACGGCTTGGTGAGGGTTTTCACGAAGAGGGGTAATGGTGTCGCCTTGACCAGATCTGGCGCCGGGGCGATCCTTGATGGGGGCGCTGGCGGGCGTCGTGGCGAATCGGCAGGAGTATGTGTCGGTGTTTCTCCTGGCCGCCGCGACACGACGGAGAGACCCAAGGCCGTCGTAGCCAAGAGGAGGAAGGGGTACCCGGAAATATGGCACTGCTGGCCATTCGGGCGAACAGGGAGGGACATCAATACTTCTCCATTAGGCGCTAAGGCAGGTTCCAGCGGTGCCCGTGGCGGATGATCCAGGTAGCAAAGCTGCTGGTGTCGTGCCAGATCAGATTGCAGTGCTGGGCGATGTAGAGCTGCTGGGCGTGGAGATCAGGCAGCGGACGTTCGTACTGATCGAACCGTAATGGTCTGTTGCGAAGGGACCGGCACAGTGCGGTCTGATAGTGGTCTGTCCACGGCCAGACAATGTCGGGTTGGCCGTTTTTCAGGCGGAGGCCGAACAACTGCAGCGGGGCGGTGAGATCGATCTGGCCTGTCAGCGGCCGGGCCAGAGCTTGGGTATCGAGGAATTTCTCGAAGGACAGGGCGAGCGACTCCGGTTGCTGGCAGAGGGTTGCTTGCCCGATCACGATAGAGAAGGGCAGGCTGTTCTGTTCGCCGGCGATGTAACTCACCACGTGCCGACATTGAGTGAATAGCTCGGTCACGGCGAGTGCAGTGCCGGGCCGGGCGGTTCGGTGCCGCGGGTTCAATACCATGGTTGGGCTCCTTTTTCCTGAGCCGCCGACGCTTTGATGATTGAGGTGTCGGCCTCCTCCAGCGAAGCCGTTGGTGTGCTCCCCAGTACGGCTGCCGACCGGCAGTTAGTCATTTCGAGCATTCCATAGTCCCCTTTGGCCTCGGTTCATGACTCAAGCCTCTGACTTGCGAGATAGGCTGGGCTCTGTCATTTAAACTAAAATTGGGTCGTAAATACCGTGGTCGTAGAGGAATCATAGCTTGACGATTGGCGTTATGCCAAGAGTCTCAGTCAAAACGGATAAGGACAGTCAGCTCGTCCTGTTGGGGGCCGCCATCAGAGCCCGTAGGAAAGCCCTGCAGATTTCTCAGGAGGCTTTGGCTGATCTTGCCGATATAGATCGTTCCCACATGGGGAAGATCGAAAGAGGGGAGCGAAACGTCACGTTGCTGAACGTGCTGAGGATTGCCAAGGCGTTGCAATCCAAGCCTTCAGAAATCTTGGCTGAGGCCGGCCTGTAAGTTAAGACGGGCAACGGCATGTTGCCCTGGGAGTAGTGCTGTTTACTTGGCAGTACCGTCGCTCTATAAGTTGGGACACCACCCCGTCCTGTACCTTACGTCCGGTAACCGCTGCGCTGCTGTCACACAGGACAGTGAGTGCCAACGGCCACAATGACCGAATCGGCCCCGTCGCCCTAAGGACAGGTGGCCGTTCGGTCAAACTGGCCGTCCATTACCACTAGTAGGCCGGAGCGACCGCTTTCTGCTACTAACCTGGCATCCACCCCTTTCACGCTTTTGTAGCCTCTCCGCCTTACAAGTAGTCATTTGCTGCTTTGAACTGTAAAGCGGCCCTCCACTATGAGCGGCATGCAACCCGTTCGGCATCACTTAGCTGACACCCGGGCAGAGGTGTGTTTGCTCGATGTTTTAGGGTGTCTAAATGCATAGACAAGATAGAAAGCGTTTGTAGGCAAGAACCTTCGTTGACGTTGGCATTTTTATGCGACATGATCGGTGCATGTGAATGCACCTTTTAGGGTGCCTACTTCTAGTTAGGCTGTGAAGCCAATGACCACCGATGCCCTCCTACCTTACATTGGACGAAGTTCTACAAGCAAAGCGCAAACTGCGTCGCTCGGCCTGGCGTAGTGCTGGGCGATCAGTTCTGTTCACCCATTCTTTGGGGTTTTACTTCAGCGACGGTGTTCCTTATTGTTACTTGGCTATGGGGATTTGTAGATCCGATCAAAACTGATCGTATTTACTGGGTGATCGTTTCAATCTCATTTGTCTTGTTCGGATCGTAGTCCCTCATAGACTTCTTTTGTGAATTCATGTTTCGCCGAAGTATCCTGACATCCTTTGAAGCACGCATTCGCGCAGGGGGGCATCCCACGGTCTAACTCAACAGTGCACTCGGACCTCGCGCAAAAGCAAGCGCGGAGCCTGTGATATAGAAATTTAGTCATTAATAACCATCAGATTAGGGGAAAATAAAGTGAGTGAGCCAAGCGATGCCGAGAAGGAGGTTTCATCCAGAGTAACTTCGGCCGTTAATAAAAAGCGAAAGCGTATTGTGAGGTCATTTCCAGCCTGCGCCTTTGAGGAGGCTGCAGAGTTTGCAAAGCAAATATTGGTATTCGGAAGTGGCCAGCCGGTCCGCAGATTGTCTCTATTCGATCACCTCGGAAAATCTCCTGAGAGCAGCTCAAGTCGACAGCTCATTACCAACGCAGGTAAGTATGGCCTCGTCGAAGGAAGCTACGCCGCAGAGCAAATTAAGCTGACAGCCGAGGGCATCAAGGCTGTAGATGACGAGGTTTCGAAGCGAGATCAGATCAAGGCGCGTGTCAATCTAGCCGTTACGTCGATTGAGCCATTCCAGAAGTTGTACGACAGATTCAAAGGAAACAAACTTCCAGCGAAAACCGTGCTCATAGATGCAGTCGTAGAAAGTGGAGTAGAGACAGGGGCAGCAGAAGAAGCGGTAGATACTTTTATTCTAAATCTTCGATACGTTGGTCTGTTGCAAATGCTTTCGGGAGCCGAGCGCATTGTAACCACAGAACATCTCCTAGACCGTCTGCCGGCAACATTGCTCAAGGCTCCAGACGGTGGCGATTTCGCATCGCAAACAACTGTCCGTCCAGCTGCGCATTTGATGACCACTGAGCAGGCCAAGTTTGAGACGACATGCTTCTATGTCACTCCAATTGGCGAAGAGGGCTCCGAACAGCGCAAACATTCAGACTTATTTCTGAGCTCACTGGTAGAGCCGGCACTTGAGCAGTTTCACCTGAAGGTCGTTCGCGCCGATGCAATCGACAAGCCTGGAACAATTACCCGACAAATCATCGAATACCTCATTCGGTCTCGGCTCGTTATCGCGGACTTGTCATTTCACAACCCAAACGTTTTCTACGAGCTTGCGATTAGACACGCTGCAAGACTTCCGGTAGTACAAATCGTTAGAGCTGCCGACAGAATTCCTTTTGATCTCAGTCAGACCAGAACTATCAAGATCGACACCACAGATATTTACTCTCTGGTTCCTCGAATGGAAATCTACAAATCAGAAATAGCCAGTCAAGTGCGGCGCGCCCTCGATGATCCAGATGCTGTTGATAATCCAATTTCGATCTTCTATCCTAATTTTAAAGCCTCACTTTCTGATGGCTAGAAATGGCTAACAAGTCGTTCAGGCAGACGGACTTTTCGATTGATTTGAACGTTAGTCGTTGGGAGAAACTAATAGTTATCAACTAATTTGCGTGGTTATATTTAAGCCCGCCAACAATGGACCACCCGCAAAGGCTGTCCGCTAAATGGTCGTCAAAAACAAGGATTTGATATGAATAAAAAATTGGCAAAACGCCTTATTTTAGAAATTGGAGACGAATATGGGTATGAGACTGAAGGCTCATACGCCGACTCCGCCATTTACGTTTACTTTGACAGAACCAAGCACGGCATTGCGTTTCAAATAAAGGATTCTACTCACCCTCGTGCAGCAGAAGAGGGATGGCTACAAGTTCACCACTTTGAGGGGGCTCCAGAGGAATGGGGGCCTGCCCTCCACTCTATTCGTTCAATGGGTGATGTTGTCGCATTCTGCCAGACATTGATAACATTCAACCAAATCAAATCCAAACGAAAAGATTAATTCTTCAGGGAGCCTAAGCTGAAAACCGTTAGAGACGCAAAGGGCCATGGCTCTTGACAGTAGGGAGTCTCATGATTACCGATTGGAAGCAAGTCTCCCCAGCTTTGTTTGAAAAGCTCTGTGCTGCCGTTCTTCAGAAGACTGGTTTCACCAACATCAAGTGGTACGGTGAGGCGGGGGGCGACAAAGGGCGAGACATCATCGCTGAAAGGCTAGATGCGCCCGTTCCAGGTGTACAACGCCACGAACGATGGATGATCCAGTGTAAGCGATATACAAAATTCTCTCTATCCAAGTCTGAGCTAAAGGAATTGCTTGATGCGGCGCTTGAGCACAAGATCGACTCGCTTCTAATAATCGTTACATCGACAGTGTCAGCGAACCTACGAGACTGGTTGGCTGTCGCATCAGGGACCTATCCATTCAAGGCATACATTTGGGAAGAATTAGATTTCCGACGCCAGGTTAATGCTCATAAGCTTGAGCTGCTCGAATCAATCCCAGAGCTTGCTGGTGGCAAAGAGCCATTGTGGATGTACCCAATGAGCCACAATGAAATACGCCTTGCATGCAACGAATTTGAAGAAGTCGAAATTGTGGTGATTAACGTTGATAACGTTGAGGAAGCAAAGGCGAAGGCCGCGGAGTTTCTTAGATATTTGCAAGCAAATGGTTTCGAGTGGTGGAGCTAAGATTCAACCCCTCGGCCAACCGGACCTTCCGTATAAAGCTGTGCAAGCTGGTTACCTCAGTCGAAGATTGTTCACTTAGGCTCGCCGAAGCGAACTCACTACAAAGCGATGTTTGATTAATTTTGGTGCTTGCCGCACTAGGTTTTACCTCTTTGCTTATTGGGTTTATCCCCGCGCTAGCCCCGGCAGCACCACCGTCAACCTCCCCAGCGCCACGTTAATAGCGTCGGTGTCGATGCCGCCATAGCCGAACAGTAGCCCTTGCTGTAAGGGTCCACCGGCATAAAAGGCCGAAATCCCGTACAGTCCGATGGACTCATTGCGGGCAGAGGCGATGACGTCGCGTTCTTGCAGCCCCTGCCTGAGCCGGGCGATCAGGTGGATGCCGGCGGCGGGGACGATGGGGTCGAGCCATGGGCTGAGTTCGCCCTTGAGATGGGCGAGTAGGGCCAGGCGGCGTTCGGTGTAGTGCTTGTGCATGCGCCGCAGGTGTTTGGCGAAGTCTCCGTTCAGCATGAAGCTCGCCAGCGCCGTCTGGGTCAGGGTGCAGCCGTGCCAGTCGCCGATCTGCTTGGCCTTGAGCAGCGCCGCCTGCAGCGAGGAAGGTGGGACGACGTAGCCCATGCGCAGGTCGGGAAAGATGGTTTTGGAGAAGGTGCCGACGTAGGCCACCAGTCCGGCCCGGTCCAGGCTCTTGAGGGGGTCCATCGGCCGCCCTTCGAAACGGTACTCGCCGTCGTAATCGTCTTCGATGATGACCGCGCCGGAGCGTTGCGCCCATTCCAACAGCGCGATGCGGCGCTCCAGGCTCATCGGCATGCCGAGCGGGAACTGGTGCGAGGGGGTGACGTAGACCATGCGGGCGTTTGTCGGCAGTTGCTCGACGATGATTCCCTCCGCATCGACCGGCACCGGCACCACCTTGCCCCCTTGTGCCGTAAAGCAGGCGCGGGCGGGTGGATAGCCGGGGTCTTCCACCGCCACCACGTCGCCCGGTTCAAGCACCACGCGCGCCATCAGGTCCAGCGCCTGCTGTGCGCCCTGGGTGACGATGACCTCTTGCCAGGAGCTGGTAACGGCGCGGTTGAAGGCGAGGTAGCGCGATATGGCGAGGCGCAGTTCCTGTTCGCCGGCCGGGTCGCGGTAGGCGCCGCGCTCCCGCGCTTGTATGCGCAGGGCGTGGTTGATGCAGCGCCGCCAGGTGTCGAAGGGGAACGGCGTCTTGTCGATGACGCCGCCCATGAAGTCGAAGGGCAGGGTGGTGCCGGGTCTGGGCAGGGCCAGGCCTGGGGGAAGCTGGTCCCACAGCGGGGCGGCGGTGGCGCGGGCGGCGGGCTGTTGCGGCGGCTTGGGCGGCAGGCGCGTCAGGCTCCCAGCGATGAAGGTGCCATCGCCGGGACGGGTTTGGAGGAAGCCTTCTGAGCCCAGCCGTTCGAACACGTCGAGCGTGGTCTTGCGCGATACGCCGAGCTGCGCCGCCAGGTCGCGCGTCGAGGGCAGGCGCTCGCCGGCGGCGAGACGGCCGGCAAGGATGGCCTCGCGCAGTTGCCGGTAGATCTGTCCGGCCAGGTCATGGCTGCCTTGAATCGTTACCTGGATGTCCATCGCACTGGTTACCTTAAATTTCCCAAAACTGGCTATTTTTACACGCCACGGTACGGCCTAAGCTTACGCTCATAGTCCTGGTTTCAGGACGCAACGTGAACGTAAAGGAGTGAGCCATGGAACAACGCCTCGATTTCTACAAAGCCAGCCCGGGGGCTCTCAAGGCGATGCTGGGTCTCGAAGAGCAGGTCAGCACGTCCGGTCTGGAAAAATCGCTGCTCGAACTGGTGCGCCTGCGCGCCTCGCAGATCAACGGCTGCGCGTTCTGCATGGACATGCACGTGACCGACGCGCGCAAGAACGGCGAGAGCGAGCGCCGTCTCGCCACCTTGTCGGCGTGGCGTGAAACGCCGTTCTTCACCGACCGCGAACGCGCCGCGCTGGAGTGGACCGAGTCGCTGACGCTGGTGGCGCAGGACCATGTGCCGGATGCGACCTGGCAGGCGGTCAAGCCGTACTTCACCGACGCAGAGATCGCCGATTTGACGCTGCTGATCGTGGCCATCAACGGCTGGAACCGGTTTGCCATCGCGTTCCGCAAGATGCCGGCGTAACAGGGCAAGTCGTCCCGCCAGGAGGTTCCATGAAACGCATTCTCTGTTCGCTGCTGGTTGCCACCCTACCGTTCGGCAGCGCCCTTGCGGAGGCGCCGAAGGCGAAGAACGCCAAGGTGACCCTCGTCTACCAGCACGAGTTGCCGAATGCTCCCGGCAAGAGCATCAAGGGTGTGCTCGTTGAATACGGCCCGGGTGGCTACTCGCCTGGTCACACGCATGCCAAGTCCGCCTTCATCTATGCGACGGTGCTGGAGGGGGCGATCAAGAGCCGAGTGAACGACGGGCCGGTGACGGTCTACAAGGCCGGGCAGAACTTCGCCGAGATGCCCGGCGACCGTCACGCCGTCAGCGCCAATGCCAGCGAGACGCAGCCAGCCAAGCTCCTCGCGGTGTTCGTGGTGGATACGGGCGAGGCGGAGTTGACGACTCCCTTCGCGAACTGAGGCATGCAAAGACAACGGGCCATCGCCAGCACGGCGATGGCCCGTTTGCACGCGACGGGGCGGCGCGGCCCGGGCATGGAGGGTCGAATAGTCGGACGAGTATGGGAACTTGCCTTGCCGGTCTCGGTCGCACTTAGGTAAGTTCACCGTATCGCACCGCTCAATGGAGACGTTACCGTCTGTATGTGCAACGGTGGGGGCCGAAAGCCCGTTCAAATAAGCGCATGGTTCCTCGATGTTCGAGGCGTTCCATCGCAGCATCAATTACTTAGCGGACACTCAAGAGCGTAGAAGACAGGTCTTCACAGCTCGGGGGAAAGCTGCGTCTTCTATACTCGTGTCCGCGTATTCACTTCGGCTCCTGCGCCGACGCTTACAGCACTCCTGATCGGTCTTGCCATAGGAGTCAGATCATGCGTTTGTCAGCCAACGAGGTAGTCGCGCGGAGTAGGGATGCAGAATTGGACAAGCCCCCGGCGGGAGGCCGGCAGCCCGCGTCCCGTCTTGTCTCCCGCCTCAACATGCTCGGAAAGACCCTGCGACCCACCCCCAATGTGCGATTGGACGTGGCCGGGATGAATCTTTTCGCCAAGCTCGAGTATGTCAACCCGATCGGGAGCATCAAGGACCGCTCCGCTTACTGGATACTCAAACGAGCCGCCGAGCGCGGGCAGATCAACGAAGCGACGACGGTGATCGAGTCCTCGTCCGGCAACTTCGCCAACGCGCTCGCCACCTTCACACACCTGGTCGGCCTTGAATTCATTCCGGTGATCGACCCCAACATCTCGGGCCTCTACGAGTCTTTCCTGCGACGCTTGTGCCCGACGGTGGTGAAGGTCGAGGAACGTGACGACACCGGCGGATTTCTGAAGACCCGCCTGCAGATGGTGAAGCACCTGTGCGCCACGATTCCGAATGCCTACTGGACCAACCAGTACGGCAACCCGGACGCCCTAGAAGCGCACTACGAACTCACGGCGGGCGAGATCTGCGCCGATTTCGATTCGCTCGATTATGTCTTCGTCGCCGTCAGTACGGCGGGCACCATCGCCGGTGTATCGCGCCGCCTCAAGGAGCATTTCCCGAAGGTCCAGATCGTCGGCGTCGACAGCGAGGGCTCCGTCATCTTTGGCGGGGAGCCTCACAAACGCCATATTCCCGGCATCGGGTCGAGCATCGTCCCCCCCTTGCTGGCGGAGGCGGAGGTTGACGAGGTGGTCTTGATTCCCGAGCGCGAAACCGTCGCAGCGTGCCAGGAACTTCTCACGACTCATGGGCTGTTCGTCGGCGGGTCGAGCGGGACGGCGTTCGCGGCGGTGAAGCGGCTGGCGCCGAAGATGACGGAATCCGGGCGGCCTACCGTGTTGTTCCTGTGCGCCGACCGCGGCACGCCCTACCTCGACACGGTATACGACCCCGCGTGGGCGGCCAGGCTGGAGTAGAGGAGAATGTCATGGAATTCGAGCTGTCTATCATCAACGGCAAGACCGTTTCCGACATCATCCGCGCCCAGCGCGACGTCTGTGTCGAGATCGTCCAGAACGCCTACCTCGCGCATGCCGGCGGACATTCCGTCAACCCGGACAGTTACTTTCTGCGTTTCCCCGAGAAGCCGGATTGCCGCATCATCGCGCTGCCGGCCTATCTCGGGGGCGGCTTCGATGTGGCTGGGTTGAAGTGGATCGCGAGCTTTCCCGGTAACGTCCAGCGTGGTTTCCCGCGCGCCTCGGCGGTGCTCGTGCTCAATCGCTACGACACCGGCTATCCCTTCGCCATTCTCGAGAGTTCGATCATCTCGGCCTCGCGCACGGCCGCGTCGGCCACCTTGGCCGCGTTCTGGCTGAACGGGCAATCGCGCCGCGCGCGCTCGCTGGGCATCGTGGGCAACGGGTTCATCGCCCGCTACGTCTATGAGTTCCTGGTCGATACGGGGTGGGAGATCGAGGAGGTGCAGCTGTACGATCGCTCGCCGCTCGAGAGCGAGAAATTCATCAAGACGGCGTGCCACCCCGAGCGGCACCGCAGGGTGACGGTGGCTCTCGATGTGGAGGGGCTGATCAGGACCTGTGATCTGATCGTGTTCGCCACCGTCGCTGCGACGCCCCACATCACCGACTCGGCCCTGTTCGAGCACAACCCGCTGGTGTTGCATATCTCCCTGCGCGATCTCGCGCCCGGGATACTGCTGGGTGCACAGAACGTGGTCGACGATGTCGAGCACGTCATGAAGGCCAACACCTCCCCTCATCTTGCCCTGCAACAGACGGGCAACCGCGATTTCGTGACCGGTACGTTGGCCGAAGTCATGCTCGGGAAGTGCTCGGTCGATCGCCGCCGCCCGATCATCTTCTCGCCCTTCGGCATGGGGATACTCGACCTGGCGGTCGGTAAGTGGGTGTACGACCAGGCGGTCGCCGCCGGCCAAGACCTGCGTCTGTCCGACTTCTTCTATGAGGTCGTACGATGAGGGCCGTAACGACGATGGCGGATCAGCACGGCGGCACCGCCATACGTACAGAAAGCATCCTCGCCGAGGTACTGGCCGGGGTCATGGATATCGACCATGTGCCAGCCGATAGTCACTTTTTCAAGGAGTTGGGGGCCGATTCGTTGGTGATGGCCCATTTCTGCGCGCGATTGAGAAAGCGCGGCGACCTGCCGTCGGTATCGATGAAGGATATCTACGCGCACCCGACGATCAGAAGCCTGGCCGCGGCGCTGGCGGACGCGGCTCCCGCCACCGGCAAGCCGCCGGCGGCAGCGTTGGCGCCGGCGACGCCGACCAGCGCGCGCGAGTATGTCGTGTGCGGTGTGCTGCAAGCGTTGTTCTACCTCGGGTATTCCTACCTTGGCGTCATTGCCGCCATTGCGGGCTATCAGTGGCTGGTGGCCGATGCCATGGGCGTCGAGAAGGTGCTGCGCCTGGCCCTGTTCGGCAGCGTGGTTTTCTTCGCCGTGAGCGTGCTGCCGATCGCGGTGAAGTGGCTGCTGATCGGCCGCTGGAAGCCGCAGCAGATCCGGCTCTGGAGCTTGGGCTATGTCCGCTTCTGGGTGGTCAAGGCCCTGAACTGGTCGAACCCCGGCGTCTATTTATGCGTCGGTTCGCCCTTGTACAATTTCTATCTGAGGGCGTTGGGGGCGAAAATCGGGCCGGGGGTCGTGATCCTGTCGCGGCACATCCCGGTGTGCACCGACCTGCTCACGATCGGCGCCGGAACCGTGATCCGCCGGGATGCGATGTTTCTCTGCTACCGGGCGCAGGCCGGCCGGCTCGAGACCGGGCCGGTGACGCTGGGCCGGGACGCGTTTGTCGGTGAAATGTCCGTGCTCGACATCGACACGGCCATGGGCGATGGGGCACAGCTCGGTCATACCTCCGCCTTGCATCGCGGCCAGTCGGTGCCGGCCGGCGAGCGCTGGCACGGCTCCCCGGCACAGCGCACCGATACCAACTATGTGAGAGTGGCACCGGCGCCGTGCGGCAGGCTGCGTCGAGCCGCGTATGCCGCTTTGACCTTGATCATCGTCCTCTTTGTGTGGGCGCCGCTCCTGGAGTGGGGCCTCGGCCTGCTGTTCCTTCAGGTGTCGTCGCTGGTCGAGATGCTGGACCCGGCCCTGAAAACGAGCGGCGGGGTGTTGACGGCGCGGGGGCTGCTGACCGAGGCGCTGGTGTTCTCGGCGGTCTTCTTCTTCGGCATGCTGCTGGTCGGTCTGCTGGCCCTCGGCACCCTGCCGCGTGTCTTGAACCTGTTCCTCAAGCCGGACACGGTCTACCCGCTCTACGGCTTCCGCTACGCCATGCATCGCGCCATCGCGGGCTTGGGCAGGCTGAGGTTCTTCCCGGTGCTGTTCGGCGATAGTTCGTACATCGTCCACTTCCTGGAGTGGATCGGCTATCGCCTGTCTCCGGTGGTGCAGACCGGGTCGAATTTCGGCAGCGAGGTGATCACCACGAACCCCTTGCTCACCACCGTGGGCAGCGGAACGATGGTCTCCGACGGCCTGTACCTGATCAACGACGAAATCTCCAGCACCTCGTTCAAGGTGTCCCGGACGGCGATCGGGTCGCGCAACTTCGTGGGCAACTACGTGACCTACCCGCCGGGGGCGCGGACGGCCGACAACTGCCTGCTCGCGATCAAGGTGATGGTGCCGCTCGACGGCAAGGTGCGCGAGGGGGTGGGCCTGCTGGGTTCGCCGCCCTTCGAGATTCCGCGCTCGGTCGAACGCGACAGCCGGTTCGATCATCTGCGGACGGGTGAGGCGATGCGTCGCGGCCTGGCTGCCAAGAACCGCTTCAACCTGCGGACGATCGGCATTTTCCTGCTGACCCGGTGGGTCGGTGTCTTCCTGATCGTGCTCATCGACGTGGCCGCCGTCCGGGTTTTCTACGACATGTTCGCCCATGCGCTCATGGCGGCGCTCTTCGCGCTGAGCGCGGTTGTCGCCGCGGTCTACTACGCCCTGGTGGAGCGCGGCTTCGAAGCGCTCGGCCCGCCACCACCGGCCATCTGCTCCATCTACGACCCGGGTTTCTGGTGGGTCGAGCGCAACTGGAAGCTGCACCCGATCAACTTCCTCCACCTCTTCGACGGCACGCCCTTCAAGAGTGTGCTGTGGCGGTTGATCGGGGTGCGCTTGGGCAAGCGGGTATTCGATGACGGTACCCATATTTCCGAGCCGACCCTGACCACCATCGGGGACGAATGCGTCCTCAATCACCGCAGCAAGATCCAGTGCGACTCGCAGGAGGACGGGACCTACAAGTCCGGCCATACCGCGCTCGGCGCGGGTTGCACGCTCGGGGTGGGCGCCTTCGTGCACTACGGTGTGACGATGGGCGACGGTTCGGCACTCGCTGCGGACTCCTTCCTGATGAAGGGGGAGACGGTGCCCGCCAACGCTCAGTGGGGCGGGAACCCGGCCAGGGAGATCTGAGATGAACCCTATCGCATTACGAAAAGACGGCGCCACGGCCGAGCACAGCCGGGCGTTCTGGCACGATGTCCTCCTCGCCGGCGGCTTCGCCGCGCTGCCGCGCTGGACCCTAGATCCGGTACCCGGCGTCGGGGAAGTGGAAGCGGCGATTCCCGATGAACTCGCGGCGGCGCTGTACCGGCTGGTGGATAAGCTGGCGGTACCGCTCAGTTCGGTGCTGTTGACCGCGCACGCCAAGGTGCTCGGCGCGCTCTGCGGGGAGAGCGAGGTGACCGCCGGCTACGCCGTGCCGGGCGGCCCGCCGTTGCCGCTGCCGATGTCGATCGGGCCCCGCTCGTGGCGGCAGGTGCTGCAGGAAACCGCGCGAGCGGAGTCGGCGCTGCTGTTGCACCGGAATTTTCCGGTCGAGACGCTGAGACGTGAGCTGGGCCTCACCGAGCCCCTGTTCGAAACCGTGTTCGATACCGCCCCGGCGGGCGGTGCCGAGCTGGGCGACGGCATCGTGCTCCGTCTCGCCCTGGTGCAAGGCGAGGGGCTCGCGCTGCGGCTGCGTTACCGGACGGACGTGATGGATGACGGCTGCGCTGGCAGGATCGCCGGTTATCACCTTTCCGCGCTGGCCTCGATCACGGCCGATCCGGATGCCGAGCCGGCACGACAGTGCCTGCTGTCACCCGAGGAGCGGCGTTTCCAGCTTGATGGCCTCGCCGGACCGCAACGCGCACTGCCGGAGCGCCGGGTCCATGAGCTGTTCGAGGAGGAGGTTCGGGCGCATCCGGACGCCGTGGCGGCCGTGCATGGCGACCGGCAGCTGAGCTACCGCCAGCTCAACGCACGCGCCAATCAGCTGGCACGGTTGCTGTTGGCGCACGGGCTGCAGCGCGAAGGCGTGGTCGCCGTGGTGACCGAGCGCAACCTGGACTGGATGAGCGCCGTGCTCGCCATCTTCAAGGCCGGTGGCGCCTACCTGCCCATCGAGCCGCACTTTCCCGCCGACCGCATCGCGAGGACGCTCAGCCGGGCCGATTGCCGGCTGGTGCTGACCGAACGCGGCAGCACCGGGATGCTGGATCAGGCGCTCGACTCGCAAGCTGGAATCCATGGAGACATCCAGCGGCTGTTCATCGACGCGGCTTTCGAGGCTGGCCTTCCCGATAGTGATCCCGGTATCGACGTCGCGCCCGATCAGCTTGCCTACATCTACTTCACCTCCGGTTCGACCGGCGAGCCCAAGGGCGCGATGTGCGAGCACGCCGGCATGCTCAACCACCTGTTCGCCAAGATCGACGACCTGAACATCGGTGCCGGAACGGTGGTCGCCCAGACGGCGCCGCAGTGCTTCGATATTTCGCTGTGGCAGCTGGTGTCCGCGCTGTTGGTCGGCGGGCGGACGCTGCTGGTGGAGCAGGACGCGATCCTGGACGCCAAGCGTTTCGTCGACAAGATCGTCGAGGCCAGGGTCAACGTGCTGCAGGTGGTGCCGTCCTATCTCGACGTCGTCCTGTCTTATCTGGATCAGCACCCCCGCGCCCTGTCGGACCTGCGCTACGTGGCGGTCACCGGCGAGGCGCTGAAGAAGGAGCTGACACAGCGCTGGTTCGCGGCCCTGCCCGGGATCAAGCTGGTGAACGTGTACGGGCTGACCGAAACCTCTGACGACACCAATCACGAGGTGATGGACGGCGTGCCCAGCCGCGAGCGCGTGCCGCTCGGCCGCCCCGTCAACAATGCGCATGTCTACGTCGTCGACGAGCAGTTGTCGCCGGTGCCGCTCGGCGCACCGGGCGAGATCGTGTTCTCCGGGGTCTGCGTCGGGCGCGGCTACGTCAACGATCCGGAGCGCACGCAACGCGCCTTCATGGCCGACCCGAACCGCCCGGGGCAGCGGTTGTACCGCAGCGGCGACTTCGGCCGCTGGCTGCCCGAAGGCAAGCTGGAGTTCCTCGGCCGCCGCGATGCGCAGGTCAAGATCAGCGGCTTCCGGATCGAGCTGGGCGAGATCGAGAACACACTGTTGCGCTTGCCGGGCGTGCGGGACGGCGCGGTCGTCGTCGCCGAGCGGGCAGACCGCAGCAAGCACCTGGTGGCTTTTTATTCCGGCGAGCGGCAGCTCGACGCCGAGGCGCTGCAAAAGCAGCTTGGCGAGTCGCTGCCCACGTACATGGTGCCGTCGGCGTTCCATTGGCAAAGAACGCTGCCCTTGACGGGCAACGGCAAGATCGACCGGAAGGCCTTGACGGCTCTCGCCGGCGAGCTCGGCATGGCCAAAGCCGATGGCGAGCGCGCCAGCACGCCGACCGAGCAACGGCTGGCGGCCGCATGGGCCGAGATCCTCGGCATCTCGCCGGAGCAGGTGGGCCGGGGGGCTCACTTCTTCGAACTTGGCGGCACCTCGTTGTCGGCACTGAGGCTGGCGATCAAGTTGAACCGCGCGGTGTCGGTGAAGGACCTGGCGGATCACCCGGTGCTCGCCGATCTGGCCGGCCTGGTGGACGCGCGGTCCGCATAGCGGCGGCTGGCTGCGCCAGAAGGGCAGCCAGCCGCCACCACCGCATCAGTCAGCAAAGGAGGTAATCCGAAATGTCATCACTCTTTGCAACCGCATCATCTTCCGTGCCGACCTCATCGCTCGATGTGGAGGTGCGATCCGGTAAGCCGCCGCTGTTGCAGGTGGACGCCAGCGCGGACGCACGCCGCTGGGTCGCCGAGCATCGCGATGAGCTGCGTGCCGCCGTCGTCGAACACGGCGCGCTGCTGGTGCGCGGCCTCGGCTTGCGCGACGTGGAGGAGGTGGGCGTCGTGTTCCGGCAACTGGGTCGCCTGATGATCGAGCGGGAGGCGTTCGCCACCCGGCAGCGCTACGCCGATGGGCTCTATTCCTCGTCGAAGTGGCCGTCCAGCCAGCCCATGTGCATGCACCACGAACTCAGCTATGCGCTCGAATTTCCCTCCCTCATGTTGTTCGCCTGTCTCACCGCGCCCACCGAGGAGGGCGCGACGCCGTTGGCCGACGAGACGGTGATAGGGCGAGCGCTACCGGCGGATCTGGTCGACCGCTTCGAGCGGCTGGGGTGGCTGCTGGTCCGCAACTACAACGACGAGATCGGGGCGTCGATCGCCGAAGCCTTCGGCAGTGGCGAGCGCCAGGCCGTCGAGAGCTACTGCCGTGCGCAGGCGATCCGCTTCGAGTGGCAGCCCGACGGCGCCTTGCGCACCTGGCAGCGCCGCAGCGCCGTGGTGCGCCATCCGCGTACCGGCCAGCGCTGCTGGTTCAACCAGATCGCCTTCCTCAACGAGTGGACGATAGACCCGGAGGTGCGCGAATACCTGGTGGACGTCTACGGCGAGGACGGGCTGCCGTTCAATACGCGTTTCGGCAACGGCGACCCGATCGACCCGGACATCGTGCAAACGATCAACGAGGTCTATACCGCCCACACCGTGCGCGACGCCTGGCAGTCCGGCGACCTGATGCTGGTGGACAACATCCGCACCGCGCACGCCAGGGAACGCTTCGAGGGGCCGCGCGAGGTGCTGGTCGGCATGGCCGACGCGCTGAACGTGGCCGACTGCTCGCCGACCATCGAGGTGGCCGGCGATTGACGAAGACCGCCACACAGTAAAGGAGCTTGCAAATGTCAGCAGGAAAATTCGAGACGGTGTTGCCGGACGAGCCGGTGTTCTGGGATGTCGAGCAGAGACCGAGCCGCCAGTCGGAAACGGAAGCCGTTCTCCCGGTGGAGCATGCCCGTGTCCTGGTCTGTGACCCGATCCCTGCCGTGGCCGTCGAGCGGATGCGCGAAGGCGGGCTGCTGGTGGACGAGTGGATCGGCCTCTCGCCCGCGATGCTTGAGGAACTGATCGGCGATTACGACGCCGTCGTCGTGCGCTCCGCCACCCGGATCGGCGCGCAGCAGCTCGCGGCGGCCCAGCGGTTGCGGCTGATCGTCCGCGCCGGTGTCGGCACCGACAACATCGACCTTGCCGCGGCGGAGTCCCAGGGTATCGCCGTACTGAACACGCCCAAGGCCTCGACCGGCTCGGTGGCCGAGCTGGCCCTGGGCATGCTTCTCGCCCTGGCGCGGCGCATCCCGCAGGCCGATGCCGCGGTGAAGTCGGGACGTTGGCCGAAGAAAGAGTTCTCGGACGGGATCGAATTGGCGGGCAAGACGCTCGGCATCATCGGCGTGGGCCGGATCGGGGGAGCCCTGGGGCGTTGTGCCGCCGCGCTCGGCATGGTCGTTGTCGGGGCCGACAAGGCCGCCGAGCCCGTGGGGCGCTTCGAGGGTCTTGAGCTGCTCTCGCTCGAGGCGCTCCTTGCGTGTGCCGACTTCGTTTCGATTCACACCCCGCCGGGCAAGGCGGGGCGCGCCGTGATCGGGAAGAAGGAGATCGCGCGCATGAAGGACGGTGTACTGCTGGTCAACTGCGCGCGTGGCGGCTTGGTGGACGAGGAGGCGCTCCTCGCCGCCCTCGATTCGGGCAAGGTACGCGGAGCCGCGCTCGATGTGTTCGCCGGGGAGCCCCCCAGCGACCTGCGGCTTGCCCGTCATCCTCATGTCATCTGCACGCCACACTTGGGCGCTTCAACGCGCGAGGCCCAAGCCCGGATCGGCGTGGAGATCGCTCAGCTCATGCTGGAGCAGTTGTAGCGCTCCGTCACAGGCGGGAGTCCGTCATGTTTCAACTGCCCTCCCACGAAGTGCATGTCTGGCGCGCCAGTCTGGACGTTTCTCCGGAAACGTCGGCGCGCCTCCAGGCGACGCTCTCAGACGACGAATGCCGACGCAGCGCACGGTTTCGCTTCGAGCGTGATCGACGGCGGTTTGTCGCCGCGCATGGCGTGCTGCGCGCGCTCCTGGGGTGCTATCTTCAGACCCCGGCCGATAGCGTACGCTATGTGTACAACGCCTTCGGCAAACCGGGCCTCAGCCCTGAATTCGACGGCCGGCTCGCGTTCAATCTGTCCCACTCGGGCGACCTGGCCCTCGTCGCCATCGCCGCCGACGCCAGGCTCGGCATCGATCTTGAACGCCTCCGGGGGCAAGCCGATTACGCGGACATCGCGCGCTATTTCTTCTCGGCGGCCGAGGCCGACCAGTTGAGTGCGCTGCCGGAGCCGCTTTGCGCCGATGCCTTTCTCGCGTGCTGGACCAAGAAGGAGGCGTACCTGAAAGCCTGCGGCAACGGCCTTGCCGGGCAGCTGGATGGTTTTTCGGTTCCCCTGACGACCGATCCGGGTGAGGGGCCGGCAGGCCTCGACGGCGCTTCCGGCGAGATCGCTCCGGAAAGGCCGTGGTCGCTGTACACGCTCCAGCCGGCGCCGGGCTATATCGGGGCGCTGGCCATCGAGGGGCGTGGCTGGCGCGTGAGTGAACGCCAGTGGGACCATGATGGACGAGGGTGAAAAGGTACGAAAGCCATGACAATGCATCATCGCTGTCATGGCTTGTCGTGGTGACTGGCGCCGGGCCGCCGGCTTGGTGCCGCGAACAACCCCTGTGCAACGGTCTTGGCTAGGCCGCGCAACAACGCCAGGAGGGGGTTGTCAGTGGCTCTCAGCCCTGGAGTTTGCGCACCAGCCCTTCCATCGCCAAGGTGTAGCCGGTGACGCCGAAGCCGACCACGATGCCGGCGGCGGCCGGCGAGACGTAGGAGTGGTGGCGGAAGGACTCGCGGGCGTGCACGTTGGAGATGTGGATTTCGATCACCGGCAGGTCGCCCACGCCCTTGATGGCGTCGTGCAGCGCGATCGAGGTGTGCGTCAGCGCGCCGGGGTTGATGACGACGCCGAGCAGGGTGCCGTCACGAAACGCCTGGCCGGCTTCGTGGATCTTGTCGAGCAGGGCGCCTTCCCAGTTGCTCTGGAAGCATTCCACCTCGTAGCCCAGGCGCTCGCCGGTTTCCTTGCACATCGCCTCGACGTCGGCCAGCGTGGTGTGGCCGTACTGGGCCGGCTCGCGCGTCCCCAGCAGGTTCAGGTTGGGGCCGTTCAGTACCAGAATTTTTTTCATCGTTCGTCCTCGTTCAATACTTGATCTGCGATACCGCGCGCAGTTCGTCCGGGGTGGCGGTGCCGAAGCCGAAGAACTCCAGGTAGGCGGGAATCATCTCGAACAGCATGTCGGTGCCGACCTGCACTTGGCAACCCTTTTCCAGCGCGGCGCGCAGCAGCGGGGTGTATTCCGACTTCATCACCACCTCGCCGACGAAGGTGCTCGGGGCGATGCGCGCGACGTCGAACGGCAGCGGATCGTCGTCGTTCATGCCCACCGGGGTGGCGTTGACGACGACGTCGTAACCCGCTGGGTCGTTGGAGCCGGTGCGGATGACGAGCTGCGGGTAGTGTTCGGCGAGGCGCCCCGCCAGGGCCTGGGCGGAGGCGTCGCGGGTGTCGAAGAGACCGAGTTCCGCCACGCCGGCGGCCGCCAGCGACGCGGCGATGGCCGAGCCGACGCCGCCACAGCCGGACACGAGCACACGGGTGCCGGTGAGGCGGCGGCCCTTGCGCTCGACGCCGCGCACGAAGCCGGCGCCGTCGAACTGGTCGCCCAGCAGGGTGCCGTCCGGGCGCAGCAGGATGGCGTTGCAGGCGCCGGCGATCCTGGCGGTCGGGGTGGCGTCGTCGACCAGATCGAGCGTGGTGATCTTGTGCGGCATGGTCACCAGCGCGCCGCGGATATTGCTCAGCCGGAACAGCGATTTGAGAAAGACCGCGTAGTCGTCCGGCTTGACGCCCATCGGCACCACCACGGCGTCGATGCCTTGTTTCTCGAACCACGGGTTGTAAATCATCGGCGCCTTGAAGGCTTCGGTCGGGTAGCCGAGGTGGGCGATCAGGGTGGTTTTGCCGCTAATCATCGAGTCATTCCTCCATTGTTTGATTATTCATGAACACGCTGGTGTTTGGTCATGGCGCCCCCCGGTGAGGGGGCGATGCTGCTTTCCTTGGGGCCGGAGGGGCGGCTGATGCGGGCCCGCGCCCTCCGGTTTTCTGCTCTGGCAGGGCTGGAGCGGGCTCAGTCGGCCCAGCTCGCGCCGCGTTGGCCGGCGCGCGCGCGGGTCTGCGCCAGCGCCGCCAGTCGCACCGCGACGTTGGCCGCGCCGTACTGCTGGTAGCCGCCGCGCCGTTCGATGATCTCGAAGAAGAAGCGTTCCTCGAACGGTTCGGTGTAGACGTGCAAGAGCTCGCCGCCCTCCGGGTCGCGGTCGTACAGCACGTTGGCGGTGGCGATCCGGGCGATGAACTCCGGCTCCAGGTCGAAGCGCGCGGCCAGATCGTCGTAGTAGTTGCGCGGAATCTCCAGGAGCGGCAAGCCGGCTTCGCGCGCTGCCGCCACCGCCGCGAAGATGTCGTCGGCGGCGAAGGCGACGTGCTGCAGGCCGGAGCCGCGGTAGGTCGACACCGAGCGGGCGATGGCGGTGTTGCGGTTTTCCGAGATGTTGAGGGGGATGCGGATGGTGCGGTCGGCGCTGCGCAGCACGCGGCTCTTCACCAGGCCGTACGGATCGGGCAGCACCCACTCGTGCTCGGCTTCGAAGCCGTACACGGCGCGGAAATACAGCGACCAGGTATCCAGCGTTTCGGCCGGCAGGCCGAGCGCGAAGTGATCGATGGCCGACAGCGTGGTACGTGCCGCGGCGGCAACGCCGCCCGGCAGCGGATCGAAGTCGCTGTCGTAGATCGAGCGGCCGTCCAGTCCCTTGTCCACCAGGTATTGCAGGCTGCCGTCCGGGGCGCGCACCGCCGGAATCTGGCGCTCGTTGGGGCCGACGCGGCTTTCGAACGGGCGGGCGCGGTACAGCTTGGCGCGCTCCAGCGCAGCGCGGCTGTCGTCGACGCGGAACGCCGCCGCGCACAGCGAGGGGCCGTGGGCGACGAAGAAGGCGTGGGCGAACGAGTCCGGCTCGGCGTTGAGAATCAGGTTGACGCTGCCGTGGCGGTAGAGGTCGACGTTCTTCGATTTGTGGCGCGCGGCATGGGCGAAGCCGAGCTTCTGGAGCCACTTGGCGAGGCGGCGCGCGGCGTCGTCGTCGACGGCGAATTCGAGGAACTCCACGCCGTCGAAGCGGGACGGCGCGGGCGGGGCGAACAGCGCCTCGGCGCTTTTCGCGCTCTCGAGGTTGGCCGAAGACGTCTGCAGTGCCTGGCGCGTGGTTTCTTCCAGGTACAGCAGCGAGCGCAGGCCGTCGGCCGCGGTGATGCGGGTCGGCGCGGCGCGGAAACCGTCGTTGAAGATTTCCAGCGACAGCGGGCCGGAGTAGCCGGTTTGCAGGATCGGGGCGAGGAAGGCCGGCAGGTCGAATTCGCCCTGGCCGGGGAAGCAGCGGAAGTGGCGGCTCCATTCCATGACGTCCATCGCCAGCACCGGGGCGTCGGCCATCTGCAGGAACACGATCTTGTCGCCGGGAATCTCCGCCAGCCGCGACAGGTCGTCCTGGATCGACAGGGTGTGGAAGCTGTCGAGGATGATGCCGAGGTTGGGGTGGTCGACCGCCTTCACGATGTCCCACACGTGGCGGTAGGAGTTGACGTAACGCCCCCAGGCCAGCGCCTCGTAGCCGACCAGGATGCCGCGCTTGGCGGCGCGTTCGGCCAACTGGTGCAGGTCGTCGGCGATCACGGCGTCGTCACGGATCACGTCGGGCTGCACGCTGCTGCACACCAGGATGCGGTCGGTGCCGAGTTCCTGCATCAGGTCGAACTTGCGCTCGGCGCGGTCGAGGTTGTGCTGCAGCTTGTCGCGCCGGCCACCTTCGAAGTCGCGGAACGGCTGGAACAGCATGATCTTGAGCCCGAGGTCGTCGCAGAGGCGCTTGGCGTCACGCGGCGAGCCCTCGAAGTACAGCAGGTCGTTCTCGAAAATCTCCACGCCGTCGAACCCGGCGGCGGCGATCGCCTCGAGCTTCTCCGGCAGCGTGCCGCTCAGCGACACCGTGGCAATGGAATGCTGCATGGTCGGTCCTCACAAGAAATGAGCGTATTTCTCAGAGCCAATTCCCGATCTTGCTGCGCATCCCCGATCGGGGCTCATGTGCTCTGCGTGCCAATCTATCACTGAGCCAATCGAAGATTGGCACGTAGTGATTGGCTCAGCGATCGGAAATCCTCATGGACTCCATGTCCATTCCGGTCCCTGCGCTGCGCGTCACCCCGCTGAGGGCTGCTCGCGACAGATCGTGAACAGATTCTCAGGATAGTCTCCGCCTTCGCCGAGGTGGAGTTTTGTTCGATAGTCGATTATATGTTCTGTATTCGGACAATTGCTATAGCTTTGTGCGTGGTCCGCGAGCATGTCGTTTTCACCTTGAGGCGGGGAGGGGCGAGCGCCACAAGGCCCAGGCGCATTGCCTTTGGCGCCATTCGGGGCGAGCGATGGCCAGAAAAGCTTGTGCGATAGTCGCACCATACTTCGATAATCGCCCTTGACGCTGCGGATGGCGAACCCTAAATTGTGTTCATTAATAGACGCAATGTTCGGTCAGCGCCCGTTTCGTGATTGGCGCCGTCTGGCCGGGCATGTTCATCAACCCGAGCAAAGGATCCCGCCCTCTATAGAAGGGTGGGACGGGAGCGAGACCATGATCGACAAGACCGTTGCCTCCCTTGAGGAGGCGGTGGCCGGCATCTTCGACGGTGCCACCGTGATGATCGGCGGCTTCGGCACGGCGGGGCAGCCGGCCGAGCTGATCGACGCGCTGATCGCGCAGGGCGCGAAAGACCTCACCATCGTCAACAACAACGCCGGCAACGGTGACATCGGGCTGGCCGCGCTGTTGCAGGCTCGCCGCGTCAAGAAGATCATCTGCTCGTTCCCGCGCCAGGCCGATTCGCACGTGTTCGACGCGCTCTACCGCGCCGGCGAGATCGAGCTGGAACTGGTGCCGCAGGGCAACCTCGCCGCGCGCATCCAGGCCGCCGGCGCCGGTCTTGGCGCCATCTTCACCCCGACCGGCTACGGCACGCTGTTGGCCGAAGGCAAGGAAACGCGCGAGATCGACGGCAAGCACTACGTGCTGGAATACCCGATCAAGGCCGACTTCGCGCTGATCAAGGCGCTGAAGGGCGACCGCTGGGGCAACCTGATCTACCGCAAGGCGGCGCGCAACTTCGGCCCGATCATGGCGACAGCGGCAGGCGTCACCATCGCGCAGGTGTCCGAAATCGTGCCCTTGGGCGCCCTGGACCCCGAAGTCATCGTGACCCCGGGCATTTTCGTGCAGCGCGTCGTCGCCATCGGCAACGCCGTGGCGCAAGCGGCGTAAAGGAGTAGCGACATGAACAAACTCACCCGCGACCAGATGGCCGAACGTGTCGCCCGCGACATCCCCGAAGGCTCCTACGTCAACCTCGGCATCGGTCTGCCGACCAAGGTGGCCAACTACCTGCCGAAAGAGCGCGAAATCTTCCTGCACAGCGAAAACGGCTTGCTCGGCATGGGCGAAGCGCCCGAACCGGGCGAAGAGGACCCGGAACTGATCAATGCCGGCAAGGAGCCGGTGACGCTGCTCGAAGGCGGCAGCTTCTTCCACCACGGCGACTCGTTCGCGATGATGCGCGGCGGCCACCTCGACATCTGTGTGCTCGGCGCCTTCCAGGTGTCGGCCAGCGGCGACTTGGCCAACTGGCACACCGGGGCACCGGGCGCGATCCCGGCGGTCGGCGGCGCAATGGACCTGGCGGTCGGCGCCAAGCAGGTGTTCGTGATGATGGATCTGCTCACCAAAACCGGCGAGAGCAAGCTGGTCGAGGCGTGCAGCTATCCGCTGACCGGCGTGGGCTGCGTCGACCGCATCTACACCGACGTGGCCGTCATCGACGTCACCCCGGACGGCCTGGTAGTGCGTGAACTGGTCGAAGGCAACAGCTTCGACGAGCTGCAGCGCATCGTCCCGGTTCCCCTCAAGATGGCTTCGCTGGCCGCCGCCGCATAAGGACCACCATGGAAAACGCCTACATCTGCGACGCCATCCGCACCCCGTTCGGCCGCTACGGCGGCACCCTGTCCTCGGTGCGCGCCGACGACCTCGGCGCCTTGCCGATCAAGGCCCTGATCGAGCGCAACCCCAACGTCGACTGGGGCGCCATCGACGACGTGATCTACGGCTGCGCCAACCAGGCCGGCGAAGACAACCGCAACGTGGCGCGCATGTCGTCGCTGCTGGCCGGCCTGCCGCAAGACGTGCCGGGCAGCACCGTCAACCGTCTGTGCGGCTCCAGCCTGGACGCCATCGGCATCGCCGCGCGCGCCATCAAGAGCGGCGAAACCAGCCTGATGATCGCCGGCGGCGTCGAGAGCATGAGTCGCGCCCCGTACGTGATGGGCAAGGCCGACACCGCGTTCTCGCGCAATATGAAGATCGAGGACACCACCATCGGCTGGCGCTTCGTCAACCCGCTGATGAAGGCGCAGTACGGCGTCGATTCGATGCCGGAAACCGCCGAGAACGTGGCTACCGATTTCGCCGTCAGCCGCGCCGACCAGGACGCCTTCGCGCTGCGCAGCCAGCAGCGCTATGCCGCCGCGCACGAGGCCGGCCGCTTTGCCGACGAGCTGATCCCGGTCACCATCGCCCAGAAGAAGGGTGAACCGATCGTGTTCGCCAAGGACGAGCATCCGCGTGCCACCACGCCGGAAGCGTTGGCTAAGCTGAAGGGTGTGGTGCGTCCGGACGGTTCCGTGACCGCCGGCAACGCCTCCGGTGTCAACGACGGCGCCTGCGCGCTGCTGCTGGCCAACGAAGCCGCTGCCGGCCGCTACGGCCTGACTCCGCGCGCCCGCATCGTGGCCATGGCCACCGCCGGCGTGGCGCCGCGCATCATGGGCTTCGGCCCGGCCCCGGCCATCCGCAAGGTGCTGGCCAAGGCCGGCCTGACGCTGGACCAGATCGACCTGATCGAGCTGAACGAGGCGTTCGCCGCCCAGGCACTGGCGGTGACCCGCGACCACGGCCTCTCCGACGACGACGCCCGCGTCAACCCGAACGGCGGCGCCATCGCCATCGGCCACCCGCTCGGCGCCTCCGGCGCGCGCCTGGTGACCACGGCGGCCTACCAGCTGGCCCGTACCGGCGGCCGTTACGCGCTGTGCACCATGTGCATCGGCGTGGGGCAGGGCATCGCGCTGATCATCGAACGCGTATGATGCTCGGGTGAGAACCCGTTGAAACGACGCCGACAGGCTCGCCCAAACCGGTCGGGCCTGTCGGCTTTTTCAAGGAAAGCCAAGAATGAAACTCCTGGACCCCTTGTTCCGGGGTAGCGCATGCCAGGCCGCCTTCAGCGACGCCGCCACGGTGCAGGGCATGCTCGACTTCGAGGCGGCGCTGGCGCGTGCCGAAGCGGCGGTCGGCGTGATTCCGCCGGCCGCGGTGCCGGCGATCGAAGCGGCTTGCCGCGCCGAGCGGCTGGACCTGGACGGCATCGCCGCCGACGCCGCGCGCGCCGGCAATCTGGCGATTCCCCTGGTCAAGCACCTGACGGCGCGGGTGAAGGCCGATGACGCGGCCGCGGCGCGCTTCGTGCACTGGGGCGCCACCAGCCAGGACGCCATCGACAGCGGCTTCGTGCTGCAGCTGAAGCAGGCGCTGGTCGCGGTCGAGGCCGACCTGGAGCGGCTGATCGCGGCGCTGGCGCGGCGCGTGGCCGAGCACCGCCACACCGTGATGGTGGGGCGCACCTGGATGCAGCACGCGCTGCCCACCACCTTCGGCCTCAAGCTCGCCGGCACCCTCGACGCGCTGCTGCGCCAGCGCGAGCGCCTGGCCGAGCTCAAGCCGCGCGTGCTGGCCGTGCAGTTCGGCGGTGCCGCCGGCACGCTGGCGTCGCTGGGCGATGCGGGCCTCACGGTGGCGCAAAGGTTGGCCGAAGAACTGGAGCTGACGCTGCCCGCGACGCCGTGGCATGGCCAGCGCGACCGCATCGCCGAAGTGGCCGCGTGGTTCGGCTTGCTGACCGGCGTGCTGGGCAAGCTGGCGCGCGACGTGTCGCTCTTGATGCAGACCGACGTGGCCGAAGCGTTCGAGCCGGCCGGAGCCGGCCGCGGCGGTTCGTCGACGATGCCGCACAAGCGCAACCCGGTGAGCTCGGCCATCGTGCTGTCCGCCGCAGTGCGCGTGCCGGCGCTGGTCGGCGCCGTGTTCGCGGCGATGGTGCAGGAGCACGAGCGCGGCCTCGGCGGCTGGCACGCCGAATGGGAAGCGCTGCCCGAACTGATCGGGCTGTCGGCCGGCGCCCTGGCGGTGAGCGCCGAACTGGTCGAAGGGCTGGAAGTCCACGCCGACACCATGCGCGCCAATCTCGACAAGACTGGCGGCCTGATCATGGCCGAGGCGGTGACGATGGCGCTGGGCGAGCCGCTCGGCCGGCTCGAAGCGCACAAGTTGGTGGAGCAGAAGTGCCGCCAGGCCCTCAGCGAAGGCCGTCACCTGAAGGACGTGTTGCAACAGGAACCCCGCGTCACCGCGCATTTGTCCTATGAAGAATTGAACCGCCTGTTGGACCCCGTCAACTATACCGGCGTTGCCGACGCGCTGATCGAGCGCGTGCTGGCCGCCGCCCTGGCAGGAAACTGATCATGTCTACCATCAAACTCGATACCTGCACCATCCACTACGATCTGGACGGCCCGGCCGGTGCGCCGGTGCTGGTGCTGTCCAACTCGCTCGGCACCACCATGGACATGTGGGCGCCTCAGCTGGACGCGCTGCGCTGGAAATTCCAACTGCTCCGCTACGACACGCGTGGCCATGGCAAATCGACGCCGGTGCCCGGCCCGTACACGATCGACAGGCTCGGCCGCGACGTGCTGGGCCTCTTGGATACGCTCGAGATCGAGCGCGCGCACTTCTGCGGCATTTCGATGGGTGGCCTCACCGGCCTGTGGCTGGGCGTCAACGCCCCCGAGCGTCTCAACAAGCTGGTGGTGAGCAACACTGCCGCCCGGGTCGGCACCGCCGAGGGCTGGCAGGAGCGCGCCCGCCTGGTGCGCGATGAGGGCATGCCCGAAGTGGCCGATGGCGCCGCCAGCCGCTGGTTCACTCCGCATTTCATCCAGCACCAGCCGGAGCTGGTCGACATGCTGCTGCAGCAATTACGCACCAGCCCGCAGGCCGGCTACGCCGCCTGCTGCGACGCGCTGGAGAAGGCCGATCTGCGCCAGGACATCGCCAGCATCAGTGCACCGACGCTGGTGATCAGCGGCCGGCACGACCCGGTGACCACCACCGAGGATGCGCGCTACCTGGTTGAGCATATTGCCGGGGCGAAGCTGGTGGAACTGGACGCCTCCCACCTCTCCAACGTCGAAGCCGCCGCCGAATTCAACCGCGCCGTTGTGGACTTCCTGCTCGCCTGAGTGGCTTTAACAAGCAAGGATCACAAAGAATGGACGAAAAAGACCGCTACGAAAACGGAATGACGGTGCGCCGCGCCGTGCTGGGCGACGCCCACGTCGACCGCACCCTGACCAAGCGCAACGACTTCAACACCGAATTCCAGGAGTTCATCACGCGCTACGCCTGGGGCGACATCTGGACCCGCCCCGGCCTGCCGCGCCACAGCCGCAGCCTGATCACCATCGCCATGCTGATCGCGCTCAACCGCGAAGACGAGTTGCGCATGCACCTGAAGGCCGCGTTTAATAACGGCGTGACGCGCGACGAGCTGAAGGAAGTCCTGATGCAGTCCGGCATCTATTGCGGCCTGCCCGCCGCCAACGCCGCCTTCCATCTGGCCGAAGCGGTGTTCGCCGAGATGGAGGCACAGGGCTAACCGCTCCGGTATCATCGCGTCATGGGAGAAGCCGGGCCTTGTGCCCGGCTTCATTGTCTTTCCGCTCCAAACACCGTCAGAGGAGACGTCATGCCGGAATTCTTGTTCGAGGCCAGCTTCTGGCTCTCGGTGGCGCAGATCGTCGCCATCGATATCCTGCTGGGCGGCGACAACGCCGTGGTGATCGCGCTGGCCTGCCGCAAACTACCCGAAGCGCAGCGCCGCAAAGGCATCCTGTGGGGCGTGGCCGGCGCTGTCGCCCTGCGCATCGTGCTGATCTTCTTCGCGCTGCAGCTCTTGGCGCTACCCTTGCTGAAGGTGGGGGGCGCGCTGCTGTTGCTGTGGATCGGCGTCAAGCTGCTGCAGCCGGAAGACGACGACGGCCACGCCAACGTCCAAGGCAGCACCCATCTCTTGGGCGCCATCAAGACCATCATCGTGGCCGACGCCGTGATGAGCCTGGACAATGTCATCGCCGTGGCCGGCGCCGCCAAGGGCGAGCTGGGTCTGGTGGCGTTCGGTATCGCCATCAGCATTCCCATCATCGTCTGGGGCAGCCAGTTCGTGCTCAAGCTGATGGACCGCTTCCCGGTGGTGATCACGCTGGGCGCGGCGCTGTTGGGCTGGATCGCCGGCGACATGGTGCTGGGCGACGTGATGGTCAAGCCGTACCTGGCGGACGCACCGCACTGGTTGCACTACCTCTCGGGCTCGGTGGGTGCGGTGCTGGTGGTGGCTGTCGGCACGCAGCTGGCAAAACGCGCTGCCGCCGCACCGCTTAACGAGATTGCGCTGAGCGGCGAGACACCGCGCAGCGGCAAAGACTAATCGGGGGAATCTGTCATGACGATGCGAATTCTGGTGGCACTGGACGGCTCCGAGCCGTCGCTGCGCGCCATCGACTACCTCCTTCGGCTGCATGCCGCCGCGGGCGATCTGGACGTCCATCTGCTCAACGTGCAGATACCGCTCGAATCCGGCCACGTGCGCATGTTCATCAGCCACGAGGATCTGCAGGAGTATTACCGCGAACAAGGCCAGGCGGCGCTCAAGGCCGGGCGCGAGCGGCTGGAACAGGCCGGCGTCCCTTGCACGGTGCACGTCGCGGTGGGGCATAGCGCGCAAACCATCTCCCAGTTCGCGCGCGAACGCGGCATCGACACCATCGTCATGGGTTCGCACGGTCACAGCGGGATCGGCCATCTGCTGCTGGGCTCGGTGACGTCGGAAGTCATCCGGCTGGCCGACGTCCCGGTGACCGTGGCGAAGTAGGCGAGCGCCGCCGGCAGCCTGTCATCTCGATACTGACAAAGCCCCCGTCGGGAGCCGTTGAGGCATCCGGCGGGGGCTTATTCCTGGCCCTTCAGGCGCTCGCGTTGCCGCGCCGCCGAATCGCGGATGGTGGCGATCAATTCCTGGGTCGGCATCGACAGCCGGCCCTCGCTGCGCGTCAGCAGCCCCACCGGCTCCTCGGTGCCGCCGGTGGCCAGGGGCAGGCGCGCGAGCAGGCCCCGCTCCAGATCGTCGCGCACCGCCCCCGCCGAAATGAACCACACGTAATCGAAGCGCAACGCCAGCAGCCGCGCCAGCGATACCGACAAGGTCTCCACCAGGCTCTCGGGCAGGCGCAGGCCGCGCGATTGCAGGAAACTTTCGGTGTTGTGGCGCGGAATCGTGCCCTTGGGCGAGACGATCAGCGGGTAATCGAGCACCGTCTCCAGCGACGGTGGATGATCGGACTGTAGCGGGTGGCCGGGCCGGGTCACCATGATCATTGGTTCGACGTAGAGCAGTTCGAAGCTCAATCCGACCATCATTTCCGGATCGGCCATGCGGCCGATCGCCAGATCGTATTCGCCTGCCTTGAGGCTGGCCAGCAGCGGGGCGTTGGCCGCGGTCTGCACCTGTACCGAGGTGTGCGGGCGTTGGGCGCGAAACTCGCCCAGCGCCAGCGGCAGCAGGTCGATCGCCACGGTCGGCAGGGCGCCGACACGCAGCAGGGTCGGCGACGGGGCGTCATGCTTGCTCACGGCGCGCCCCGCCGCGCCCAGGGTGTCGAGCACCGCGACCGCGTGCACCAGAAACGCCTCGCCGTCTTGCGTCAGCGTGGCGCCCAGCCGCCCGCGCTCGAACAGCCGCGCGCCGGCGATCTCCTCCAGCTCGGCCAGGGTCTTCGAGACCGCCGGCTGGCTCAACATCAGGCGTGCCGCGGCACGTCCCAGGTTCTGCTCCTGGGCCACGGCGACGAAGCAGTGCAGGTGGCGCAGCCGGATGCGGCTGGTGAAACGATCCTTTTCCATAGCCCGATGTTATGAAAGAAGCCGTGCCATGGCAATTTTCATGAATTCCGATGCCGGTTTTCGAGGGGTAGCGGGTGGCATGGCTGGGTGGTCTTGATAAAAACTGAACGTCGTATAAAAATAGATGTCGTCTATATTGTCTTGAGGGTGTCGCCATGCCCGGCAACCTGTCCAACGCCGACGTCCCGACGCCAGACGAACCGTCGGCGGCACAAACCGGCCGGCGCGAACGCAAGCGCCAGCAACAACTCGACCATCTCGCCGACACCGCCTGGGCCTTGTTCGAGGCAGAAGGCTACGAAGCGGTGACCATGGAGCGCATCGCCGAGGCCGCCGACGTCGCCAAGGGCACCTTGTACAAGCACTTCCCGGTCAAGGAGGCGCTGCTTCGCCATCGCTTCCACCGTGAATTGCGCGAAGGCCAGGCCGGCCTGGCGCCGGTGATCCAGGCCGAAGCGCCCGGCGCGGCGCGCCTGCGCCGGTTCTTCGCGCTGAGCGCCGAGTGGTCGGAACCACACCGCCGCTACCTGCTGCCCTACGTGCAATACCGTCTGGCCGAGCCGCGCCATCCGAACGATGAGCGCCAGCGCAGCGGTCTGGAGCGCATCTTCGCGGCCCTGATCGCCGACGGCCAGGCGGCCGGCTGTTTCCGCCAGGACGTCAGCGCCTCGGTGCTGGCGGTGTACCTCGAATTCCTCTATCTCGCCGCACTGCTGCGCTGGCTGACCGAGGCGGCGCCCTCGCTGCCCGACGAGTTCGAGAGCATGCTCGATGTCTTCTTCGGCGGCCTGGAGGTGCGGGCATGACGGCGGCCATCATCAATGAAGCAGAGAGCCTCGCGCTGGGCGCCACCGCCGTCGGCGGCAAGGCCTGGCAACTCGCGCAGTTGCGCCATTTCGGCCTGCCGGTACCGGATTTCGTCGCGGTTCCGGCGTGCTGGAGCGAGGCCCGGCACGGCGCGTTTCCGGAGGAACTGGCGTCGCAGCTGGCCTCAACGTTGGCCGAACGGGGCTGGCTCGACCGCCCGCTCGCCGTGCGCTCGTCGGCGGTGGGCGAGGATTCGGCGCTGGCCTCGTTCGCCGGTATCTATCGCTCATGCCTCAATGTGCGTGGCCTGCCTGCGTTGCTGGCGGCCATCGCCGAGGTCTGGAGCTCGCTCGACAGCGAGACGGCAAGCGCCTATCGCCAGGGTATCGGCCAACGGCAGCCGGCAACGATGGCGGTGATCGTGATGCCGCTGCTCGCCGCCGAGGCATCCGGCATCGCGTTCACCTGCGACCCCGTCAGCGGCCGCGAGGATCGCCTGATCGTGCATGCCAACTGGGGGCTGGGCGAGTCGCTGGTGGGCGGCGAGGCAGCGGGCGACGAGTACGTTTTCGCCGAGGATACGAGCGACATCTGGCGCCTGATCGAGCGCCGCCAAGGCAGCAAGGCGACGATGAGCGTGAGCGCTGCGGGCGGGGGCACGGTGCGCGTAGCGGTCCCCGCGAGCAAGGCCTCGGCTTCCGTCTTCGATACCGCGCAAGCCGAAGCGCTGGCCGCCTTGTTGCGAGACGCCGCCGTTGCGCTCGATTTCGTCGCGCCTTTCTACGATCTTGAATGGGTCTGGGACGGCACACGCTTCTGGCTGGCCCAGGCACGGCCGGTGACGCGGCGCCCTCGTCATACCTACGCCGCGCTGCAAGGTCAGCCGGCGATCTGGACGCGCGGCAATACCTGCGAAATCATGCCCGAGCCGCTGCAGCCCATGGACTGGAACTTCTCCCGGCGCGGCGTCAACGATCTGCTCGAACAAGGCTGGAAGCTCGCCGGCTACCCGCTGTTGCCGGGGGTCCAGCGCGCCGGGCTGTTTCACGGCCGGCTCTACCTTGAAGCGGCCATCCTGCAGTGGGAAGGCTGGGACGCCATTGGACTGACCCCCGAGCATTTCAATGCGTTACTGGGCGGCCATCAGCCGGTGGTTGTCATCACACCACCTACGTTCGGCACCCGGCTGCGGCGCCTGGGGCGCATCCTGCGCTATGCCCTGGGGGCACCGGCCAAGCGCCGGAGCGGCGACGCGGCCATCGCCCGGGTACGGGCAAGCGCCCGCCAGGCGCTGGGGCAGACGTCACCTTGCGATGCCGCGGGCTGGCGTGAACGGCTGTACCAGCTGTGCCGGCCGGCGCGGGAGGAAGTCGATCTGCTGTTCCTGCAAGGGTCGGGGGGCGGCAGTCTGTCCCTCTTGGTCGAGACACTGGAAAAAACCTTCCCTGGCGAAGGAGCGGCGCTCGGCGCCGCCCTGCTGGCGGGAGGTGACGCCAGTGTCACGGCGCAGCAGGGCTACGCGTTGCTGGCGCTGGCGCGCCTGGCGGCCCGCTGTGGCCACAGCCCGCAGGACCACCCCGAGTTTGCCCGCGCTTTCGCCGCCTTTCTCGACGAGTACGGTCATCGGGGCCATTACGAGACCTATATCGGCTCGCCGCGCTGGCGCGAACAGCCCGAGACGATTCTCGAACAACTCCCGGCGCTGGCGCAGGTCGACGAGAAAGCGATAGTGGCGCGCCAGCAGGCTGCCGCCGACGCGGCCTGGCAACGCCTGCGCCAACATGCGCCGTTGTGGAAAACGCTGTTCATCAAGGGCCTGGTCAAGGCCGCCAATCGCGAATCCAACCAGCGCGAGGCGGCGCGCAGCGCCTTGATCGCCAATCTCGACGCGGTGCGGCACGCCTGGTTGGGCGCCGCCGCCTGGATGCAGTCGCAGGGCTGGCTGCGGGCGGCGGAGGATGTCTTCTGGCTGCTGCCTTCCGAAGCCGAGCGCGCCGCCATGAGCGGGCAGACCCCCGCCGCCGGGCTGCAGGCGCGCATCGCGGCGCGGCAGGCGCAGTTCCGCCAGTGGCAGGCGGAAGAGGCGCCGGAGTTCCTGTTGGTCGAAGCGGCCGGGACGACGCTGCCAGCCAAGGCTTTGCCATCCGGCGCCGCCAACGGCCGCCATCGCTGGCGTGGCGTCGCCACCGGCACGGGGCGGGTGCAGGGCAGGGTACGCATTTTGCGCCATCCCTCCGACGGCGGGCGCCTGCAGGCCGGCGAGATTCTGGTCGCGCCATCGACCGATCCCGGCTGGACGCCGCTCTTCCTGAGGGCGGGCGGGCTGGTGGTCGAAACCGGCGGCTATCTCTCGCACGGCGCCATCGTCGCCCGCGAATTCGCCCTGCCGGCGGTGGTCAACCTGCCCGGCATCCTCGATGCCCTGCAGGATGGCGACGAGATCGAAGTCGACGGACTGAGCGGTGAGGTACGCCACCTGGGCCGGAATGGGACGGAAAGGTCAGCCGGCCAGGCGACGTAGCCGGGGGCGGGCTCGTCGCGCCCAGCGTTTCGGGCGGGGCCGTGTGATGCGTTCGGCCAACCTGGCCTTGGAAAAAAAGAAGGGGCCGCTGGGCGGCCCCTGAATAACTCGAGGGAGAAACGCGAGTGAGGAGGATCAGACGTCGAAGAACACCGTTTCGTTGTCGCCCTGGATGCGCACGTCGAAGCGGTACACCACTTCACCGTCGCGCTCTTCGCGCTGGGCGATCAGCGTCTTGCGCCGCACTTCCCATTCGATCAGGTTGAGCACCGGGTCCTTGGCGTTGGCTTCGGCTTCATCCGAGAAGTAGAGGCGGGTATTCAGGCCGATGTTGATGCCGCGCGCCACGATCCACAGGTTGATGTGTGGGGCCATGGTGCGGCCGTGGCGGCCCTCGACGGGGCCCGGCTTGATGGTCTCGAAGGTATAGAGGCCGCTTTCGAAGTCGGAGCAGGCGCGGCCCCAGCCGCGGAAGCTGTCGTCGAGCGGCTTGTCCTGGGTATCGGCCGGGTGGTTGTAGCGGCCGTCGGCGTTGGCCTGCCAGATTTCCAGCAGCACGTCGCGCAGCGGCGTGCCGGAACCGTCGATCACGCGGCCCTCGATGCGGATGCGCTCGCCGCGGGTGGCGGGGGTCGTCAGCACGTTGGAGAAGTTGTTCTCGAAGATGTCGAAACCGGCGGCGTGTGGCGCCAGGCCGATGTGCACGTACGGGCCGGCGGTCTGGGAGGCGGTTTCTTTCAGGTAGTTGAGCTGGTTGACCATCATTTCGCCCCCTGGATGCGGTTTTCAAACAACGTGGCACGACGGCCGCGCAGCACGATATCGAAACGGTACGCCATGCTGTCGAGCTGCACGAAGGCATGGCGGTCGAGCGGGGCGATCAGGGTGCGCACGGCTTCTTCGTCGTTGATGGAACGCACGATCGGGCAGGTGGCGATCAGCGGGTCGCCCTCGAAGTACATCTGGGTGATCAGGCGCTGGGCGAAGCCGTCGCCCGACAGCGAGAAGTGGATATGCGCCGGACGCCAGTCGTTGACGCGGTTGCGCCACGGGTACGGACCGGGCTTGATGGTGCGGAAGAAATAGTAGCCGTTGTCGTCGGTCAGCACGCGCCCGCAGCCGCCGAAGTTGGGGTCGATCGGCGCCAGATACTGGTCCTTCTTGTGGCGGTAGCGGCCGCCGGCGTTGGCTTGCCACACTTCCACCAGGGAGTTCTTCACCGGGCGGCCGTTCTCGTCGCGCACGAAGCCATGCACGATGATGCGCTCGCCGATCGGCAGGCCGTCCTTGGCGTAGTTCAGGATCAGGTCGTTGTCGAGCGGACCCAGTTCGTCCTGGCGGAACACCGGGCCGGTGATTTCCGACAGCGAGTTCTGCAGCGAAATCAGGGCGTTCTTGGGCGAACGCAGAATGCTGGTCTTGTAGTCGGGCGCGTAAGCGGGCGGGTGCACGCTGCGGTCGCGCTGGTAGAACTCGCCGTATTGATCGCTAGAGCGGTTCATGCATGTCTCCTTGGTAGGTGCCACTATGATTGTGGTGGGCCAGGTACTGTGTGTTGCCTCACCCGGCTGCCTGGTGTTGCAAATGCTTGATGTGCAGCAAGGTCGGTAGGGAGAGTCTATGTAAGAAACAATGTTATGGATAATGAGATATTGGTGAATTATCCATAATATTTAATTATGATTTTGAGGCGCGGTGGCGATGCGCTGCCATCACCGGCCTGTCGACAGTGGCGTGCCGGATGGCATGCCATCCGGGGCT
>NZ_JBYSWM010000014.1:0-98563 GCF_058781125.1 Pseudogulbenkiania sp. FW507-F1 | reverse complement strand
TGAGCAGCATCTGCAGGCTGTAGAACAGCAGCAGCATGATCACCAGGTCGGGCACGCTGCGGATCAGCGTGGTGTAGCCGGTGGCGAGGCCGCGCAACAGGCGGCTGCCGGACAACTTGGAACTGGCGCCGACGAGTCCGATCAGCACCGACGCCAGCATCGACAACAGCGCCAGCTTGATCGTCATCCAGGTGCCGCTCGCAATCAGCGGGCCAAAGCCTTGCAGCAGCATGGCTTACTCCTTTACATGGTTAGCGATGGCGCGGCGGCCGCCGCCCATCCGCCATGGTGGTCATCACGCCGCAATGGCTCGACCCCGGTCAGGGGCGTGATGGCGCCCCTGACCGGGTCGATCGGCCCCGCCCGTGTGGGGCGGCGCCGCACTCGCAGCCGCGTGGAACCGCTCAGTGATAGATGTCGAAGGTGAAGTACTTCTTGGCCAGGCGCTGGTAGGTGCCGTCCTGGTGGATCGCGGCGAGTGCCTGGTTGATCTGCTGGCGCAGGTCGGCGTCGTCCTTGCGCAGGCCGATCGCGGTGCCGGTGCCGAGGATCTTGGCGTCGTTCACTTCCGGTCCGGCGAAGGCGAAGCCGTTGCCGCGCGCGGTTCTCAGGAAGCCGACGTCGGCCTGCACCGCGTCCTGCAGCGAGGCGTCGAGGCGGCCCGACACCAGGTCGGACAGCACCAGGTCCTGGTTCTGGTACGGCACCACGTTCACGCCCTTGGGCTCCCAGTGCACCTTGGCGTAGGCTTCCTGGGTCGAGCCCTGCTCGACGCCGATGCGCTTGCCGCGCAGCGACTCCGGGGTCGGCTGCAGCGGTGCGCCCTTCTTGGCGATCATGCGCACCGGCGAGTTGTACATCTTGTCGGAGAAGGCGATCTGCTCGGCGCGCTTCTCGGTGACCGACAGCGCCGACAGGATGCCGTCGAACTTCTTGGCCTTGAGCGCCGGGATCATGCCGTCGAAGTCGTTCTCGACCCACACGCATTTGGCTTTCAGTTTCTCGCAGATGGCATTGCCCAGGTCGATGTCGAAGCCGGTCAGCTTGCCGTCGGCGGCTTTCGATTCGAACGGGGCGTAACTGGCATCGACGCCGAAGCGAATGACCTTCCAGTCCTTGGCGAACACGCCGCTGGAGGCCAGGGCGAGGCAAACGGCGAGGGTGAGTTTCTTCATGGGCTATGTCTCCGTAGACAGCTGAGTGCAATGGGCCGAGGCGGGCGGCCTGGGCCGGGATACGGCCATCCGGCGTGCGCCGCGCGGCTGGCCATCATGCCGCCACTCTTGCGTTGGATCGGCTAAATGTATAGACAAATCTAAGAGCGAAGCCGGCGCGGCGCAATCGCTTTTTTGCAGAGGCCCTGCTCATCGCCAGGAGAGAAAGTGGGGTGAACACCGCGTCGGCAGGTCGCGGCTTGGCCGAAAAATTCAGACGGCATGGCGTTGGTTGGTGTTGTTTATCCTTCTTTATCAAAGATTTGACGGCGTTTTTTCCATGGTGTGGCGAAGGCGGGCTCGCCGTGCCTGCCGCGGCGGCGAAAATCGCGCATCCCTTTGTGGCTTATCTACGACAGCGCGGTCGCCGCGCCGGGTGAAATATTGTATAGACATAGTCAGATCCGACCCGGGCGGCGCCGCGGGGCGGGACAACGTGGCCCGGAATCCGGTCGCAGAGGGTGATGGACACCTTCGCGGGGCTTGACTTGGAGCGCGGCTGTGATTGAATGTATATACAACTATCGGAGCCTTTCGCCATGACCCGTCCCCCTCTGCACGGTGACAGCCTGTGGATCAACGTCCGCCTGGCCACCCTCGACCCGCGCCACCCCGCGCCCTACGGCGCGCTGGACGCGCACGCCCTGCTGGTGCGCGACGGCCGCATCGCCGCCATCGTGCCGCAGGCCTGGATCGACCTGGCCGCCTTCGCCGGCGAGGTGATCGACGGCGCGGGGCGCTGGCTGACGCCGGGGCTGATCGACTGCCACACCCACCTGGTGTACGGCGGCAACCGCGCCGCCGAGTGGGAGAAGCGTCTCACCGGCGTGCCCTACCAGCAGATCGCCGCCGAGGGCGGCGGCATCGTCTCCACGGTGTGCGCCACGCGCGCGCTGGACGAGGAGGCGCTGGCCGCGCTGAGCCTGCCGCGCCTGAAGGCGCTGATGCAGGAGGGGGTGACCACGGTCGAGATCAAGTCGGGTTACGGCCTGACGCTGGCGGACGAGCTGAAGCAGCTCGGGGCGGCGCGCCGGCTGGCGGCGGGGCTGCCGGTGGAGGTGGCGCCGACCTTGCTGGCGGCGCACGCGGTGCCGCCGGAGTTCGCCGGCGACGCCGACGGCTACATCGAGCACGTGGTGGACGTGATCCTGCCGGCCGCGGCGCAACAAGGGTTGGCCGAAGCGGTGGACGTGTTCTGCGAGGGGGTGGGCTTCAGCCCGGCGCAGGCGCGGCGCGTGTTCGACGCCGCGCGGCAGCACGGTCTCAAGGTGAAGGGCCACGTCGAGCAGCTCTCCAATTTGCACGGCGCGGCGCTGGTGGCGGAATACCACGGGCTGTCGGCCGACCACATCGAATACCTCGACGACGCCGGGGTGGACGCGCTCAAGGCCGCCGGCACCGTCGCGGTGCTGCTGCCGGGTGCCTACTACTTCCTGCGCGAAACGCAGCAGCCGCCGGTGGCCAAGCTGCGCGCCGCCGGCGTGCCGATGGCAGTGTCCACCGACCTCAACCCCGGCACCAGCCCGTTCGCCTCGCTGCGGCTGGCGCTGAACCAGGCCTGCGTGCTGTTCGGCCTGACCCCGGAAGAGGCGCTCGCCGGCGCCACCCGCCACGCCGCGCAGGCGCTGGGGCGGGGCGCCACGCACGGCAGGTTGGCCGAAGGCTGCGTCGCCGACCTGCTGCTGTGGGACATCGAACACCCGGCCGAGATCGTCTACGGCCTCGGCACCAATCCGCTGCAACTGCGCGTGTTCCGCGGTGTAATCCAGCACGAATAGGGCCCAAGCGGCGGGTCGTCGCCCGCCTCCGGCCGCCTCAGGGCGGGTATTTCGTTGGTTCGTGGCGGCCGACGGGATGCCCGCCCTGAGCGTTTTCTGCCGGTCTTCCGGTGAGACCGGCACGGCGCGTCGCTCCGCACCAGGGTGGCGCAGCTACGCCAAACCCGCCGCACGGTGCGGGGCGCACGACGCCCGTTCTGCGCTTGCTGCGTCTCTCGATTCCCTTTCCGGATTCTCTGCGCCCCGCCGTAACCCGCGCCCCGTCTGGCTTGGCGGCGGATGGCGACGGGGGCTGTCGGGTTCCGGCAACATTTTTCGCCGAAATCGCGATTTTCCACTTGTATAGACAATATGATCTCGCTACACTGAGCTCACTTGTATAGACATTTGCCGATCGCAGAGAAAACCGGACGCTGACAGAGCGCCCCCTCTGCGATGGACAGCGACCCGTTTCATACCGCGCCTGCCGGAGCAGGCCATTAGGAGGAGTCCCTACCATGACTGACCCGCGCTTTGACGCTTCCCGTGTCATCCACGCCCCCCGCGGCAGCGAAAAGACCTGCAAGAGCTGGCTCACCGAAGCCGCCTACCGCATGATCCAGAACAACCTCGACCCGGAAGTGGCCGAGCACCCGCAGAGCCTGGTGGTGTACGGTGGTATCGGTCGCGCGGCGCGCAACTGGGAGTGCTACGACAAGATTCTGGAAGTGCTGCAGCGTCTGGAAGACGACGAAACCCTGCTGGTGCAGTCCGGCAAGCCGGTGGGCGTGTTCAAGACCCACGCCGACGCCCCGCGCGTGCTGATCGCCAACTCCAACCTAGTGCCGCACTGGGCCAACTGGGACCACTTCAACGAGCTGGATAAGAAGGGCCTGATGATGTACGGCCAGATGACCGCCGGCTCGTGGATCTACATCGGCTCGCAAGGCATCGTGCAGGGCACCTACGAGACCTTCTTCTCGGTCGCCAAGCAGCATTTCGACAACAACCCGAAAGGCCGCTGGATCCTCACCGGTGGTCTGGGTGGCATGGGCGGCGCCCAGCCCTTGGCCGCCACCATGGCCGGCTTCAGCATGATCGCCGTCGAGTGCGACGAGACCCGCATCGACTTCCGCCTCAAGACCCGCTACGTCGACCGCAAGGCCACCACGCTGGATGAAGCGCTGGCCATCGTCGAAGACGCCAAGCAATCCGGCAAGGCCGTCTCGGTGGGCCTGCTGGGCAACGCCGCCGACGTGTTCGCCGAACTGGTGGAACGTGGCATCACCCCGGACGTGGTCACCGACCAGACTTCCGCGCACGACCCGATCAACGGCTACCTGCCGCAGGGCTGGACCATGGAGCAGTGGCGTGCCGCGCGTCAGAACGACCCGCAATCGATCGTGCTGCCGGCCAAGCAGACCATGGCCAAGCAGGTGCAGGCGATGCTGACGCTGCAAAGCCGCGGCGCCGCCACGCTGGACTACGGCAACAACATTCGCCAGATGGCGCTGGAAATGGGCGTCGAGAACGCCTTCGACTTCCCGGGCTTCGTGCCGGCCTACGTCCGTCCGCTGTTCTGCGAGGGCATCGGCCCGTTCCGCTGGGTGGCGCTGTCCGGCGACCCGGAAGACATCTACAAGACCGACGCCAAGGTCAAGGAACTGATCCCGGACGATCCGCACCTGCACAACTGGCTCGACATGGCGCGTGAGCGCATCAGCTTCCAGGGTCTGCCGGCGCGCATCTGCTGGGTCGGCCTGAAAGACCGCGCCCGCTTGGGCCTCGCCTTCAACGAAATGGTGAAGAACGGCGAGCTCAAGGCCCCGATCGTGATCGGCCGCGACCACCTCGATTCCGGCTCCGTCGCCAGCCCGAACCGCGAAACCGAAAGCATGCTGGACGGGTCTGATGCAGTATCCGACTGGCCGCTGCTCAACGCGCTGTTGAACACCGCCGGTGGCGCCACCTGGGTGTCGCTGCATCACGGCGGCGGCGTGGGCATGGGCTTCAGCCAGCACTCCGGCGTGGTAATCGTGTGCGACGGTACTGACGAAGCCGCCAAGCGCGTCGGCCGCGTGCTGCGTAACGACCCGGGTACTGGTGTAATGCGCCACGCTGACGCCGGCTACGACATCGCCAAGAACTGCGCCAAGGCGCAGGGCCTCGACCTGCCGATGTTGAAGTAAGCGTCACGCACACAACCCTTCTGGCGGCGTTGCGCGGCCTTGCCGTACGACTTGTACTGTCTGCGGCCGCGCAACTAGCCAGAACCGCTACGCTGAGTTGTGTGCGCAACGCATTATGCTGAGACCGTAGGATGGGTGAAGGGCTGGCCCCTCACCCGTCACAATGATTGCCCCGTATCGATGGGTTGTGCCGCGCGCCACCCATCCTGCGAATGCACGCTGCGGCCGATACGGACCGCCACGGCAGACAAGACACAAGGAAGACCCATGACCACCATCACCATCACCCCGGGCAAGCTGACGCTGGCCCAACTGCGCCTGATCGCCCGTGACGCTTCCGTGCAGCTGGCGCTGGACCCGGCCGCTCACGCCGCCATCGACGCCTCCGCCGCCACCGTGGCGCGCGTGCTGGCCGAGAACCGCACCGTGTACGGCATCAACACCGGCTTCGGCTTGCTGGCCAACACCAAGATCGCCCCGGAAGAACTGGAACTGCTGCAGCGCTCCATCGTGCTGTCGCACGCCGCCGGCATCGGCGAGCCGATGAAGGACAGCACCGTGCGCCTGGTCATGGCGCTCAAGATCAACTCGCTGGCGCGCGGCTTCTCCGGCATCCGCCGCCTGGTGCTGGAGGCGATGATCACCCTGTTCAACAAGGGCATCTACCCGGTGATCCCGCAAAAGGGTTCCGTCGGCGCCTCCGGCGACCTGGCCCCGCTGTCGCACATGAGCGCGGTGCTGATCGGCGAAGGCGAAGCCTTCGTGAACGGCCAGCGCGTACACGGCCGCGAAGCCATGCACGCTGCCGGCCTGGACCCGATCACCCTGGCCCCGAAAGAAGGCCTGGCGCTGCTGAACGGCACTCAGGCGTCGACCGCTTTCGCGCTGGAAGGCCTGTTCGCCGCCGAAGACCTGTACGTCGCCGCCGCCGTGGCCGGTGCCATGTCGGTGGAAGCCGCGCAGGGCAGCCGCCGTCCGTTCGACGACCGCATCCACCAGGTGCGCGGCCACAAGGGCCAGATCGACGCCGCCCGCCAATACCGCGCACTGCTGGGTGATGCCAGCGACATCTCCCACTCGCACGAGAACTGCGGCAAGGTGCAGGATCCGTACTCCCTGCGCTGCCAGCCGCAGGTGATGGGCGCCTGCCTGACCCAGATCCGCCAGTCGTCCGAAGTGCTGCTGACCGAAGCCAACGCCGTCTCCGACAACCCGCTGGTGTTCGCCGACGACAACGACATCATCTCCGGCGGCAACTTCCACGCCGAGCCGGTGGCCTTCGCCGCCGACAACCTGGCGCTGGCCATCGCCGAGATCGGCTCGCTGTCCGAGCGCCGCATGGCGCTGTTGATCGACAGCAACCTGTCCAAGCTGCCGCCGTTCCTGGTCAACAACGGCGGGGTGAACTCCGGCTTCATGATCGCCCAGGTGACCTCGGCCGCGCTCGCTTCCGAGAACAAGTCGCTGGCGCACCCGGCCTCGGTGGACAGCCTGCCGACTTCGGCCAACCAGGAAGACCACGTGTCCATGGCCACCTTCGCCGGCCGTCGCCTGCGCGACATGGCCGACAACACCGCCGGCATCCTCGCGGTGGAACTGTTGGCGGCCTGCCAGGGCGTGGACTTCCGCGCGCCGAACAAGGCGGCAGAGCAACTGGAATCCGCCAAGGCGCTGCTGCGTGCCGAAGTGCCGTTCTACGACAAGGACCGCTACTTCGCGCCGGACATCCAGAAAGCCGCCGCGCTGATCCAGCGTGCCGACTACAACCGCTTCGCCATCGACGGCCTGTTGCCGTCGCTGTAAGCCGTCTTTGATCTCATTCCTGTCTGGACCGTCTGGTTCGTTACATGGCCCCGCAAGGGGCCATTTTTTTGTTGGGGTGCTATTGGTGTGGGAGTAGGGGGGCTCAGCAGCTTGGGTTGAATGTAATGAAGCCCAACGACACCGCTGATGCGGAATATTGATGCTCTTCATTAAACTCGGCCCTTCTTCCCCATTCGGGTGGGTGATAGCTTGGGCTTTGCAGGCTCAGCCCAAGTAATCAGCCGGGACGCCCGGCTTCAGCCAATGACCGGCCGGCCCGGCTGCTCCAACGACAACGGCTCCCGCGGGAGCCGTTTTTGTTGCCTATTGTCCGGGCGGCGCTTCAGTGTGCTGCCTCGGCGTGTTCTTCCTTGAACATCTGGCGCAATTGCTCGCGCAGCTGCGGGCTATCCTGGTAGCCGTGCACCGCGACCGCGTGCTGTACCGCGGCGCTCAACAGCTCGTCCTCGCTGTCCGCGGCGATCGACACGGTGCATTGCGGGGTACCCGGATGCTCCCGGCAGTCTATGAATTTCCTGGCCATGGCCGTTCCTTTGCCCCCTTGGGGACGTGCGCGCCATCCTGGTGGCGACACCCCGGCTGCTGCGAATCGATTTTCACCTGTTTGCACCTGATTTATAGCACTTTTCCCATCTTCTCCCGCCTCTGCTGCGTGTCGGGGTGGCCTTTGGGCGCAAAGAGGCGAATAGTGTAGATAAGCGGAGCGGGACGATCGTGTCTGGAGAAATCTGCGCAGGGAGTAGCCTACTATGAAAGAAAAGGATTCAGAGGCAGGAAAGGGGGAGCTTATGTCGAATGGCATGAATCCTGCGCTGCGCGGGGTAAGAGCCGTCATCCGTCGTCCCTGGGTGATCGTGGCCTTGGTGGTGCTGGCGTTGATCGCCGTCGCCGCCTACCTGATCTCCGAGGAAGTCACCAGTTCGCGTTGGCAGGCGCGCTTCCTGAGCGAACTGAACCATCGCCTCACCTTCAAACTCCAGCCCGGAGCGGCGCCCGCGCGCGAGCTGCGCTATCCCAAGACCGGCCCGTACGACCAGCTGCTGGGCTATACCGCGCTGCCAGGCTTCCTGCAGCGGCTGCAAGGCCAGGGCTATGTCGTGGAGCAGCAGGCGCGCATGTCGCTCAGCCAGCGCGAGCTGATCGACTTCGGGCTGTACCCGAGCTACCGCGAGAAGATGCAAGCCGGCCTCAACGTGTCCGACTGCAGCGGCGAGCCGCTGTTTGCGGCGCGCTACCCGGAACGCACCTACCACAGCTTCGAGTCCATTCCGCCGATCCTGATGCAGTCGCTGCTGTTCATCGAGAACCGCGAGCTGCTCGACGACCGCAACCCGACACGCAACCCGGCGGTGGACTGGGGACGCTTCTCCAAGGCGGTGATCGAGCGGGTGCAGAGCGTCTTCATGTCCGACGTCGATACCTCCGGTGGCAGCACGCTCGCCACCCAGATCGAGAAGTACCGTCATTCCGAGGGTGGGCGTACCGGCAGTCCCAAGGACAAGCTGCGGCAGATGGCTTCGGCCTCGGTGCGCGCCTACCGCAACGGCGAGGACACCACGGCCGAGCGCCGCCAGATCGCGCTGAACTACGTCAATACCGTGCCGCTCAGTGCCAAGAGCGGCTACGGCGCGGTCAACGGCCTGGGCGACGGGCTGTGGGCTTGGTACGGCCGCGACATGGCCGACGTCAACCGGCTGCTGGCCGGCGACACCACGGCGCCGCTGGCCGAGCGCGCGCTGGCCTACAAGCAGGCGCTGAGCCTGATGATCGCGCAGCGCCGCCCGTCCTATTACCTGAGCGGTTCGCCGCAGCCTTTGGAGGAGCTCACCGACAGCTACCTGCGTCTGCTCGCCTCGGCCGGCGTGATCGCGCCGGCCTGGCGCGACGCGGCGCTGGCCCAGCCGCTCGCGCTGCGCGCGGGGGCGATCAGCGCGCCGCCGGTGTCGTTCCTCGAGCGCAAGGCCGCCAACGCCACGCGCACCCGCATCGCTGGCCTGCTCGGCTTGCCGCGCCTGTACGATCTGGACCACCTCGACCTGAGCGCCCAGAGCACGCTGGACCAGCCGCTGCAGCAGGTGGCGAGCACCACGCTGTACGGCCTGCGCGACCCGGACAAGGCGCGCGACGCCGGCCTGATTGCGCCGCGCTTGCTCGATACCGGCGACCCGGCCAAGGTCATCTACAGCTTCACGCTGTTCGAGCGCACGCCGGGGGTCAACCTGGTGCGGGTGCAGACCGACAACTACGACCAGCCTTTCGACATCAACCGCGGCACCAAGCTCGACCTGGGCTCCACCGCCAAGCTGCGCACCCTGGTGAGCTACCTGGAAATCGTCGCCGGACTGCACCAGCGTTACGTCGGGATGAGCCCGGAGGAGTTGAAGAAAGTCCCGGTGGCGGAGCTCGACTTCATCACGCGCTGGGCGGTCGACTACCTGAAAACGGCGCAGGACCGCAGCCTCAAGGCGATGCTGGAAGCGGCGATGGAGCGCAAGTATTCGGCCAACCCTGGCGAGGCGTTCTTCACCGGCGGCGGCATCCACACCTTCGTCAACTTCAACCCGCTCGACAACTACCGCATCCTCACGGTGCGCGAGGGCCTGCGCAATTCGGTCAACCTGGTGTTTGTGCGCCTGATGCGCGACGTGGTGCGCCATTACATGTACCAGGTGCCGGGGTCCAGCACCATGCTGCTGTCCGATCCCAACGACCCGCGCCGCATGGCTTACCTGCAGCGCTTCGCCGACCGCGAGGGGAAGGTGTACCTGCACGGCTTCTGGCAGAAATACCACGGCAAGAGCCCGGCCGAGGCGGAGGAGCTGCTGGTGCAGGGCATCCGGCCGAGCCCGGTGCGGCTGGCGGTGATCTACCGCTCGCTGCATCCCGAGGCCGGGGTGGACGCCTTCCGCCGCTTCCTGACGACGCACCTGCCCAACTCGTCGCTGGACGACAAGGACATCGCCAAGCTCTACGCCAACTACGCGATCGATCGCTTCAACCTCAACGACCGCGGCTACCTGGCCCGGGTGCACCCGCTGGAACTGTGGCTGCTGGGCTACCTGGCGCGCGAGCCCAAGGCCACGCTGTCGCAGGCGCTCGCGGCGAGCCGCGAGCAGCGCCAGGAGGTGTACGGCTGGCTGTTCAAGTCGCACAACAAGGTCGGGCAGGACCGGCGTATCCGCCAGCTGCTGGAAGAAGACGCCTTCCGCGAGATCCACAAGGGCTGGAAACGGCTGGGCTATCCGTTCGATTCGCTGGTGCCGTCCTACGCCACCACGCTTGGCGCGTCGGCCGACCGGCCGGCGGCGCTGGCCGAACTGATGGGGGTGCTGGTGAACGATGGCGTCCGCCAGCCCAGCATCCTGATCGACCGCCTGCACTTCGCCGCCGACACCCCGTACGAAGTGGCGCTGGCGTACCGGCGCAGCCAGGGCGAACGGCTGCTGCCGGTGGAAGTGGCGCAGGTGGCGCGCGAGGCGCTGACCGAGGTGGTCGAGCAGGGCACCGCCGCCCGGCTCAAGGGCGCCTTCACCGCCCAGGACGGCACGCCGCTGCCGGTGGGCGGCAAGACCGGGACCGGCGACCACCGCTTCGACACCTTCGGCAGGGGCGGGGTGCTGTTGTCGTCACGCGTGGTGAGCCGCTCGGGCACCTTCGTGTTCTTCATCGGCGACCGCTACTTCGGCACCCTGACCGCCTACGTGGAGGGACCGGAAGCCGCCAAGTACGGCTTCACCAGCGGCCTGCCGGTGCAGATCATGAAGGTGCTGGCGCCGACGCTGACGCGCCTGACCGGGCTCAACGTGCCGCTCGGTCAGTCGCCGGCCTGCCGTCACGCGCCGGCCTGAACGGAGCAAGGCCTGGCTAGAGGCGGGGCGTGGGGTTGCGGGGGATGGCCGGGCGCCGTGCGGGCAGCTATTGCATCGGCGCAGGACGCCGGCGCAGCGCTACGGCGCTCGTCACGGGCAAGAGGCGTTTAGCCGGCTTGTTTGGCTTGCTGGTATTTTTCCTCGGCATCGCGCAGGCACAGGTCCTTGCGGTATTGACTCATGTTGTCGCAATCCAGCTTGGTCGAAATGTAGATCTCGGTAGCCTGTTGCAGGCTGGTGGCGGGCTTGCCCTGTTCTTGCTGCGGCTGGGCCGGGCTGGCGGCCAGTGCCGGCCCGGCGAGCAGGGCGGCGGAGACGAGGGCGGCGGATGCATACCTGATCATGATCGGACTCCTTGTTGTTGTGACGGCCATCGGGCGCAAGACACGCCGTGACGCCACGAGCGGCGGACGGCGTAGACCATCCGGTGCCCCGAGAGCCATTCTCATTATTGACCCGATTTTCTGCCAAATCAGGGAGAGATTGTGAAGGAGGCCTCTCATGCTGGCGCGCCGGCAGGCGGGTGTCACGGAGAGGGGAAAACGGCCGCAGAGGGCGGCCGGAAAGGAGGCCGCAGAAGACGGCGGCCGAGGTGAGCGCGTGCTCGGAACTCAGAACTCGGTGTGCAGCCCAATCACCAGTTCGCTGCTGGCGCGCTCGTCGGTACTGACCTTGCTGTGCAGGTACTCGGCGAGCAGCGCGGTGCGCTTGGACAGGTTGTAGCTGGTGCCCAGTACGAACTCGTTGCGCTTCTGGTCGGAAACGTACTTGTAATTGTCGGTGTGGGTGAGCGAGAGGCGCAGCGCAAACCGGTCCGGCTTGTACTCGGCGTGCAGCGCCACGCTCTTCATGGCGGCCGGATCGGCCGGCACCACCAGGGACGTGCCGGTCAGGGCGCCGGCGGTGGCCGACAGCGTGGCGTGGTTGTACTCCAGGCCCATGGTCAGCCCGTAGAACGGGGTCAGCTTGCCGGACATCACCCAGTCGGTGGCGTGGCCGACGGCGCTGTAGGCCCCGGCCGCGCCATTGACTAGGTCCTGGCGGCTGTAGCCGGCGTGCAGGCCGTAGTTGGCGCCCTCGAAGTTGCCCCCGAGCGCCCAGGCGTTGCCGGCCGCGCTGCCGTTGCCTTTTTCGCCGGCCGCCCAGCTGGCCGCGGCGTTGAAGTGGCCGAACTTCGGCGTTTCGTACTTGATCGCGCCCTTCTGGCCGCCGGCGTCGCCCAGCCCCAGTACGCCGCCGATGCCGCGGTCCGCGCCGTGGTCGCCAACGTCGTAGAAGTTGGCGCCGTAGTAGTTGTCGCCGTAGGCGTTGACGCCGTGGCCGAGCTTGACCGCGCCGAACGCGCCGGAGAGGCCGACGAAGGTGTCGCCGGAGGCGAAGGTGTCACCGGCCTGGCCGCCGTCCAGGTGCACGTTGTTGTTCATCTGCCAGATCGCCTTCATGCCGTCGCCCAGGTCCTCGCTGCCGACGAAGTCGATTTCCGAGCCGAAGTCCTTGACGCCGTTCACATACGTGCCGTCGACGTTGCTCTTGCGTTGCAGGCCGCCTTCCATTTTGCCGATGAGGCTGACGTCGGCGTACGCGGTGGCGGACAGACCGGCCAGTGCCACGATCAGGTAGTTCAGTTTCATGTCTCCATTCCCTCTCTGCTGGTGATAGACGGCGGTCGCCCTTCCTTACCGTGCAATGGGCAAGGGGGTGCCGCCGTTTTTTTGCTTGTGGTGATTCGGAGTGGCTAACAAAACCCGGTGCAACGACGCCAAGAGGGTTCTGTTAGCGGCCCTCAGTGGGCGGCCAGGGCGGCCGGTGTCACGTCGTGCCGGCTCAGCCGCGGCAGCGCGTCGCCCTCGGCGTCGAACACGTGCAGGCGCGGCGCCGGCAGCGCGAACGGCAGCGTGTCGCCGATGGCGGCCTGCTGCTCGCTCAGCTTGGCGATCAGCGGCGTGGCGCCGAGCGGGGTCTCGAGGTAGGCGTAGCTGTGTTCGCCCAGGTGCTCGAGGTGGATGACGCGGCCCTTGAGCGGGCCTTGGCCGACGGCGATGTGCTCGGGGCGGATGCCCAGCGTTACGCTGCTGCCGGCCGGGAGCGCGCTGGCGTCGGCGGCGGCGGGCAGGGTGATGCCGCCGGCGCTGCAGGCGAGACCATCGGCGCTGGCGTGTTGCAGCGTGGCGTCGATGAAGTTCATCGACGGCGAGCCGATGAAGCTGGCGACGAAGCGGTTGCGCGGATGGTGGTAGAGCTCGAGCGGGTGGCCGACCTGGGCGATGCTGGGTACGCCGTCCTGTCCCGCCAGGGGCTTGAGCAGCACGATCTTGTCGGCCAGCGTCATCGCTTCGGTCTGGTCGTGCGTGACGTAGATCATGCTGGCGCGGCCCAAGGAGCGGTGCAGGCGGGCGATCTCGACGCGTGTCTTGACGCGCAGCGAGGCGTCGAGGTTGGAGAGCGGCTCGTCGAACAGGAACACCTTGGGCTGGCGCACGATGGCGCGGCCGATCGCCACGCGCTGGCGCTGGCCGCCGGACAGCGCGCCCGGCTTGCGCTCGAGCAGCGCGGCCAGGTGCAGCGATTCGGCGGCGGCGCGCACGCGGCGGTCGATCTCTGCCTGGCCGAGCTTGAGATGGCGCAGGCCGAAGGCCATGTTGTCGTACACCGTCATGTGCGGGTAGAGCGCGTAGCTCTGGAACACCATGGCGACGTCGCGCTTGGCCGGCGCCAGGTCGTTGACGCGCACGCCGTCGATGTGGATGTTGCCGGCGCTGGTGTCTTCCAGCCCGGCGATCAGGCGCAGCAGGGTGGACTTGCCGCAGCCGGAGGGGCCGATGAAGACGCAGAACTCGCCGGCTTCCACGGTCAGCTGGATGTCGGCCAGGATAGGGGTGTCGCCGAAGCGTTTCTGGACATTATCGAGACGAATCTGGCACATCATGCTGCTCCTGCAGAGAGACGGAGGAAGGCGGCGGAAAGCGGCGGCAAGGTCAATTCCGTGCCCGCGAGGTCGGCGTCGAAGCCGTTGCCAGCGAGCAACTGGGCGTGGCCGGCCAGCGGCAGCGTGGCGGGGCGGTCGGACAGGTTGAACACGCACTGGATGCGGTCGCCGTCGAGTTCGCGCACCAGGGCCAGAACCTGCTCATGCGGCGCCAGCAGCGTCATGCTGCCAAGCCGCAGCGCCGGATACGCGCGGCGCCATTCGATCAGATGACGGTAAAACGCCAGCGTCGAGTCAGCACGGGCTTCTTGATGGGCCACCGTGCGTTCGAGGTGCTGCGGCGACACCGGCAGCCACGGCGTGCCGTTGCTGAAACCGCCCTGGGCGCTGCTGTCCCACACCATCGGGGTGCGGCAGCCGTCGCGCCCCTTGTACTCGGGCCACATGGTCTTGCCGTACGGGTCCTGCAGCAGTTCGAACGGCACCTCGGCTTCGGCCAGCGCCAGTTCCTCGCCCTGGTACAGGCACAGCGCGCCGGGCAGCGCCAGCAGGAACGCCAGCAGCAGCCTGGCGCGCGCCTCGGGACTGCCGCCCAGCGCCTGCCAGCGGCTGACGATGCGCGGCACGTCGTGGTTGCCGAGCGACCAGCAGGCGTACGCGTCGCCGGCTTCGCGCAGGTAGTCGGCCAGCACGCCATGCAGGTACGGCGCTGCGCAGTGCTCGGTGAGCAGCGTGAACACGTACGCCATGTGCAGGTGCGCGTCGCCGCGGGTGTAGGCGGCCAGCGTCGGGTACTGCAGGTCGTCGCCGATCTCGCCGACGGTGACCGCGCCCGGGTACTGGTCGATCAGCTGGCGCAGCCGCGCCAGGAACAGCAGGTTCTCCGGCTGGGTCTTGTCGTAGAGGTGGCGCTGGTGGGTGTAGGGGTTGCTGCGCGGCGCGCCCGGGCTGTCCATCTCGGCCGGACGCGGCGGGTTGTTGCGCAGCTGCGCGTCGTGGGTGCCGAAGTTGATCGCGTCGAGGCGGAAGCCGTCCACGCCGCGCTCCAGCCAGAAGCGCGCCACGTCGAGCAGCGCGTCCTGCACCGCGGGGTTGTGGAAGTTGAGGTCGGGCTGGCTGGCCAGGAAGTTGTGCAGGTAGTACTGCTCGCGCCGGGTGTCCCACTGCCAGGACGAGCCGCCGAACACGCTCAGCCAGTTGTTGGGCGGCGTGCCATCGGCTTGGGCGTCGGCCCACACGTACCAGTCGGCGCGCGTGTTGTCGCGGTTGGCGCGGCTCTCGACGAACCACGGATGCTGGTCCGAGGTGTGGCTCAGCACCAGGTCGATCAGCACCTTGAGGCCCAGTTCGTGGGCGCGGGCCACCAGCGCGTCGAAGTCGGCCAGGGTGCCGAACATCGGGTCGACGTCGCAGTAGTCGGCCACGTCGTAGCCGAAGTCGGCCATCGGGCTCTTGAAGAACGGCGAGATCCAGATCGCCTCGGCGCCCAGGCCGGCGATGTGCGGCAGGCGGCGGGTGATGCCAGGCAGATCGCCGATGCCGTCGCCGTTGCTGTCCTGAAAACTGCGCGGATAAACCTGATAGATGACGGCGCCGCGCCACCAGTTCGGATTGTGCTTTTGCATGATGTCTTACCCCTTGACTGCGCCGGCGGTGAGGCCGGAGACGATCTGGCGCTGGCACAGCAGTACCAGCAGGATCAGTGGAACGGTCACGATCACCGAGGCGGCCATGATGGTGCCCCACGGTAGTTCGAAGCTGCTGCCGCCCGAGATCATCGAGATGGCCACCGGCACGGTGCGTTGCTCGGGCGAAATGGTGAAGGTTAGCGCGAACAGGAACTCGTTCCAGGCGCCGATGAAGGCCAGCAGCGAGGTGGCGGCCAACGCCGGCAACAACAGCGGCAGGAAGATGCGGAAGATCAGCGTGAACACGCCGACCCCATCCATCAGCGCCGCCTCTTCCAGCTCCTTGGGCAGCTCGCGCATGAAGGTGACCAGCACCCAGATGGTGAACGGCAGCGTGAAGATCAGGTCGGTCAGCACCAGCGCGCCGAGGCGGTCGTACAGGCCGAGCGCGCGCACCAGTTCGAACAGGCCGGACAGGATGGCCACCTGCGGAAACATCGACACGCCGAGGATGGTCATCATCAGCACGCCGCGGCCGCGAAACGACACCCGGCCGAGCGCGTACGCGGCCAGCACCGAGACGCCAAGCGACAGCAGCACCGCGCCGCCCGATACCAGCACCGAGTTGAGCAGGTAGGCGCCGAACGGCTGGTCCCGGAACAGGCTGGTGTAGTTGCTGAACGACGGGTGCGCCGGCCACAGCGAGGTCGAGAACAGCTCGTTGCCGCGCTTGAGCGACGAGCTGATGGTGTAGAAGAACGGGAACAGGCTGATCACCATCACCAGCGCCACCGCGACGTAATACAGCAGGGTCTCTACCGGATGCTTTTTCATCTCATACTCCTTGCATGCGGCGGCGGGTGAAGGCCATGTAGCCGGCGGTGAACAGCACGATCACCAGGAACAGCACGGTGGCCGAGGCCGAGCCGAAGCCGACCTGCTGGAAGTCCACCAGCTGTTCGCGCACGTACACCGACATGCTCTTGGTCAGGCGGCTGTTCGAGGTCATCACGTAGATCAGGTCGAACACGCGCAGCGCATCGAGCGCGCGGAACACCATGGCCACCAGCACGGCGGGCAGGATCAGGGGCAGCGTGATGTGGCTGAACACGCGCAGCCGCGGCACGCCGTCGACGCGCGCGGCCTCGTAGCAGTCGGAGGGCACCATCTGCAGCGCGGCCAGCATCAGCAGCGCCATGAAGGGCGTGGTCTTCCACACGTCGACCAGGATGATGGTGAAAAACGTCAGGTCCGGATCGGCGATGAAGGCCAGCGGATGGTCGATCAGGCCGAGGCTTTGCAGCAGCACGTTGATCACGCCGTACTGGTCGTTGAGCATCCAGCTCCACATCTTGGCCGACACGATGGTCGGGATCGCCCACGGCACCAGTACGGCGGCGCGCAACAGGGTGCGCACGCGCGACGGCGTGTTGAGCAGCAGCGCCACGCTAAGCCCGAGCAGGGTTTCCAGCGTGACCGATATCACGGAGAAGCGCAGCGTGTTGGCCACCGCGCTCCACCAGGCGGCATCGCGCAGCACGCCGTTCTCGCCGATATAGTTGTCCAGCCCGACGAACTGCAGCTGCGTCAGGTCGCCCAGCTGCGCATTGGTCAGGCTGAACCAGATGGTGCGCAGCAGCGGCCAGCCGGCGATGGCCAGCAGCACCACCAGCGCCGGCGCCACCAGCAGCCAGGCCGTGCGCTGGCGCGAGCGCTGCAGCGAGGACTCGGCGGACGACGCGCGCACGGGGGCCGCCGAGGTCAGGGTTTGACTCGTCATGGGAGACTCTCCAGGGTGATTCCAATGCGCCTGAGAAACGCTAACGTTGTCGGCATGCGTTGTGCGGACTGCGTGCGAATCTATCGTTGGGCAAATCAACGATTTGCACGCAGAGATTCGCTCAGCGAGCACTGGCCGTACCGCGTGTACGGTCTGCGGCCCCGCTCAACTTGCCTTCGCGTTTTCGTTCCTCATGCTTTTTGGAACAAGAAAAGGCCCGCGTCCCGCTGTGCGGAGAGCGATGTACGCGGGCGAAGGGGGAGAATTACTTGGCGGCGACGAAGCCTGCCGGAGCCAGCCGCTTGAGCGTGCCGTCCAGCTGCGCCAGCGCGTCGGCCGACTTGGCGTTGCCCGACAGCACGTCGTGGGCGGCGTTCCAGAACTGGTTGCTCACCTGGTTGTACTTGCTGGTGGTCACGGTGGACGGGCGCGGCACGGCGTTGGCGAAGGTGGGGTAGAGCTCGGCCATGAACGGGCTGGCCTTGATGATGTCGGGGTCCTTGTACAGGGCCGGAATGGTGGGGTTGAACGAGCCCGCGATGGCGCGGTACTTCTGCGCTTCTGCGCTGGTCAGGTACAGCAGCAGGTCGGCGGCCAGCTTGGGGTTTTTCGAGTAGCGCGACACCGCGAGCTGCCAGCCGCCCAGCGTGGCGGCATGGCGGCCGGCGTTGCCGCCCTTGGGCAGCATCATCACGCCGACCTTGCCCTTGACCGCGCTGCCGTCCTGGTTCATCACCGACCAGGCGTACGGCCAGTTGCGCATGAACACGGCGTTGCCGGACTGGAACACGCCGCGTGCCTCTTCTTCGGCAAAATTCAGCACCGCCTTGGGCGAAATGGTGCCCACCCACTTGGCGGCGGTGTCGAGCGCCTTGGCGGCGTTCGGGTTGCTGATGGTCACTTTGCCCTTGGCGTCGACGACGGTGCCGCCGTTGAAGCTCGACACCCATTCGAGCGCATTGCAGGTCAGCCCCTCGTAGGCACGCCCTTGCCAGACGTAGCCCCACAGCTTGTCGTTGCCGGCGGCGCGCTCCGCGTCCTGGATCTTCTTGGCCGCCGCGGTCATCTCGTCCCAGGTGGTCGGCGCTTTCAGGTGGTATTTGTCGAGCAGGTCCTTGCGGTAGTACATCATGCCGGTGTCGATGTACCAGGGCATGGCGACCAGCTTGCCCGCCACGGTGTTGTTGGCGACGATGCTGGCGAAGTGCTGCTTTTCCGCCCCCTTGCTGTAGGGCTTCAGGTCCAGCAGCTGGTTGGCCAGGATGCCGGGCCAGACCACGTCGATCTGCAGCACGTCGATCTTGTCCGAACCGCTGCCGAGCAGTTGCTGCAACAGAGCCAGTTGCTCGTTCGAGTCGTTCGGCGTCGCCACGAACTGCACTTCGTTGCCGGTCTTCTTGGCCCATTCCTTGGCCGAGTCCATGCACACATTCTGGCCCGGCCCCGGTGCGCCGCATTCGAGACGTAGGGTGGCGGCTTCGGCGGTGCCGGCCAGCGCCAGCACGGCGGCGGCGCTCATCAACGCGATTTTCATGACGGGTCTCTCCTCCTTGTTGTGGTCGACATCGCGTGGTGTGCCGGGGTGTGGCGCGGCTGACTCACGATGTCCTGTACCCATCTAACTGCGCTGGCGTTAATGGCAAATTTCATGGTGCGGGGTGCGGCGTTAACAATTGCAACAGGGCGGCTTCGGCCAACCTTGGCCGGTTAGCCGGCGTCCCGGGCCAACAGCCGGGCCAGTTCCGGCAGGGTGTAGGGCTTGGCCAGGAACGGCGCGCCGGCCGGCCAGTCGCTGCGCCGGGCGTGGTATTCCGGCGGCAGGCCGGAGGTCAGCACCACCGCCAGGCCGGGATGTTCCTGCTGCAGGCGGCGGTAGAGGCGCACGCCGTCGCCGCCCTCGCCCAGCATCACGTCCGACAGCACCAGCTCGGCCGCGCCGCCGGCGGCGAGCCAGTCCAGCGCCGCCGCCTCGCCGGCCACCGCGTGCACCGTGGCGCCCAGTTGCTGCAGCAGTGCCACGGCGGTGTCGCGCACGTCGGCGTCGTCGTCCACCAGCAGCACGCTCCGTGGCGGCAGCGTGGCGGGCAGCGCGGCGGGACCGCGCTCCAGGGTGCAGTGCGGCGCGGCGGGCGGCAGCCACAGCGAGATCGTGGTGCCCTGGCCCGGGGTGCTGTCGATGCCGACGTCGCCGCCGCTCTGGCGCAGGAAGCCGTACACGATGGACAGGCCGAGCCCGCTGCCCTTGCCCTGTTCCTTGGTGGTGAAGAACGGTTCCAGCACGTGCGGCAGCACCTCGGGCGGGATGCCGCGCCCGGTGTCGCGCACGGAGAGGCACAGCGCCGGGCCGGACAGCGGCGTGGCGCCGTCGTCGCGGCGCGCGACGAGGTCGAGCCGGCCGCCGTCCGGCATCGCCTGCGCCGCGTTGAGCGCCAGGTTGAGCACGGCGTTTTCCAGCTGGCCGCGGTCGACGCAGACACGCAGCCCGGGTTCGGCCTGCACCGTGACGGCGATGCCCTCGCCGACGCTGTATTCGATCAGGTCGAGCATTTCCTGCAGCATGTCGTCGAGGTCGACGATCTCCGGCGTGAGCGGCTGGCGCCGGGCGAAGGCCAGCAGCCGGCGCGTCAGCGCCGCCGCCTTGTTGGCGGCGCCGTGGGCGCGTTCCAGGCGGCGGCGCGCGTCGTCGGGCAGGTCGTCACGCTGCTCCAGCAGCTCGAGGTTGCCGAGGATCGCCACCAGGAAGTTGTTGAAGTCGTGCGCCACGCCGCCGGTGAGCTGGCCCAGCACCTCCATCTTCTGCATCTGCTGCAACTGCGCCTCGGCGACGCGGCGCGCCGAGACGTCGCGGCACACCGCCACCCAGCCGCCCTCCGGCATGGCGCGGCTGCGGAATTCCAGCACCCGGCCGTCAGGCAGGTGCAGCTCGGCGGCGCTGGCGATGCGCTCGCGACCGTCGGCGGTGTGCGCCGCGGTATCGGCCGCCACCGCCTGCCAGCGCGTGCCGGCGGGCATCGCCGTGCGCAGCGCGGGGTAGGGCAGGCCGCTGCTGAGCCGCGCCGGGTCGATGCCGAGCAGGGCCGGGAACTGCGGGTTCCACACCATCAGCGCGCCGTCGGCGTCGTACACCGAGAGGCCGTCGTTCATGCTGGCGAACACCGTCTGCAGCAGCCGGCGCTGCGCCTCCAGCCCCTGCGCCAGGCGCTGCTTTTCCAAGAGGTTGTCGCGGAACACCTGGAACGCCCGCGCCAGCTCGCCGATCTCGTCGGCGCGTTCGGTGGCGGGGGTGGCCTGCGCGGTGTCGCCGGCGGCGAGCCGGCTCATCACGCGCGAGATCGACTGCATCTGCCGCGCCACGCGCCGCACGTAGCCCGCCGCCAACAGCGCCACCAGCACGCCGACCGCCGCCAGCACGGTGAGTCCGCTGATGCCGGAGCGGATGGTGACCTGCACGCGTCGGCTGCGATTGTCGGCCAGCGCGCGCAGTTCCTGCACGTAGGCGGCGGTGCGCTGGCTGAGCTGTACCGCGTTGCTGCGGTAGAGCTGCAGCAGCAGCGCTATGCGTTCGTCGGTGGCGAGCACCTGGCGGCGCTGCTCGAACAGGTTCTGCGGCGTGCAGCAGATCACGTCCAGCTCGGTGTGGAGCCAGGGCGGCAGGTAGCGCGTCTCGCCGCGCCGCTGCATCGCCAGCAGCAGCGCTTCGGCGTCGGCTTCCAGCGCGCCCAGCGCGGCGCGGTCGCGCGCCAGCGGCACCGCCTGCAGCGTGTGCCACAACGGCAGCAGGGTCGGCGCGCTGCGCACCACGCCGCCGTGGCCGAGCTGGTCGAGCAGGTGGTCGAGGCGCAGGCGGTAGGCGTCGAGCGCCTGCTGGTGGTGGCGCTTGTCGCCGGACAACAGCAGCAGTTGCTCGAGGTCGTGTCCGGCGCCGTCCAGCATGCTGCTGACCGCGAGGCGGCGGTCGGCCTGCGGCGGCAGCGCCAGCGACAGGCGCTGGATGTCGCCCATCAGCGCCTGCAGCCGCTGCACGTCGTCGGGCAGGGTGTCGGGGGCGTAATTGTCGGCCAGGTTGGGGGCGATGGCGGCCACCTGCGACACTTTTTCCGCCAGCTCCAGCACGCGCGCCAGCTCCGGCATCACCTCCTCGCGAAAGCCGGTGAGGGTGTCGAGCGTGGTGCGCATGCCGCTGACGCCGACCAGAGTCACCGCCAGCATCAGCACGAACATCGCCGCGAACGCCGCCTGCAGCCGGGTGCGGATCGGCTGCGACCAAGCGGAGCACAACAGGCGCGAGGGGGGCGGCACGGCGGACCTCAAGGGCGGCTGACCGCGGCGCGGAACTGGTAGCCCAGGCCGCGCTCGGTGCAGATCAGTTCGGGGTGGCGCGGGTTCAGCTCGATCTTGCGCCTGAGGCGCAGGATCAGCACGTCGATGGTGCGGTCGTACACCTCGGTGTCGAGGCCGCGCGTCTGCTCCAGCAGCTGCTCGCGGCTCCACACCCGCTGCGGGTGGCGCACCAGCGTGGCCAAGAGCGAGAACTCGCCCTGGGTCAGCGCGCACGGCGTGCCGTCCGGCTGGCGCAGCTCGCGCGCGGTCAGGTCGAGCAGCCAGCCGTTGAAGGCGTAGCACTCGTGCGCCTCGCCCGGGTGGCGCTGCAGCGGGATCGACAGCTCGGTGGTGCGGCGCAGCGCGGCGCGCACGCGCGCCAGCAGTTCGCGTCCGGAGAACGGCTTGGTCAGGTAGTCGTCGGCGGCCAGTTCCAGCCCCAGCACGCGGTCGGTCTCGTCGCCCTTGCCGCTCATCATGATGATCGGCACGGCGGACTGGCCGCGCAGCTCGCGCGCCAGCATCAGGCCGTCCTCGCCCTTGAGCCTGAGGTCGAGGATCACCAGCGCGAAGCGCTGTGCCGCCAGGGCCTGGCGCATCGCCGCGCCGTCGGCTACGCCGTGCGGGGCGAAGCCGCCGTCCTCCAGCAGCGCGCCGAGCCAGTCGCGCACCTCGGTCTCGTCGTCGACGATCAGGATGCGGTGCTTGTCGTCCATGCGGGGGGCTCCTCCTTATTCATCGTGTTGTTCACGATGTTTGGCATCCCGTTTCTTATTGAGTCGGGCTTTTGTGTCCGCTGCGCGGACGACATTTCAAGCGGTGCTGACCGCCGGCAGGCAAGGGGGCTGTGTCGCCAGCCCCCTTGCAACCCCAGGCGACCCCGACGGCCCGTGAATTCCCGCTTGGCCAGGGCAGGGCAAGGCGCCGCCGAACTCCATGCGTGCAAATCCATCGCTGGGCCAATCGGAGATTGGCACGCGGAGATTTGCTCAGCGGACGCATTTGCTAACGTCAAATCGCTCAAACAGGCGGCGGCTTAAAACCTTGCCCTACCCCGTCCAAACGGCACAGGCCAACGGGGATAGGGACGAGTCGGTTTTGTCTTGGCTCCGAGTTCGATTGTAGATGCCGAGCTCTGTCGATCCTCACAGAGCATGCACTGGTTCATAACAGAAAGCGCGGCGCGATGTGTTTCAATTGTTACACGGCGCCTGGCGCCAGCCGCCGCGCCACCTCGTCGGCCAGCGCGAGGCAGCTGGTCAGCCCCGGCGATTCGATGCCGTAGAGGTTGATCAGACCCGGCACGCCGTGTTGGCGCTCGTCCTGGATCACGAAATCGGCGTCGGCCTGGTCCGGCGCGGCGAGCTTGGGGCGGATGCCGGCGTAACCCGGCTGCAGCGCGCCGTCCGGCAGCGCCGGCCACCACTGGCGGATGCTCTGGTAGAAGCAGCCCGCGCGCGCCGGGTCGACGCGGTAGTCCACCGTGTCCACCCATTCCACGTCCGGGCCGAAGCGCGCCTGGCCGGCGAGGTCGAGCGTGAGGTGGGTGCCCAGTCCGCCCGCCACCGGCAGCGGGTAGATCAGGTGCGAGAACGGCGCGCGTCCGCTCAGCGTGAAGTACACGCCGCGCGCGTAATGCAGCGGGGGAATGGAGCCCGCCGGCAGGCCGTCGATGGCCGCCGCGACGCGCTGCGCCCACAGCCCGGCGGCGTTGACCACGCGGCGCGCGTGCAGGTAGTACGGGGTGTCGCTGCCGATGGTGAGCACCAGTCCGTCTGGTTCGATGCGCCCGCCGACCACCGGCGAGGCCAGCGCCAAGAGCGCGCCGGCGGCTTCGGCATCGGCCAGCAGCGCCAGCATCAGGGCGTGGCTGTCGACGATGCCGGTGGCGGGCGACAACAGTGCGGTGTGGCCGGCGAGCGCCGGCTCCAGGTCGGCGAGCTCGGCCTGTTCCAGCCAGCGCAGGTCGCTCACGCCGTTGGCGGCGGCGCGTTGGGCGATGTGCCTCAGCCGCGGCGCGTCGCCGGCCTGGGTGGCGACCAGCAGCTTGCCGAGGCGGCGGTGCGGCACCGCGCGCGCGGCGCAGTAGCGGTACAGTGATGTGCGCCCGGCCAGGCACAGCCGCGCCTTGAGCGAGCCGGTCGGGTAGTAGAGCCCGGCGTGGATCACCTCGCTGTTGCGGCTCGAGGTGTGGTGGCCGAAGGCGGCTTCGGCTTCGGCGACGATGACTTCATGTCCTTGCAGGGCCAGCGCGCGCGCCACCGCCAGGCCGATGACGCCGGCGCCGATCACCAGGGTGTCGATGTGGTCCATGGTCGTTTCCTCAGAACCCGTTCACGATCTTGCTGCGCATCCCTGATCGGGGCTCATGTGCACTGCGTGCCAATCTATTGATTCGCTCAGCGATCGGGCGTCCTCATGTATTCCAGTACATTCCAGTTTCTGCGCTGCTTTTCACCCCGCTGAGGGCTGCTCGCGACAGATCGTGAACAGGTTCTCAATCCTGTCCGGCCAGCTGCGCGGTGGCCAGGCGGCCGAGCAGGGTGATGGCGTCGGCCAGTTGCCCGCTCCAGGGTTGGCCGAAGTTGAGGCGCAGGCAGTGGCTGAAGCGCGGCTCGGCCGAGAACAGCAGGCCGGGGGCGAAGCTGATCGACTGCGCCAGCGCGGCTTCCAGCAGCCGTGCGGTATCCACCCCCTCCGGGCATTCCACCCACAGCAGCAGCCCGCCCTGCGGCCGGCGCACGCGCGTGCCGTGCGGGAACGCCGCCAGCACCGCGTCGGCGGTGGCCTGCATCTGCTGCGCCAGCTGCTGGCGCAGGCGCTGGCTGGTGCGCGCGTAATCGCCTGCCGCGAGCATGTCGGCCAGCACCACCTGCAGCAGCGACGAGCTCACCAGCGAGCTGCTTTCGCGCAAGCGGGCCAGCGCCGCGTGGTGGCGCCCGCCGGCGAGCCAGCCCAGGCGGAACGACGGCGCGAAGCTCTTGGTGAACGAGGCGCAGTAGATCACCTCGCCGTCGCGGTCCCAGGCCTTGAGCGGGGTGGGGCGGCGGGGGCCGAAGTAGAGGTCGCCGAACACGTCGTCCTCGATGATGGTCACGCCGTGCCGGCGCGTGAGCGCCAGCAGGCGCTTCTTGTTGTCGTCCGGCATCAGCGCCCCGGTGGGGTTCTGGAAGTGCGGCACGGTGACCAGGCACCGCACCGCCGGGCCGTGGCGCAGCGCGAACTCCAGCGCCTCCAGCGACAGCCCGGCGTCCGGCGTGCAGGGAATCTCCAGCGCCTTCAGGCCCAGGCTTTCCAGCGTCTGCAGCAGGCCGAAGTAGACCGGGGTTTCCACCGCCACGGTGTCGCCGGGGCGGGTGAGCAGGCGCAGCGCCAGGCTGATGGCCTCGGTGATGCCCTGGGTCATCAGGATGTCGCCGGGGGTGAGATCGAGCTCGGCGCCGGCGGCGAGGCGGGCGATCTCGCGCTTGAGCCGGGTCTGTTCCGACTCCGCCAGGTAGGCGCCGATCAGCTCCGGCTGGCGCAGCAAGGTGTGCTGCAGGCGGCGCGCCAGCTCGGCGGTGGGGTAGAGCGCGGTGGCGGCCTCGGCCATGTGCAGCTGCAGCGCGAGGCGCGAGCCGGACAGGCGCAGCAGGTGCGAGACGCGGCTGTCGACCCGCACCAGCGCCGCCGGCGCCGGCAGCGGCGCGCTCTGCTCGGGGTGGGCCGCGCGGCGCGGCAGCGCGGCGTAGAAGCCGGCGCGCGGGCGCGCCACCACGCTCTGGCGCTGTTCCAGCAGACGATAGGCGGCGAGCGCGGTCAGGGTGTTGACGCCGTAGTGCTCGGCCAGGCGGCGCACCGCCGGCAGGCGGCTGCCGGGGACGAATTCGCCAGCGTCGAGGCGGGCCTGCAGCTCGGCGGCGATGCGCTGGTAATGCGGAGTAGCGTTCATCGTCTTGTTATATAGAACAGATTGCGCCCAGCCTAAGCTGTTTGGCGCGTTGTGTGAAGGCGGCGTCGCGCGGCGGGACTACGCTGGGGCCATCGATGACATCTGAGCGGTTAACCAACCCACGCAGCGGTCCTGGCCAGGCGCGCGACCCAGTACGGCAAATGCGCGCCCAGCGATGGATCCGCACGCGCACAGCAATGCCAAGAGGGTTGTGTTAGCGGCTCCAAGGAGCAGAACCATGACGTTTTCCCCCTGGCGCGATCTGTCGCCTTCGGCCGTCCTCGCCGCGGTGCTTGCACTGCTGGTGGGGTATTCCGGCCCTTTTCTCATCATCGTGCACGCCGCGCAGTCGGCGGGCCTGAGCGCCGCCCAGCTCGGTTCCTGGGTGTGGGCGGTGTCGATCGGCTCCGGCGTCGCCGGCTTGTGGCTGTCGCTGCGCTGGAAGGCGCCGGTGATCACCGCCTGGTCGACGCCGGGCGCGGCGCTGCTGCTGGCGGCGCTGCCCGGCGTGCCGTACCCCGAGGCGGTGGGCGCCTTCCTGGCGGCGGCGGTCATCGTCACCGCGATCGGTGCTTCCGGGCTGTTCGACAGGATCATGAAGGTGTTCCCGCCGGCGCTGGCGGCGGCGCTCTTGGGCGGCATCCTGTTCCGCTTCGTCGCCGAGCTGGCCGGGGCGGCCAGCCATGACGCGGCGCTGGTGCTGCCGATGGCGGCGGCGTTCTTCCTCGGCCGGCGGCTGTTCCCGCGCTACGCCTTGCCGCTCGCGCTGGCACTGGGGTTCGCCATCGCCGGCGTGCAGGGCCTGTTCGGCGCGCTGCCGGCGTGGCAGGGCGGCGCCGGGCCGCAGTTCACCCTGCCGGCATGGTCGTGGACGGCCTTCGTCAACCTCGCCATTCCGCTCGCGCTGGTGGCGCTGACCGGGCAGTTCCTGCCGGGCATGGCGGTGCTGGCGTCGTCCGGCTACCGCATCCCGGCGCGCTCGCCGGTCACTGCGCTCGGATTGATGTCGATCGTCACCGCGCCCCTGGGCGGACACGGCGTGGTGCTGGCGGCGATCACCGCGGCGATCTGCACCGGGCCCGAGGCGCACCCGGACCCGGCGCGGCGCTACATGGCCGGGGTGGTGTGCGGGGTGTTGTACCTCCTCTTGGGGCTGGCCGGCGGGGCGCTGGCGGCGCTGATCCTGACCCTGCCCAAGGCGCTGGTGGCGGCGGCCGCCGGGCTGGCGTTGTTCGGCACGCTGGCCTCCTCGCTCGCCACCGCGCTGGGCGACGAGCGCCAGCGCGAGGCGGCGCTGCTTACCTTCGTGGTGGCGGCCTCCGGCGTCACCATCGCCGGGCTCGGCGCCCCGTTGTGGGCCTTGCTGGCGGGCGGGACGGTCAGCGGCCTGCTGCGCTGGCGTTGGCGCCTGGCTCCGGCCTGACGCCCGCAGCATGCCGCCGCCCTGCGGCGGTGCCGCTGTCACGCCGGCCGGCATTGCCGAAGTGTTGCGTCAGGTACTGGTGCAGCCGCTGGCTGGCGGGGCTGTCGCCGGCGCCGGGCGTCTTGATCCAATAGGAATGGGCACAGCCGACTTGATGCTCGTTGAACGGCACCAGCTGCCCGAGAACCAGCTCGCTTTCCAGCATCACCGGGTCGCACAGGGCCAGTCCCAGGCCCTTGCAGGCCGCGCTCAGCGTCGATTTCGGGGAGTCGCACACCAGCCGTTCGTTGCTGCCCGGCAGCGGGTTGGCCTCCAGCCAGCGGTTCCAGCTGTGCTGCCAGATCTGCTGGTTGGGCTGTTGGAAGATCAGCAGGCGCAAGCGGCTGGTGTCGCCGCTGTGGGCGAATAGTTCGGCCACCGGCGGCGCGCAGAACGCCTGCAGGCGCACCGAGCGCAGCAGCTCGCCGTCGAAGCCCGGCCATGAACCGTCTCCCCAGCGCACCTCGCACGACACCGGCGGCATGTCCCTGTCATTCGGCCGCTCGGGCGAGCTGATGATGATCTTGTCGGCTTCGCTGATGAACTCGATCTCCCGCAGGCGCGGAATCAGCCACTGGCTGGCAAAAAAGACCGGGCAGCGAATATGCAGCACCTGTCGCGCCGTGGCCTCGTTGATCTGCCCGATGGCTTTTTCCAGCGTATCGAAGGCCTGGCTCGCCGCCGCCAACAACTGCTGTCCTGCCGGCGTCAACACGATCCGTTTCTGATTGCGGTCGATCAGTTTCTGGCCCAGCGCCGTTTCCAGTGTCTTGACTTGCCGGGACAGCGCGCTTTGCGTCAGGCCCAGCGCCGACGCGGCTTGGGTGAAGCTGAGGGTGCGGCCCACCGCCTCGAAGATTTTGAGGGCATTGAGAGACGGTAATTGTCTTTTCATTAATTTTTGTTTATTCAAATGGGATGCGTGAGGACTGTATTTTTTATGCCGGCTGTGCGTCAATTATGTACTTTTTGATTTCTATTACAAATCAGCCGCAGGATTGATTAGTGAATTCCGAAAACGCATCGATGGCGGTGAGAAAAAATCAACCTATGAGATTCGTGCACGGCCAGAGTAGAGCGCTTGTCCTTTTTGTCATGAACAGAATGACGGCGTTATGGCCCGATGGCCGGAGTGTGAAAATTGCCAATGCCGCGGCATGGCGGGAGTTGTTGCTGTTTTGCACCAAAATGCGGGCGGGTGGCGTGGCGGGGTGGAATGCAAACGTTTGTTTTGGAAGGACGGGCTGCGCCGCTCTTCTCGAGGATTTTCCAGTGAGCCGAGGTGGATGATGAAAATCACAACGCGTTTGATACTGGCGTTCCTGATCGGGGTGCTGCTGGTGATCGCGGCGGGAGGGCTGGCGGTATGGCAGCTGTCCCGGGCGCAAATCCGTATCGAAGGGTTCACGACGGACATCATGCCCAGCGTCAAGATCCTGGTCGCCGCCAAGGATGCCACGGCCAATGCCCGGGTGGCGGTGTGGAAGCACATCGCCACCGCGGACCCGGCGAAGAAGGCCGAGTACGAGAGCCAGATCCGGCAGAGTTTCAGCGCCATCGACACGCAGCTCGCGGCCTACGAGTCGCTGGTCAGCGACGCCGACGACCGCGCCGCGCTGGCGGCGGACAAGGCGACGTATGCGGCCTACAAGCAGGAGATGGACCATACGCTGGGGGCGTCGCGCAGCGGCGACACCAACGCCGCGGTCGCCTTCGCCGGCCGCGGCAAGGGCGCGGCACTGGCCGCCTCCTGGACGCAGCATATCGGTTACAACAACAGAATGGCCGTCGCCATGAAGCAGGACAACGACCGTGCCTACGCCCAGTCGTTGTGGCTGTCTTTCGGCCTGATGGCGCTGTCCGCGCTGCTGGCGCTGGTGTGGGGCGGGTTGCTGTGCCGCAACATCAAGCGCGGTCTCGGCGACCTGGCGAGCACGATGGAAACCATCAGCAGCCGGCTCGACTTCACCCTGCGCGCCCCGGCTGCGGGGCGGGACGAGATCGGCCAGGCCTCGCAGGCCTTCAACCGCTTGCTGGAGCGGCTGCAGTCCAGCCTGCGCACGCTGCAGCAAGGCGTGATGGCGGTGGCGGAATCGTCGCAGGAACTGCAGGCGGCGTCGCGCCAGGTGGCCCAGAGTTCGGACACGCAGAGCGCCTCGTCGGCGCAGATGGCCGCCGCGGTGGAAGAAATGACGGTCAGCATCAACCATGTCGCCACCCGCGCCGAGGAGGCGCAGCAGCTGGCGGGCGAGAGCGCCGGGCAGGCCGGCAACGGCCAGCAGGTGATCGGGCGTTCCGTGGCCGACATCCAGGCCATCGCCGCGACCGTGAGCGGCGCCTCGGAAGACATCGTCCAGCTCGAATCGCGCAGCCAGGACATCGCCTCTGTGGTAAGCGTGATCCGCGACGTGGCCGAGCAGACCAATCTGCTGGCGCTCAACGCCGCGATCGAGGCGGCGCGCGCCGGCGAGTCGGGGCGGGGCTTCGCCGTGGTGGCCGACGAGGTGCGCAAGCTGGCCGAGCGCACCGCCGCCTCCACCCAGGAGATCGGCGCCATCATCGCCGCCATCCAGCAGGTCTCCGGCAGCGTGGTGGGGCGCATGCAGCAGACCGTGCAGCAGGTGGAGCAGGGCCAGGAGGGCGTGCAGTCGGCGCAACAGAGCATGAGCAGCCTGCATCACGGCGCCAGCCAGAGCGCGCGCCTGGTGACGGAGATTTCCGACGCCATCCGCGAGCAGGGCATGGCCACCAACAGCATCGCCCAGCAGGTGGAAGTGGTGGCGCAAGGCGCGGAGGAAAACAGCTGCGCCGCCAGCCAGGCCGCCGCGCTGGCCGCGCGGCTGGAAGAGGTGGCGGGGAGCATGCGCCAGGAGGTCAGCGCCTACCGCGTGTGAGGGGCCCGGCGCTGGCGGGGCGGCGGCGGCGCGTGTACAGTTGAACGACTGTATACAATCCAGTGCTCCCGTTCCGTCACCCACAAGGTATCGACTCCATGTTTTCTGCCGACATCTACCTGCAGCGCCGTGCCCGCCTGCAGGCGGCGGGCCCGTCCGGCCTGTTGCTGTTCCCGGGCAACGTCGACGCACCGATGAACTACCGCGACAACATCTACCCCTTCGTGCAGGACAGCTCCTTCCGCTATTTCTTCGGCCTGAACGAGCCGGGGCTGGCCGGCGTGATCGACGCCGACAGCGGCGCGGTGACGCTGTTCGGGCGCGAGCCCGACGTCGCCGAGGTGGTGTGGACCGGGCCGCAGCCGAGCCTGGCCGAGCGCGCCGCCTCCGTCGGCGTCGCCGTGGCGCGGCCGTACGCCGAGCTGGCGGCGCTGGTGCGCGCGGCGCGCGGCGCCGGCCGCACCGTGCACTACCTGGCGCCGTACCGCGGCGAGACGCAGATCGAGCTGGGCCGGCTGCTGGCGTTGCCGCCGGACGAGCTGGGCGCCGGCGTCTCCGCCGCGCTGACCCGCGCCGTGGTGGCGCTGCGCGAGATCAAGGGCGACGAGGAAATCGCCGAGATGGAAGCGGCGCTCGCGGTGACGCACGCCATGCACCTGGCGGCGATGCGCGCGGCGCGGCCGGGCGTGGCCGAGCGCGCGGTGGTGGGCGAGATGGAAGGCATCGTGCGCCGCCACGACTGGCAGCTGGCCTACCCCAGCATCTTTTCGCGCCGCGGCGAGGTGCTGCACAACCATCACCACGACCAGGTGCTGGCGGCCGGCGACCTGGTGGTGAACGACAGCGGCGCGGCGAGTGCCAGTGGCTACGCCAGCGACATCACCCGCACGCTGCCGGTGGGCGGGCGCTTCACGCCGCGTCAGCGCGCGCTGTACGACACGGTGCTGGCGATGCAGCTGGCCGCGCTCGAGGCGATCCGCCCGGGGGTAAAGTACCTGGACGTGCACAAGCGCGCGGCGCGGGTGATGGTGGAGCGGATGACGGCGCTCGGTTTCTTCCACGGCGACGCCGACGCCATCGTCGACTCCGGCGCCTACGCCATCGCCTTCCCGCACGGCCTGGGGCACCAGATCGGCATGGACGTGCACGACATGGAGGGGCTGGGCGAGGACCTGGTGGGCTACGGCGGCGAGGTCGAGCGCAGCGCGCTGTTCGGTCTGGGCTACCTGCGTCTGGGCAAGCCGCTCAAGGCCGGCATGGTGATCACAGTGGAGCCGGGCATCTACTTCATCCCGGCGCTGATCGACGCCTGGCGGGCCGAGGGCCGCCACGCCGGGCTGATCGACTACGCGCGCTTCGACGACTACCGCGATTTCGGCGGCATCCGCATCGAGGACGACGTGCTGGTGACGGAACAGGGCTGCCGCGTGCTGGGCACGCCGATCCCGAAGACGGCGGACGAGGTGGAGGCGGCGATGGCGGGCTGAGAACCTGTTTACGATCTGCTGCGCGTCGGCGATACGGCGTTAAAAACGTCTTCGGAATGCTCATTTACCACGTGTAAACTCCGCTTCCTCAGCCGTTTTTGCCTTGTTTCGCTCTAGCTCGCGAGATCGTAACCAGGTTCTGAACCGCCTCACCGCGCTCATCGACCAAAAGGTTGGCCGAGGCCCGTATGCGGGGCTTCGGCCAACCTTTTTGTTTTCAGCGCCGCCGCGCGCGCGGCGGCGGGGAGGGCGATGCGCTTAGAGGAAGCGTACCGGCTCGCCCTGATGATCGAACGCCAGGTAGCGCGACACGTCGCCGCCGGTCTGGATGGTCTGGATCATGCGCTTGAGCGGCTCTTCGGCGTCGTCGCTGCTGGGGGCCTGGCCGTTGGCACCGCCGATGGCGGCGACGAACATGAGCTGCCAGGCCTCGCCGGTGCGCGCCGATTCCGCCTTGAGCGCGGCGAAGTTGGTGAGTTCGGCCGGGGTCTTGTCGACGCACAGCACCGGCTGCAGGATGCCGCCCTGGCCGGCGTTAAAGCGTTCGGCTTCGTGCGGGGCGTGGTCGTCGTGCAGCACCGAGCGCACGAACACGAACAGCAGGCGTTGCGGGTCGGGCTGCTGGCGTGCGGCGGCCAGCAGCGAGTCGAAATCGGTGATCTGGGTCATGACGCGGTATTCCAATACGGGCAGGGGGGAAGCTGCAGTGTAGCGCGACGGCGGCGGGTCCTTCGATACGCCCGACGAGGGGGAGGGGCTAGGCCGAACGGCGGAGGCCCGGCGCGGGGCGTCAGGGCGAATCCTCGTCGTCGATGCGGTTCTGCCGCTCCAGTTCGGCGGCCAGGATCGCCCCGGCGCTGGCGCCGGCCATCGCCGCCAGGCGCTGGCTGTCCTCCTCGGTCAGCTCGTGGGTGTCGTCGTAGCCCGCCAGCGGCGCCATGGGCGGGGGCGGCTTGGCCGGCGCCGGTACCGGCAGGATGACGTGGATCGCGCGGTGGGCGAACAGGATGCCGCGTGCCTCCAGCGCCTCCTTGACACGGCGGTAGGCCTCGCGCCGGATCACCCACTGCTCGCCGGGGCGGGTGGTGAACTTCATGCGCACGATCAGCGCCGACTCCTCGATGCGCATCACCCCCTGCGACTTCAGGGGCAGGATGAAGTGCGGCCCGAGCTCGGGGTCGGCCAGCATCTCCTCGCCGACGCTCTTGATCACCTTGCGCACCGTCTCCAGGTCGACGTCGTAGGGCAGGCGGATCTCCAGCTTCATGGTCGCCCAGTCGCGGCTCATGTTGCGCACGGTGCGGATCGAACTGTAGGGGATGGTCTGCAGCGCGCCCAGGTGGTGCCTGAGCTGCATCGAGCGGATCGACAGCCGCTCCACCGTGCCGCGCAAGTCGCCGGCCTCGATGTACTCGCCGCGGCGGAAGGCGTCGTCGAGCAGGAAGAAGATGCCGGAGATGACGTCCTGCACCAGCTTCTGCGCCCCCAGGCCGATGGCGATGCCGATCACCCCGGCGCCGGCCAGGAGCGGACCGATCTCCACCCCCAGCGCGTGCAGCAGGCTCAGGGTCAGGATGATCAGCAGCAGGAAGAACAGCAGCGTGCGCAAGGGCGGCAGCAGCGTCTCGCGCCGGCTGCCGGCGGCGGCGCCCTCGCCCTCGTCGGCCAGGGTGCTCTGCACCTCCTGCTCCGGCGGCGGCAGCTGGCGCTCGATCTGCGACAACAGCACCTCCCACACCATATAGGCCAAGAGCACGATCACCATGCTGTCGAGCAGCGACTTGAGCAGGCGGCTGATGCGGCCGTCGCCGCTCATGGTCATGGCGTCGTAGCCCAGCACGTCGGCCACGGTCAGCACCGCGACGGTGAGCATGATCAGCCTCAGCCCGCCCTGCATGATGCGGCGGAAGCGGCGCGAGCGTTGGGCGAAGGTATGGCTTTGCAGCCAGGGCAGCTGGCACAGCTTGTAGAGCGCGGCGGCGAACAGCCGGTCGATGATCGGAAACAGCAGCGTGAGCCACCATGGCCAGGACATCTTGGCGGCGTGCTGCAGGTTGCCGATGATCAGGCTGTGGCTCCACAGCAGCCAGATCGCCAGCAGCCACAGCGTCACCAGCAGCGGCCACGACTGGCTCAGGATGATGGCCAGGCCGTGTTCCCCGCCGTTGCGGTCGCGGCTTTGGAACAACTGCTCGATGGTACCGCGCTGGAGCCAGACGAAGCCCAGCGCGAACAGGTTGAGGGCGAGGCCGGTGAGCACCTTGAGCAGCCGCACCAGTTCGCCGTCCATGCCGAGCCAGGCCAGGAAATCGGTACCCTGGAAGCCGACGATATAGAGCAGGGTGAAGGTCATCACGCCGCGGTGGAAGCCGATGGCCTGCTCGCAGGCGATCGGCAGCGGGCGGATGCCCTTGGCGGTGGGGGCGAACACCGCCTGCGACAGCACGCCCACGGCACGGAAGGTCACCGTCGCCAGCAGCAGGCTGAACAGCAGCTTCGGCCGCACGTCGTTGGTGTTGCTGGTCAACAGCAGCATGCCCTGCGCGGTGATCATGAAGATGCCGACGCACAGCAGCCGGAACAGCGTGCGCAGCAGCTGGTAGCCGATGCGGCTGCCGAGCCCGCTGGCCTGTTCGCGGCCGATGGCGTTGGCCAGCGCGCGGAAGCGGCGCCCAGCCAGGTACTCGGCCAGCATCGCCACCCCCACCACCAGCACGGTGATGCCGGCAAAACGGTCCCAGCCGGCGGCGGTGATGTCGTGGTCGATCTGCTGGGCGATCAGTTGCAGCTCGCCGGCGGCGCGGCCGAGGATTTGCTGGATGATCCACAGCACGTCGGCGATCTGGTTGGTGCTGTTGAAGAGCTCGTTCAGCATGGCGGCGCGCCCTCCGCCACAGCGGCATGCCACAACGTCGCCGGATCGTGCCAGGCGGCGGCGGGGTGGGCGGCCAGCAGCGCCAGCAGGCGCGCGGCACCGTCCCAGATGGCGGCGTCGTGTACGCGGTGGTGGCTCATGATGCCGCTGGGTTCCAGGGCGTCGGCCTCGCCGCGGCGCCGCGCCGCGAGGTGGCGCGCCAGCGCCGCCGCCAGCGCCGCGTCGCCGGCGTACTGGCGGCTTCGCCAGTCGATCAGGTCGGCGTGCACGTTGACCACGGCGAGACCGGGCTGCACCCGACGCGGGCCGAGGGTGGAGAGCCCGATCAGCCCCGCCTCGGGCAGGCGCGCAATCCAGCCGGGGTGGAGGCGGTTCCAGGGCGGCACCAGCACCGGGCGGAAACGTTGGCCGAAGGCCGCCGCCAGGCGCGCCCGCCCGCCCTGCAGCGCCGCGCGCAGCGCGTCCCACTGCCAGGCGGCGCCGAGCTCGCACTTGCGCTCGCCCGGCAGGGCGTGGTCGAGGTGGGCGATGCCGTGTTGCAGCACGCCGGGCGCGTGCCGGGCGGCGAGGGCGGCGGGCAGCGAGTCCTCCAGCGCGGCCGGAATCACCGCCAGCCACAACGGCACGGCGTGGGCATCGGCCAGGTCCAGTAGCCATTGCAGCGCGGCACTGTCCGCCACCGCGTCGTCGTCGCGCCACCACAAGGTGGCCGTCCGGCCGCTCTCGCTCCAGCGGTCGAGTTCCGCGCGCAGCACGGCAAAACCATCGTCACCCGCCATGGCCGGCCTCCTCGGCCCAGCGCCGCAGCAGCCGCGCGCTCTGCTCGGCGCCGTCCAGCCTGAGCGGCAGGCGGGTGGGCGGCAGGGTCAGCGCCTGCTCGATCGCCGCCGCCAGCGCCAGCGGGGTCAGCGCGTTCTCCTCCAGCAGCGCGACGCGTCCGCGCGCGGCCAGCGCCTCGGCGCGCAGGCGCTGCTCGGTCTGGTCCTCGCCCTGGAACGGCACCAGCACCGCCGGGCAGCCGGCGGCGAGCAGGTCGAGCACGGTGTTGTAGCCGGCCTGGGAGATCGACAGCGCCGCCACCGCCAGGCGCGGCGCGAAGTCGGCGCGCAGGTCCTCGACGATCACGCCGTCCGGCGCGTCGCGCTCCAGCGCCCGACGCCGCGCCGCCTCCAGCCGCGGGCCGCACAGCAGGCGCCAGCGCCGCGCCGCGAGCCGGGTCAGCGGCCGGGCCGCCAGCGCGGTGGCGAGCAGCTCGGCGCCGACCGCGCCGCCGCCGGCCGAGACCAGCACCTCGCCGGCCGCCGCGGGGTCGTCGGACGGCGTCAGCGCGGCGCCGACGTAGCCGGTGTGGTGCACCCGCTCCGGCGGCAGCAGCGCCACCGGAAAGCTCGCCGCCAGCGGCAGGAACTCGGCGTCGCCGTGCACCAGCAGGTGGTCGAAGTCGTGCCGGAACAGCGCGGCACTCTCCGTCTGGCGCTCGGGCGAACGCCCTTGCAGCACGTCGCGCACCGAGCAGACGACGAGCGGGCGCGGCGTCATGGCGCGCGCCGCCTCGATCAGGGGAGCGAGCTCGAAGCGCAGGCGGCGTCGCCCGAACGGGTAGCTCTCGATCAGCAGCAGCGCCGGGCGCACCTGCTTCAGCGCCGCCAGCACGCGGTCGCGTCGCTCGGCCTCCAGCGCGGCGTCGAGCGGCCGGCCGTGGCGGTCGAGCAGGGTGGTGAAGCGGGCGTCGGCGCTGGTCAGCGGCGGCAGCGCGATGCGCCGGGCGGCGCCGAAATCGACCAGCGCGCTGTCCTCGCCGCCCATCAGCATGTGCACCTCCAGGCCGTGCGCCTGGCACGCCCGCGCCAGCCGCGCGGCGCGCTGCAGGTGGCCGATGCCGAGCAGGCTCTGGACGTAGAACAGCAGCTTCACGAGGCGTGCTCCCGCACGATGGCGCCCACCCGCTTGCCGATGGTCTGCAGCCCGCACAGCATGTTGCGCCGTGCCGCGGCCGACGGCGGCGCTTGCTCCGGCAGGCGCTGCAGTGCCGCCACCATCGGCGCGGTGTCGGCCAGTTGCGCCGGGTCGAGCATGGTGGTCAGCCCCAGCGCGGTCGCCTTGCGCGCGCGGATCAGCTGCTCCAGGCGCGGCTCGGTGCGGGGCACCAGCAGGGCCGGCTTGTTGAACGACAAAATCTCGCAGAAGGTGTTGTAGCCGCCCATCGCCACCACCGCGCGCGCCTGGTTCATCAGCGATTCGAACTGGGTGTCGAAGGTGGCGATCTGCACGTTGGGCAGCCGGGCGGCGCGCAGCCGGAACGCCTCCTGCTCGTGCGCCGACATGAACGGCCCCAGCATGAACAGCGCCGGCCACGGCAGCGCGGCGCCGCTCTCGTAGGCGCGCAGCACCCAGTCCACCATCTCGGCGCCGTCGCCGCCGCCGCCCGGCGTCACCAGCAGGTAGGGCTCGGGCAGCCCCTCCAGCAGGCCGGAGCTTTCATGCTCCGGCAGGTGGCGCGGCAGGTAGCCGGTGTACAGCATCTTGTCGTGGATGGCGGGGGTGATCGGCAGCCCGGTGAGCGGGTCGCCCATGTTGCGGCTGCCGTATACCCAGATCTCGTCGTAGAGGCTCTCCAGCGCCGGCAGCGCGTTCTTGGCCTGCCACTCGCGCGACAGCCGGTCGGCATCGTCCATCACGTCGCGCAGGCCGAGGATGGTGCGGGTGCGGCGCGTGGCGAGCAGGTCGAGCGTGCTGGCCACCTCGCCCTTGAGCCCGAGCGGCTCCTTGTCGACGATGAACAGGTCCGGCTCGAACACGCGCGCGGTGTGCAGGATGATCGACTCGCGCAGCGCCAGCGTCTCCTTCAGGCTGATGTGCAGCTTGAGCGGGGTGTACTCGCCGTTGTAGAGCTTGATCACGCCGGGAATGCGCACGAAGTCGACACGCGCCTTGAAGTTGAAGTGGCCGGCGATCGGCGATCCGGTCAGGATCAGCACCGTCAGCGACTTGTAGCGCTCGACCAGGGCGTGCGCGATGGCACGGCAACGGCGCAGGTGACCCAGCCCGAACGAGTCGTGGCTATAGATCAGGATGCGGCTTTTCTTCATCGCGGGATACCTTGGCAGCAGCCGGGACGGCTTCTTCCGGTATAGCCGATGCCACGACGGGCGGGCCCGGCCAGTACGCCCGCAGCAGCGCGGCGGCGCGCCCCAACGAGTGGTGCTCGCGCACGTAGTGAGGGCCGGCCTCGGCCATGGCGCGGCGCACCGCCCAGTCGTCCAGCAGCGTCGCCACCGCGGCGCTGAAGCGCTCGACGTTGCAATCGTGCACCAGCCGCCCGCTGGCGGCGTCGACGATGCCGGCCACGCCGGCGCCGTAACCGGCCACCACCGGGCAGCCGGCGGCCTGCGCTTCCAGCAGCGCCATGCCGAACGACTCGTTCACCGCCGGCCACACGCACAGCTGCGAGGCCGCCAGCCACGGCGCCGCCGCGGGCGGGTCGAGCGCGCCCAGCCGCACTGCACCGGGCAGGTCGGCGATCAGCGCGTCCAGTTCCGCCGCCGCCGCGCCGTCACCGACGATCAGCCAGTGCAGATGGCGTCCCTCCGCCAGCAGCCGCCGGTAGCACGCCGCCATCAGCCGGTACGAGGCCATCTTGTCGCCCGGGCGCAGCATCGCCACGCTGATCAGCCAGGGCCGCGCCGGGTCGAGCCCGGCTTCGCGCGCCAGCTCCCCACGCGGGCGCCGCCGCGCCAACGTCGTGGTGTCGATGAACGGCGGCAGCCGGCGCAGCACCCGCAGCGGGTTGGCCAGGATCGTCGCCAGGCCGGGCTCGTCGCGCGGGTTGACGATGAAGATGCGTGCCGCCTGGCGGATCGCCGCCACGCAGTCGGACAGGTTGTCCTGCCACAGCCCGCCTTCCTGCTGCGGCGCGTGCGAGGCCTCGCACAGCAGGTAGGGGATGCCGAGCGCGCGGCACACCGCCGGGCCGATCCAGTCCGGCGCCTTGTGGTAGAGGTGGTAGGTGAACCAGGCTTGCGGCCGCTCCTCCGGCGGACGGGCGCGATAGGCGGCGATCAGCGCCGCGGCGCGGCGTTCGGCGCGCGCCTTGAGCCGCTGTTGCTGGCGCGGATCACCGACGCCGTCGTAGCTGCGCAGGCTGGAGGCCAGCTCCACTTGCCAGCCGGCCAGGCGCAGACCGCGCAGCAACAGCCGCGCCAGCGTGCGGTCGCCGGACGGCACCGGGTGGCGCGGCGATTTCAATGGGGCGTAGAAGGCGAGACGGGGCATGCTGCCTCCGTAGCGGAAAGAGGGGTGTCAAAACAGGCCAGCAGCCGCTCGATGCCGCGTTCCATGGCGAACTCGCGGCGCACCCGCTCGGCGCCGGCCTGGGCCAGGCGCTGGCGCAGGCCGGGGTCGGCGATCAGCCGCGCCAGCGCCGCGCCGAGCGCCGCCACGTCGCCGGGTTCCACCAGCACGCCGCTGACGCCGTCCTCGATCAGCTCGGGGATGCCCGACAGCCGCGTCGACAGGCAGCACACACCCTGGCTCTGCGCTTCCATCAGCACGTTGGGCAGGCCGTCGCGGTCGCCGTCGTCGACCACCTTGCACGGCAGCGCGAAGAGATCGGCCTGGCGGTAGGCCGCCAGCACCTCTTGCTGCGGCAGCGCGCCCAGCCAGCGGATGTTGCCGGCCAGCCCGAGCCGCTCCGCCTGGCGCTTGAGTTCCGGCAGCAGCGTGCCGCCGCCGATGTGGCTCAGGCGCCAGTGCAGCCCGGGCGGCAGCGTCGCCAGCGCCGCGAGCAGGTCGTCGTAGCCCTTCTTGGCCACGGCGCGGCCCACCGACAGCAGCTCCACCGGGTGCGCCGGGTCGCTGCCGTCGCGCGCGGCCGGGGGCGGGGGCGGCGGCGGAAAGCGCGCGAAGCTGATGCCGTGGTAGACCAGATGCACCTTGCCGCGCCCCTCCGGCAACGCCGAGAGGTAGTCGTGGTTGGCGCGGGTGCAGGTGGCGAGCCACTGCATGTCGGCCAGCTTGGCGCGGATTTCCCATTCCGGCTGGGTCCACACGTCCTTGGCGTGCGCCGACGCCGCCCACGGCAGGCCGCTCAGGCGCGCGGCGTAGCGCGTCACCGAACCGGGGGTGTGGATGAAGTGCACGTAGAGCTGCTCGATCTCGGGCGGGCACTCCGCCGCCAGCACCAGCGCCTGGCCGAAACGGCGCACCCGGTTGGGGGTGAAGTCGCGCGCGAGGTCGGCGAGGAACAGCCGCCACGTCGCCCACAGCGCCGCCGGCCGGCGCAGCGCCAGCAACGCGGCACGCAGCACGCGCCACGGCTCCTGGTACAGGTACTCCGGCAGATACACCACGCGGGCGCGGATCTCGTCGTGCACCGGGTGGCGCTCCAGGTCGGTGGGGTGGCGCAGCGAAAACAGCGTCAGCGTGAAGCCGCGCGCCTCCAGCTCGCGCAGCTCCTGCGCGATGAAGGTTTCGGAAAGGCGCGGGTAGCCTTTCAGGACGACGCCGAGGTGGCGGGTTGGCATGGCGAGATCCGCTTCTTGCGAGCAACAGAGTCTCTTCCAGTATCGGCCACACGACGTAAAAAAACCGCCCTGCCGTTGCCGGCCGGGCGGTCGATCTCTCAAGGTTGGCCGAAGCCGGCGTTAATGCGCCACGCTCTTCACCAGGTCCTCCACCACCTTCTTGGCGTCGCCGAACACCATCATGGTCTTGTCCATGTAGAACAGCTCGTTGTCCAGACCGGCGTAGCCGGCGTTCATCGAGCGCTTCACCACGATCACCGTGCGCGCCTTGTGCGCCTCCAGGATCGGCATGCCGTAGATCGGGCTCGCCTTGTCCTTCTGCGCCGCCGGGTTCACCACGTCGTTGGCGCCGATCACCAGCACCACGTCGGTGTTGGAGAAGTCGGAGTTGATCTCCTCCATCTCCTGCACCTGCTCGTACGGCACCTCGGCTTCGGCCAGCAGCACGTTCATGTGCCCCGGCATGCGCCCCGCCACCGGGTGGATGGCGTAGCGCACCTTCACCCCGGCCTCGTGCAGCAGCTCGGCGAACTCCTGCAGCGCGTGCTGCGCGCGCGACACCGCCAGGCCGTAGCCCGGCACGATGATCACGCTGTCGGCGTTGCTCATCAGGAAGCCGGCGTCCTCGGCCGAGCCCGACTTGTAGTTCTTCGGACCCGAGGCCGCGGCGCCGCCGACGGCCGCTTCGGCGCCGAAGCCGCCCAGCAGCACGCTGACGATGGAGCGGTTCATCGCCCGGCACATGATGTACGACAGGATGGCACCGGACGAACCGACGCAGGCGCCGGCGATGATCAGCACCGGGTTGTTCAGCGTGAAGCCGATGCCGGCCGCCGCCCAGCCCGAGTACGAGTTCAGCATCGACACCACCACCGGCATGTCGGCGCCGCCGATCGGGATGATCAGCGTCACGCCCAGCACTAGCGCCACCGCCACCATCGCCAGGAAGGCGGCGTGGCTGTCGCTGACGAAGTAGACGATGCCGAAGCCCACCATGGCGATCGCCAGCAGCAGGTTCAGCAGGTGCTGGCCGCTAAACGACACCGCCTTGGAGCCGAACTTGCCCGACAGCTTGCCGAACGCCACCACCGAGGCGGTGAAGGTGATCGCGCCGATGAAGGCGCCGATGAACAGCTCGACCTTCTGCACCGGGGTATGCTCCACCCCGCTGTGGAAGATCGCCGCCACCGCGATCAGCACCGCCGAGAGGCCGACCAGCGAGTGCATCGCCGCCACCAGCTCCGGCATGCCGGTCATCTCGACGGTCTTGGCACGCCACGCCCCGATCACCGCACCGCCGGCGATGGCCGCGCCGATCAGCGCCAGCACCGGCTTGTCCATGATCAGGAAGGTGGTGACCACGGCGATCAGCATGCCCACCATGCCGTACAGGTTGCCGCGCAGGGCGGACACCGGACTGGACAGCCCCTTCAGCGCGAGGATGAACAGCACCGCCGCGATCAGGTAGAGAATTGCAGAGATATTTTCCATGGCGGCTCCTTACTTTTTCTTCTTCTTGAACATATCGAGCATGCGCTGGGTCACCAGGAAGCCGCCGAAGATGTTGATGCTGGCCAGGAAGATGCCGATGGCGCCGAGCACGGACGTCAGGGTGATGGCCTCACCGTTGATGTCCACCACCTGCAGCAGCGCCCCGACCACGATGATGCCCGAGATGGCGTTGGTCACCGCCATCAGCGGGGTGTGCAGCGCCGGGGTGACGTTCCACACCACGTGGTAGCCGACGAACACGGCCAGCACGAACACGGTCAGACTGGTGATGAAAGGATCGATCATGATGCTCTCCTGGAAGGTCAGGCCCGCGTCGCGGCCGGCTGGGCGGCGGCGGACGGGGAGGAAGGTTGGCCGAAGCGCACCGCGCCGTCGTGGGTGATCAGCGTGGCGGCCAGCAGGTCGTCTTCCAGGTTGAGGGTGAAACCGTCCTTGCTCAGCATCAGCGACAGGAAGGTCAACAGGTTGCGCGCGTACAGGCTGGAGGCGTCCGCCGCCACCAGCGCCGGCAGGTTGGTGATGCCGACCACGGTCACGCCGTTGTCGGTCACGCTCACCTCGCCCGGCACCGTCAGCGCGCAGTTGCCGCCGGCTTCCGCCGCGATGTCGATGATCACCGAGCCCGGCTTCATCGCCCGCACCACCTCGGCGCTGATCAGCTGCGGCGCCTTCTTGCCCGGGATCAGCGCGGTGGTGATGATGATGTCCGCGGCCATGGCGTGCTTGGCCACCAGCTCGGCCTGGCGGCGCTTGTAGTCGTCCGACATCTCCTTGGCGTAGACGCCGTCGCTGGCCGCCTTCTCCTCGTCGGTCATCGGCACCTCGATGAACTTGGCGCCGAGCGACTCCACCTGCTCCTTGGTGGACGGACGCACGTCGGTCGCCTCCACCACCGCGCCCAGGCGCTTGGCGGTGGCGATGGCCTGCAAGCCCGCCACGCCCACGCCCATGATCAGCACGCGCGCCGGCTTCACGGTGCCGGCGGCGGTCATCAGCATCGGCATGAAGCGCGGGTAGTAGTGCGTGGCCAACAGCACCGCGCGGTAGCCGGCGATGTTGTTCTGGCTGGAGAGCACGTCCATGCTCTGCGCGCGCGTGGTGCGCGGCAGCAGCTCCATGGCGAAGGCCGACAGCTTCTTCGCCGCCATCGCCGCCAGGTGCGGGTTGGCGTAGGGGTTCATCAGCGAGACGACGGTGGCGCCGGTCTTGAACTCGGCGATCTGGTCGGCCTCGGGCGGACGCACCTGGAGCACGATGTCGGCGTTGGCGAGCGCGCTGGCGCGGTTCTCCGCCAGGCTGGCGCCGGCGTCGGCGTAGGCCGCATCGGGGACGGCGGACAGGCGTCCGGCCCCCGACTCGACGACCACGGTGTGACCCATGGCGACGAGTTTTTTCACCGTTTCCGGTGTAGCGGCCACGCGCGCCTCGCCAGCCAGACGTTCGGCTGGAATTGCGATCTGCATGGTCAGTTCCTCAGTTGTGTGAAAAGCGTTAGTAAAGACGGCAAACGGCTGTTATCCCCGAAGATTAAACAGCCGTTCGTTTTATCTTTATGTATTTATTTGTTATTAAGCGTAGCGCTTTTATACTTTTGCGACAAATTTTGCGGAAAACTTGTCCACTGTCAATGCGACTTTAGATGTCCCGGATTGCACTGACATGTCCTGCTCCGCTGTCAATCCGACTCCAGGCGTCACCCCAGCATGTCGTAGGCGAACTTGCCGATCAGCCCGGTCACCAGAATCAGGAACAACACCCGCACCAGCCCGGCTCCGCCCTTGATGGCAATGCGGCTCCCTACCTGGGCGCCGACGATGTTCGACAGCGCCATCGGAATGCTCACCGCGTACAGAATGTTGCCGGTGGTGACAAAAAACGACAGTGCCGCGATATTGGTCGCCAGGTTCACCACCTTGGCCGCGGCCGAGGCGTGCAGAAAGTCGAAGGCGAAACAGCGCACGAACAGGAAAATCAGGAACGTCCCGGTGCCCGGCCCGAAAATGCCGTCGTAGAAGCCGATGCCGCCGCCGATCAGCAGCGCCAGCCGCTTCTCCCGCGCGGTGACTGCCGTCGGCTTGTGTAGCCGTCCCAGATCCTTCTTCTTCAAGGTATACAGCGCCATCGCGATCAACAGCACCAGCACCACTGGTTTCATCACCTGCTTCGGCACGTGGCTCGCCGCGGTGGCGCCGGCGAACGACAGCAGGAAGGCCGCGCCGGTGGCCGGCAGAATCAGGCCCCACGCCATCCTCACCCGTTTGACGAAGCTGCGCGTGGCGCTGGCGGTACCGAACACCGAGGCGAACTTGTTGGTGCCCAGCAGCGTGGCCGGAGCCTGCGTCGGCAAACCGTTGAACAGCGCCGGCAGCTGGATCAGTCCACCGCCACCGACTGCCGAATCGATCATGCCGGCAAAAAACGCCATCAGGCATAGAAAAACCATTTCCATTGGGCTATTTCTTCTATTTGTTGCGCCGCACAAGCCATGATGACAGTAACTTTTTGTCACACGAGCTGTAAAGCAGGGTTTACGATTAAGGGAAAACGCGAGACCGTAAAGCATAATCGATTCCAACGTTTTTCACGTTGGGGCGGCAAGGAGCCGCTTGTCATGCCGCCCGTCATCCCGATCGAGGTACCGAAGTGACCATGCCGTTATGGCCCTATCCGCTGGTATTCGCCCATCGTCTGGGCGGGGCGCTGGCACCGGAAAACACCCTGGCAGGCTTGTTGATCGCGGCACGGCTGGGGGTGCGCGCGGTGGAGTGCGACGTCAAGTTGTCGGCCGACGGCGAGCCGTTCCTGTTGCACGACGACACCCTGCAGCGCACCACCAACGGTGCCGGCCCGGCCCGCGCGCTGACGTTGGCGCAGCTGCGCGAACTGGACGCCGGCAGCCGCTTCCACGCCGCCTTCGCCGGCGAAGCGTTGCCGCTCCTGGAGGAGCTGGCCACGCTGTGCCGCAGTGGCGGCATCCAGGTCAACCTCGAGATCAAGCCCTGCCCGGGGCGCGAGGCCGAAACCGGGCGCGTGGTCGCCCGCGCGGCGCGGCGGCTATGGCAGCGCGCCGCGGTGCCGCCGCTGCTGTCGTCGTTCTCGGCCGAGGCGCTGCACGCCGCCCGCATCGCGGCACCGGAGTTGCCACGCGGCCTGCTGTTTGACACGGTGCCGGCCAACTGGCGCGCCCAGCTTGACGCCGTCGGCGCCCTGGCGCTGCACTGCCACCACGCCAGCCTCAACCTGGCGTTGGTCGAATCCATCCACAGCGCCGGCTACGCCGTCATGGCCTACACCGTGAACGACGTCATGGAAGCGCGGCTGCTGCAGTCCTGGGGGGTCGACATGCTGTGCACCGACCGCCCGGACCGATTGGGAGAACTGCAAAGCCGGGTCTAGCCCATCCCATGAGGTGGCGGCGCCTTCGCATCTTGAGTGCTGGCGGACGGCGTGCGAATTTATCGCTGAGCAAATCCCTGCGTGCCAATCTTCGATTGGCTCAGCGAGAGATTTGCACGCCGTCATTCGCTCGGCGATACGGAATCCTCAGGTACGGCATGACCATTCCGGTTACTGTGCTCCGCCAGCACTCAACCTGCCTTGGCTCGCGCACCCACTGGAACGGACTTTCAGTCCATCCCCAACCCCGCATAGCGCCTCTCCCACTCGGCGGCGAAAGCCTGGCGCTCGGCCGCGCTCATCGCCAGCCCGCACTTGCTGCGGCGCCACAACACGTCGTCCGGCTGGAGCGCCCACTCCTCCCTGATCAGGTATTCCACCTCGCGCTGGTACAGGCCGCCGCCATGGTCGGTGCCGAGGTCGGCCAGCGCCGTCGCTTCTTGCAGCAGCCGCTCGATCAGGCTGCCGTGGCGTTGCAGCAGCGCCGTCAGCAGGGTGGCCGGCAGCCAGGGATAACGCTGCGCCAGCTGGTGCCGGTAGGCGCTCAGCGTCAGCGTCGGCAAGACGCCGCCGGGCAGCGCCGGGGGCGGCTCGTCCGGCAGCTCCAGGTCGAAGTGGCCGGCCAGCCGTGTCAGCGCGGCGCGCGCCAGCTGGCGATGCGTGGTGAGCTTGCCGCCAAACACCGACAACAGCGGCACGTCGCTGCCGTCGAGTTCCAGATGGTAGTCGCGCGTCACCGCCGTGGCGCTGGGCGAGCCGTCGTCGAACAGCGGCCTCACCCCGGCAAAGCTCCACACCACATCCTGCGGCCGGATCGGGCGCACGAAATACTCGTTCACCACGCGGCACAGGTAGTCGATCTCCTCCGCGCTCGCCGCCAGCGTCGCTGGGTCGCCGTCGAACGGCACGTCGGTGGTGCCGATCAGGGTGTAGTCGCCGCCGTACGGCAGCACGAACACCACGCGGCGGTCGCCGTTTTGCAGCAGGTAGGCGTGCTCGCCCTCGTAGCAGCGCGGCACCACGATGTGGCTGCCCTTGACCAGCCGCAGCCGGGAGCGTCCGGCGTGGCCCAGGGTGGTTTCCAGCACCCGTTCCACCCACGGTCCGGCGGCGTTGACCAGTGCGCTTGCCGTCACCGTGCGCGGCGCGCCGGAAGAATCCACCAGGCGCGCCAGCCAGCCCCCCTCGCTGCGGCAGGCGCCTTCCAGGCGGGTGCGGGTCAGCACGTCGGCGCCGTATTCGCGCGCCTGCATCGCGTTCAGCACCACCAGCCGGGCGTCGTCGACCCAGCAATCGGCGTAGCTGAAGCCGGTATGGTAGCGCGGGCGCAGCGGCGCGCCGGCCGGGTGCTGCGCCAGCGTCAGGCGCTGGCTGGCCGGCAGCTGCTCGCGGCTGCCGAGGTGGTCGTACAGCAGCAGCCCGAGGCGGATCATCCACACTGGGCGCAGCGCCTTGTGATGCGGCAGGATGAAGGTCAGCGGGCGGATGATGTGCGGTGCCATCGCCAGCAGCACCTCGCGCTCCGCCAGCGCCTCGCGCACCAGGCGGAACTCGCCGTACTCCAGGTAACGCAGGCCGCCGTGGATCAGCTTGCTCGACGCCGACGAGGTATGCGCCGCCAGGTCGTCCTGTTCCACCAGCAGCACCGAGAGCCCGCACTGGGCCGCCAGGTTGGCGATGCCACAGCCGTTGATACCGCCCCCCACCACCAGCACATCGTAATGATCTCGCATCGTTGCCCCATCCCGTTTGGCTGTCCTGCTTTCAGCATACGACATGGTGCCGGCGCAAGGAGGGCGGCGGTGGTCTATAGCCCGGCACATGGGTCGCCAGCCCCACCGCGATCCGATGCCACAACCAGGTAAAAATTTGTTCGGCATCTACTCATTCGGCATGGTAGGCGGTGTTTTTCCGGTAGAATATCGGGCACCATGGCACCCGCTGCGTCCCGGTGCCATTCCGGCTCATGCCCACTAACCCGACCCTAGTCCGACAACACCATGTGGAATGCTACCCGCCTGCGTCTGGCAGCGGCTCTCGTCGTGCTGGCCACCGTGCTGGCCCTGCCAGCCTACTGGCTGCGCCTGGAGCACAGCCACGACGTCTTGCGGGCGCAGGCGTTGCAGCAGAGCGCCCGGCACGCCGAGCAGATGGCGGCCGCGCTGGCCGACAGCCAGGCCGGCGCGCTGGCCAACGTCGACTTCGCGTTGCAGGGCCTGCGCGCGGAATACCTGGTGGCGCCCGAGCAGGTGGCGCAGCACGCCAGGCAGATCATCGCCACCTTCCCGGCCGGCATGCTGAGCCAGATCGCGGTGATCAACGCCGACGGCTACCTGACCTTCTCCAGCCTGAACGACTCGCTGCACGTCTACCTGGGCGACCGCGACCACTTCAAGGTGCATGCCATCAGCCGCACCGACCAGATCTACATCAGCAAGCCGGTGCTGGGGCGGGTGTCCCAGGCCTGGAGCATCCAGTTCTCGCGCCCGATGTACCGCGACGGCAAGTTCGCCGGGGTGATGGTGTTCTCGATTGCGCCGGACTTCTTCATCAACCGTTTCGGCGCGCTGCGCTTGGGGCCGAACGACACCTTGGCGCTGTTGCGCAGCGACGGCCGCTTCCTGGCGCGCAATCGGCTGCAGGACAAGGCGATGGGGCAGCCGTTCGACTTCAACGCGCCGTTCCGCGGCCCGTCTCCCGCCGCGCATGGCAGCTTCCGCCTGACTTCCACGCTCGACCACGTGCCGCGCATCCATGCCTGGCAGCTGCTGGAGGTGTTCTCGCTGATCGCCGTGGTCGGTTTCGACGAGCGCGCCGTGCTGGCACCGGTCGAGCGTACCATCGCCGCCAGCCGCGAACAGAGCACGGTGGGGGCGCTGCTGCTGGCCGGCTGCGCCGCGGCCCTCGCGCTGCTGCTGTTGCGCCTGGCGCGTCAGCAGCACGCGCTGGACGAGAGCGAGGCGCGTTATAGCGGCCTGTTCGAGAACAACGCCGCCATCAAGCTGCTGGTCGACCCGGCCGGCGCCCGCATCGTCGACGCCAACCCCGCCGCCGCCGAGTTCTACGGCTACCCGCGCGAGGTGCTGGCGCGGATGCGCCTGCCGCAGCTGATCACGCTGCCGGCCGAGGCGCTGCAGCGGGAAATGGAGCGCGCGCTGTGCGGCGAGAGCGGCCGCTTCAGCTGCGTCCACCACCTCGCCAACGGCGAGCAGCGCCAGGTCGAGGTATACACCGGACCGGGCCCATTGGACGGCCGCAACCTGCTGCATTGCATCGTGCACGACGTCAGTTCCCGCCACGAACTGGCACGGCGGCTGCGGCACTGCGAGGAACAACTCCAGGCCCTGTTCGACAGCGTGGCCATGGGTGTCGCCGTGATCGACGCCGACGGCGCGGTGAGCGCCGCCAACCCGCTGGCGCGGCGCCTGCTGGGGCTCGACGAGGCGGGCTGGATGCGGCCCGAGCGCTGGCTGGTGCACCCGGACGGCACGCCGCTCGCCGCCGCTCAGGCGCAAGGACTGGCGGCGGTGCGCGACGCGGCCCCGCTCGAGCACGAACAGCTCGGCATCGCCAGCCATGGCGCCGAACCGCAGTGGCTGTCGCTCAGTGCCCGCCCACTCGGCGGCGACGTCCAGGGCCGGACACCCGCGGCGCTGCTGGCATTCAGCGACGTCTCGCCGCTCCTGGCCGGCCAGGCGGCGCAACGGCTGGCGCAGTCGGTGTTCGACGCCGCCAGCGAAGGCATCATGGTGACCGACCTCGACAGCGTCATCGTCACGGTCAACCACGCCTTCAGCCTGCGCAGCGGCTACAGCGCCGACGAGATCGTCGGCCATACCCCCGCCATGCTGGCCTCGGGCTGGCACGACGAGGCCTTCTACCGGACGCTGTGGCAACGCCTGCGCCAGGACGGCCATTGGGAGGGCGAGATCAACAACTGCCGCAAGAACGGCACGGTGCAGGCCGAGTGGCTGAAGATTTCGGTGCTGGCCGACGAACAGGGCCGGCCCAGCCACTACGTCGCACTGTTCAGCGACATCTGCCCCGAGCGGCAGCGCCAGCAGGCAGCCTGGCAGCAGACCCACTGCGACACCCTGACCGGTCTGCCCAACCGCACCCTGCTGCTGGCCCGGACATCGCGCGCCATGGCGCGCGCCGAGGCACACGGCCAGCGCGTCGCGCTGCTCTATCTCGATCTGGAACGCTTCCAGCCGATTGCCGCGCGCTACGGCGAAGCAGCCGGCGAGCAGCTGCTGCGCCAGGTCGGGCGGCGTTTGGAGAATGGCTTGCGCCCGCAGGATTGCGTGGCGCGGCTGGGGTGTGACGAATTCGCGGTCCTGCTGGCCGACCTGCCGCAGGACGCCACCGCCATCGCCGAACGGGTGGAGCCGCTGCTGGCGCGGCTGGCTAATCCGTTCATGCTGGGCAAGCACCGTGTCGAGATCGCGCTGCGCGTCGGCGTCGCGGTGTATCCCGGCGACGGCAACGAGCCCGCCCACCTGCTTGCCCGTGCCGAGTTGCTGTCCCGTTCCGGCACCCCGGGTGCCCCGTTGCTGCTGGCGTCGGGGAGCCCGCCGGGCCGAGGGGGCTTACTTGCCGATGCAGAAGCGGCTGAAGATCACCCCGAGTAGATCGTCCGGGGTGAATTCGCCGGTCACTTCCGACAGCGCGTGCTGCGCCAGGCGCAGCTCCTCGGCGAACAGCTCCACCTGCTGCCACACCGTCTCGGCCAGCGCCAGGTGCTCGGCGGCACGGCGGATGGCGTCGAGGTGGCGTTCGCGCGCCAGGAACACCCCTTCGCTGGCGCCACGGTAGCCGATCATCTCCAGCAGCTTGGCGCGCAGCAGCTCCACCCCGGCCAGGGTGCGCGCCGACAGCCGCACCACCGGATGGCCGTCTTCTTCGGCCAACCCCGGCACTTCGCCCGACAGGTCCACCTTGTTGAACACGAACACGCGCGGCAGGCGTTCCGGCAGCTTGGCCAGAATGGCGCTCACTTCGGCGCCCACCCCCTCGCGGCTGTCCACCAGCACCAGCACCAGGTCGGCGCGCTGCACCGCCTGCCAGGTGCGCTCGATGCCGATCTTCTCCACCACGTCGTCGGTGTCCCTGAGGCCGGCGGTATCGATCACGTGCACCGGCACGCCGTCGATGACGATCTCCTCGCGCAGCGTGTCGCGCGTGGTGCCGGCGATGTCGGTGACGATGGCGACGTCGTCGCCCGCCAGCGCGTTCAAGAGCGACGACTTGCCGACGTTGGGCTGCCCCACCAGCACCACGTGCATGCCCTCGCGCAGGATCGCGCCCTGGCGCGCCGTGGCCTGCACCTGGGAGAGCCGGGCGCGCACCCCGCCGAGCTTGCCGCGCGCGTCGGCGGCCTCGAGAAAGTCGATCTCCTCGTCCGGAAAGTCGAGCGTGGCCTCCACCAGCATCCTGAGCGTGATCAGCTCGTCCACCAGCTGGTGGATCTCGTGCGAGAACGCGCCCTTGAGCGATTTGAGCGCACTCTTCGCCGCGGTCTCGCTGGACGCGTCGATCAGGTCGGCCACGCTCTCGGCCTGCGCCAGATCGAGCTTGTCGTTGAGGAAGGCGCGCTTGGTGAACTCGCCCGGCTCGGCCAGCCGCGCCCCCAGCTCGAGGCAGCGCGAGAGCAGCATGTTGAGCACCACCGGCCCGCCGTGGCCCTGCAGCTCCAGCACATCCTCGCCGGTGAATGAGTTCGGGCCGGGGAAGTACAGCATCAGGCCGTTGTCGATGGCCGTGCCGTCGGCGGCGACGAAGTCGCTGTAGGTGGCGTAGCGCGGCTGCGGGGTCTTGCCGCCCGAGATGGCCTGGGCAAACGGCAGCAAACCACGGCCGGAGACGCGGATGACGCCGACGCCGCCACGGCCGGGAGCGGTGGCGATGGCGCAGATGGTGGTCGGAGTGTAGGCAAGCGACATGGTGGCGATCCTGCGGCAAAGGCGGAAAAGACGGAAAAATCTGGCTGAAACGGTCTCTGAGCCTATTTCATTAGGCGGCTGCGCCTTTGCATCTTGAGCGCCGGCAGTGCGCGGAATCCTCATGTACTGTGTGTACATTCCGGTTCCTGTGCGCTGGCTGCCCTCAACCTGCTTGGGCTCGCTCGCCTCCTGAAATAGACTTTTGTTTAGACCGTTTCGGGCAAGTTTTTCTCTGGCTGGCCACGCCCAGCGTGCCAGGAAAAAAGCCCGGCCATCAAGGCCGGGCTCGTCATCGGGAGTGCAAAGCGGCTCAGGACTGCAGCGCCAGCTTCTTGGCCTTCTCGATCTGCTTGTTGATGTACCACTGCTGGGCGATCGACAGCACGTTGTTCACCACCCAGTACAGCACCAGACCGGCCGGGAAGAAGAAGAACATCGCCGAGAACGCCAGCGGCATGATCTTCATCATCTTTGCCTGCATCGGGTCGGCCGGCGGCGGGTTCAGGAAGGTCTGCAGGAACATGGTGATGGCCATGATCGCCGGCAGCACGTAGAACGGGTCCGGGCGGGCCAGATCGTTGATCCACAGCGTCCACGGCGCCTGGCGCAGCTCGACCGAAGCCAGCAGCGACCAGTACAGGCCGATGAACACCGGAATCTGGATCACCATCGGCAGGCAGCCGCCGAGCGGGTTGACCTTCTCGCTCTTGTACATCTCCATCACCGCCTGCTGCATCTTCATGCGGTCGTCGCCGTACTGCTCCTTCAGGCGTTCCAGACGCGGCGCCAGCGCCTTCATCTTGCCCATCGAGCGGTACGAGGCGGCGGTCAGCGGGTAGAACAGCGCCTTCACGGTCAGCGTCAGCAGGATGATTGCCCAGCCCCAGTTGTTCACCAGCGCGTGCAGCTTGGTCAAAAGCCAGAACAGCGGCGAGGCGAAGATGTGCACCCAGCCGTAGTCCTTGGCGTACTCCATGCCATCGGCCACCTTGGTGATGATGTCGAACTCTTCCGGACCGGCGTACAGCGGCACGGTGATCGAGCGGCTGGCACCCGGCGCGATGGCCGGCAGATCCACCAGAGTGGCGGCCGAGAACAGGCCGTTGCTGCCCTTCAGCTCGAAGCGGCACGGCTGGCCGGCGGCGCACACGCTCTGGCCGCCCAGCGGCTTGATGATCCAGGCGCTCATGAAGTAGTGCTGCAGCATCGACACCCAACCGTTGTCGGCGCTCTTGACGTAGTCACCCTTGCCCTTGGTCAGATCGTCGAACGACACCTTCTGGAACTTGCCGTCGGTGGTGTACACCGCCGGGCCGGTGAAGGTGCTGGCAAAGCGGCCTTCGCCTTCCGGCTTCTGGCCGTCGCGCAGCAGGCGGAAGTAGGCGGTCGGGGCGACCGGCGCGCTGCCGCTGTTGCTGATGTCGTAACGCACGTCGATGTCGTAGGCGCCCTTCTTGAAGGTGTACACCTTGCTTACCTTGACGCCGTTGGCTTCCGGCGCGGTCAGCTTCACTTCCAGCTTGTCGCCGTTCATCTGGTAGCTGGTCTTCTCGGCCGTGAACACGGTCTTGTGCGTCGGCAGCGCCGGGTTGGAGGCAGCCACCAGACCGGTCTGCGCCACGTACACGCGGCCGCCCTTGTCGGTGAACAGCTCGAACGGCTTGCTGGCGTCCTCGGCGGCGTTGTGCTTCAGCAGATCCAGGCGACGCAGGTCACCCCCCACGGTGTCGATCTCCGCCTTGTAGAGGTCGGTGCTGACCGTGATGCGCTGGCCCGACGTCAGCTTGGCGGCATCGGCCGGCTGGGCTGCCGCGCTCGGGGCGGCCGGGGCTCCCGGCGCACCCGCCGTAGTCTGGCTCTTGGCCAGCTGCTGCGGGGTCGGTTTGGGCGCAAAATACTCCTGCCAGAGCAGCAGGATGCTCATGGACAGAACGATGAAAATGATCAGTCGTTTGGAATCCATCTCTCGTTACCGGGAAAGGTGGTCAGGGAACCGGGTCGTAGCCGCTGCCACCCCAGGGGTGACAGCGCGAAATACGCCGAACAGCCAGCCAGCCGCCTTTGCAGGCGCCATGTTTCTTCACCGCCTCGATCGCGTAGCCGGAACAGGTCGGCACATAGCGGCAGCGCGGCGCGAGCCACGGGCTGATGGCGACCTGATAGCAACGGATCAGGAAGATGAAGAGGCGTGACATCGGGCTAGTTTACCAAAGAGTGAGGACAACGCCGTGACAGCTTCGGTGCGCGTCTCGCGGTCGAACACGAGGCGGGAACGCACCACGTAATCGAAGGAGCCGAGCGTCTGCTGGTTCAGGCGGAACCACTCTCGAACGGTGCGCTTGATGTAATTACGGCGATACGCCCGCTTGGCGACCTTCTTGCCGACCACGAGACCGAGTCGCGGGCGGTTAAGGCCGTTGGGGCGGGCGTATACCTGAAAATAGGGATTGCTGCGCGCTTGCCGCAAACTAAAAACGGATGAAAATTCATCCGTTTTCAACAGCCGGTGCGCACGGCGAAAGCGAAAGGCCAAAACTTACACGGCCAGACGCTTGCGACCCTTGGCGCGGCGGGCGGCCAGAACGGCGCGACCACCACGGGTCTTGGAGCGTACGAGGAAGCCGTGGGTGCGCTTGCGGCGCGTGGTCGAAGGCTGGTAAGTGCGTTTCATGATTCGGTGTTCCTATTTCGAAACGAGGAAATAAACGCGTGATTTCACAAGAAAACCCCGGCTTTGTCAATCGCTAATTTTTTCTCTCCCTGTGGATAACTTTCCGGAAAACTATTAGAATGTCAAAACTTAGCGCCCCCCACCCGCTGCGTAAGAATTGAACAGAAACCTTCCCCCTGCGGGCAAGGTTAGCCGCTCCGGCTGGGAGGATGCGCCTCTGCGCCATGCCGAACACTGACCGCCGCGCCGCCCACGAGGCCCTGGCACGGCGGTATCTCCCGCCTTCGCGACAACGGACAACGGCGGGATTTTTTGCTTTTTATTGCGTGTACTTAATGACCGAACTGGATCAATTCTGGCCTGCGTGCCTCGCTCGCCTCGAGGGCGAACTGTCTTCACAGCAGTTCAACACCTGGATCAAGCCGCTGGCCGCCGAACTCACCGAGGACGGCGTGCAGCTGTTGGCGCCCAACCGCTTCATCATGCAGTTCATCAAAGACCGTTTCCTCGGTCGCATCGAGGAACTGGCGGTGGAGCTGATGGGCGAGGTGCCGGTCGAACTGCGCCTGGGCAGCCCCAATGCCGCCCCGGCGATGGTGCCGGCCAAGCCGGCCGCGCCGAGCGGCAAGAGCGCACCGGCCGGCGGCGCGGCCCCGGCCGTGGCCACCCCGGCCAAGCAGGCGGCGGTCAAGGCCATCGGCGGCGGGCACGAAAGCACCCGGCTCAACCCGGCGTTCACCTTCGACACCCTGGTGACCGGTAAAGGCAACCAGCTGGCGCGCGCCGCGGCGATGCAGATCGCCGAGAACCCGGGCGACCAGGCCTACAACCCGCTGTTTGTGTACGGCGGCGTCGGCCTCGGTAAAACCCACTTGATCCAGGCCATCGGCAACCACGTCTACCAGAAGAACCCGCAGGCCAAGATCCGCTACATCCACGCCGAGCGCTACGTGGCCGACATCATGCGCGCCTACCAGCACAAGGCCTTCGACGAGTTCAAGCGCTACTACCACTCGCTCGACCTGCTGCTGATCGACGACATCCAGTTCTTCGCGGGCAAGAACCGCACCATGGAAGAATTCTTCTATGCCTTCAACGCCCTCTTGGAAAGCGGCAAGCAGGTCATCATGACCTGCGACACCTACCCCAAGCAGATCGAAGGCATGGACGAGCGCCTGATCTCGCGCTTCAGCTGGGGGCTGACGGTGGAAATCCAGCCGCCGGAGCTGGAAATGCGCGTGGCCATTCTGATGAAGAAGGCCGAGGCCGACAGCATCAAGCTCGACCACACCGTGGCCTTCTTCATCGCCCAGAACGTGCGCTCCAACGTGCGCGAACTGGAAGGCGCCTTGAAGCGCGTGGTGGCCTACGCCCGCTTCACCAACCAGAGCATCTCGCTGGAGCTGGTCAAGGAAGCGCTCAAGGACATCCTCGCCGCCGGCAACCGCCAGGTGACGGTGGACGCCATCCAGAAGACCGTGGCCGAGTACTACAAGATCAAGCTGGGCGACATGCACAGCAAGAAGCGCAGCCGCGACATCGCCCGGCCGCGCCAGATCGCCATGGCGCTGGCCAAGGAGCTGACCCAGCTCTCGCTGCCCAACATCGGCGACGCTTTCGGCGGGCGCGACCACACCACGGTGCTGCACGCCTGCAAGACCATAGCGGAGATGCGCGGCAGTGACGCCGACATCGGCCACGATTACGATACCCTGCTGCAAATGCTGCGCAACTAAAAAAACTTTCGGGAGCCCGGAACATGCTGATTCTGCAAGCTGAACGCGATGCCCTGCTGAAACCGCTGCTGGCGGTGACGGGGATTGTCGAGCGTCGCCACACGCTGCCTATCCTGTCCAACGTGCTGATCGAGAAAAAGGACGGCGCGGTGGGCTTTCTGGCCACCGACCTGGAAATCCAGATCACCACGGCCAGCGCCGAAACGCTGCCGGGCGAATCGTTCCGCCTGACCACCTCGGCCAAGAAGCTGCAGGACATCCTGCGCGCCATCCCCGGTAACTCCACCGTGTCGCTGGAGCAGCAGGACAACCGCCTGACGCTGAAAGCCGGCAAGAGCCGCTTCAACCTGCAGACGCTGCCGGCCGAAGACTTCCCGCTGCTGTCCGTCAACGGCACACCGGAAGCCACCTTCAGCCTGCCGCAAAAAGAGCTCAAGCGCCTGATCTCGCAGGTGCAGTACAGCATGGCAGTGCAGGACATCCGCTACTACCTCAACGGCCTGTTGATGCAGACCGACGACAACCAGGTGCGCCTGGTGGCCACCGACGGCCACCGCCTGGCCTTCGCCGCCGCCGAAATCGACACCTCGTTGCCCAAGGCCGAGGTGATCCTGCCGCGCAAGACCATCATCGAGCTCTACAAGCTGCTGCAGGATAGCGACGAGCCCATCACCATCGAGGTGCTGGCCAACCAGGTGCGCTTCACCTTCGGCTCCACCGTCATCATCAGCAAGGTGGTGGACGGCAAGTTCCCCGACTACAACCGCGTCATCCCGCTCGACAACGACAAGCTGTTCCTGATCGACCGGCTCACCTTCCTGCACGCTCTGCAGCGCGCCGCCATTCTCGCCAACGAGAAATTCCGCGGCGTGCGCCTGGTGCTCAAGCCGGGCAGCCTGTCCATTCTGTGTACCAACAGCGAACAGGAAGAAGCCGAAGAAGAGCTGGAAATCGACTACGGCGGCGGCGAGCTGGAGATCGGCTTCAACATCAACTACCTGCTGGACGTGCTCACCAACCTGCCGGCCGAAACGCTGCAGCTGGCCTTCGGCGACGCCAACCGCAGCACGCTGGTGACCATTCCGGACTACAGCCAGTTCAAGTACATCGTGATGCCGATGCGCATCTAACGCGGTTTCGGCCGGCCTCGGGCATCACCAGGTTGGCCGAAGACGAAGGCGGGGGCCTCCCCCGCCGGTGACACCTGCCACACGACAGAGAAGGTTTTATGAGCGAACAGGAATACGGCGCAGACAGCATCAAGGTTCTCAAGGGTCTGGATGCCGTACGCAAGCGCCCGGGCATGTACATTGGCGATACCTCGGACGGCACCGGCCTGCACCACATGGTGTTCGAGGTGCTGGACAACGCCATCGACGAAGCGCTGGCGGGTCACGCCGACACCATCAAGGTCACCATCAACCCGGACAACTCCATCTCGGTGGAAGACAACGGCCGCGGCATCCCGACCGACATCCACCCGGAAGAAGGCCGCTCCGCCGCCGAAGTGATCATGACCGTGCTGCACGCCGGCGGTAAGTTCGACAGCAACAGCTACAAGATCTCCGGCGGCCTGCACGGCGTCGGCGTCTCCGTGGTCAACGCCCTGTCCGACTGGCTGCGCCTGAAAATCTGGCGTGACGGCAAGGTGCACGAAATGGAATTCCGCCGCGGCGAAGCGGTGGCACCGCTCACCGTCACCGGCCACAGCACCTATCGCGGCACCGAAGTCACCTTCCACGCCAGCGAAGAAACCTTCGGCAAGATCGAATTCCACTTCGACATCCTCGCCAAGCGCATTCGCGAACTCTCGTTCCTGAACCAGGGCGTGGCCATCACCCTGATCGACAAGCGCACCGGCAAGGAAGAAAACTTCGCCTTCTCCGGCGGCGTGGCCGGCTTCGTCGAGTACATGAACCGCAACAAGACCGCCCTGCACCCCAAGGTGTTCCACGCCATCGGCGAAAAGGAAGGCATGACGGTCGAAGTGGCAATGCAATGGAACGACTCCTACCAGGAATCGGTGCAGTGCTTCACCAACAACATCCCGCAGCGTGACGGCGGCAGCCACCTCACCGCGCTGCGCCAGGTGATGACCCGTACCCTCAACGGCTACATCGAACAATCCGATACCGCCAAGAAGGCCAAGGTCGACACCTCCGGCGACGACATGCGCGAAGGCCTGACCTGCGTGCTATCCGTCAAACTGCCGGACCCGAAATTCTCCAGCCAGACCAAGGACAAGCTGGTCTCCAGTGAGATCGGCCCGGTGGTCAACGAAGTAATCAGCGACGCGCTGAAATCCTTCCTGCTGGAAAACCCCAACGACGCCAAGATCATCGTCGGCAAGATCGTCGACGCCGCCCGCGCCCGCGAAGCCGCGCGCAAGGCGCGCGAGATCACCCGCCGCAAGGGCATCATGGACGGCCTCGGCCTGCCCGGCAAACTGGCCGACTGCCAGGAAAAAGACCCGGCCATGTCCGAACTCTACCTGGTCGAGGGTGACTCCGCCGGCGGCTCCGCCAAGCAAGGCCGCGACCGCAAGTTCCAGGCCATCCTGCCGCTCAAGGGCAAGATTCTCAACGTCGAGCGCGCCCGCTTCGACAAGATGCTGGCCAGCCAGGAAGTCGCCACGCTGATCACCGCGCTCGGCTGCGGCATCGGCAAGGACGAATACAACCCGGACAAGCTGCGCTACCACCGCATCATCATCATGACCGATGCCGACGTGGACGGCGCCCACATCCGTACCCTGCTGCTCACCTTCTTCTATCGCCAGACGCCCGAGCTGGTGGAGCGCGGCCACATCTACATCGCCCAGCCGCCGCTGTACAAGGCCAAGCACGGCAAGCAGGAGCGCTACCTCAAGGACGACTACGAGCTCGACCAGTACCTGCTGCAACTCGCGCTGGAAAAGGCCGAACTGATGCCGGCCGAAGGCGAAGCCGCCCTCTCCGGCGACACGTTGGCCGAAGTGGCGCGCCAGTTCCTGCTCGCCCGCGCCGTGATCGAACGCGAAAGCCGCGTGGTTGACCCGCTGGTGCTGCAAGCCATGCTGCGCGTTGGCCGCCTGTCGCTCGACACCGAGCATGCCGCCCGCGACGCCGTCGCCGTGCTCAGCGCCGCGCTGCCGCCCGAATTCATCCGCCTCGACCTGCTGCATGACGAGAAGAACGACGGCTGGATGATCAAGATCACCCGCAAGCTGCACGGCAACGTGATGGTGACCGTGCTCGACCAGGACTTCCTCGACTCTGGCGACTACGCCGAACTGGCCAAGACCGGCGACCTGCTCAAGGGCCTGCTGCGCGAAGGCGCCACCGTCAAACGTGGCGAAACCGTCAAGCCGGTGGCCGACTTCGGCGAAGCGCTCGACTGGCTGCTGGCCGAAGTGCGCAAGGGCATGAACATCCAGCGCTACAAAGGCCTGGGCGAGATGAACCCGGAACAGCTGTGGGAAACCACTATGGACCCGACCGTGCGCCGCCTGCTCAAGGTGAAGATCGAAGACGTGATGGGTGCTGACGACGTGTTCACGACCCTCATGGGAGATAACGTAGAGCCGCGACGTGCCTTTATTGAGGGGAATGCCCTGATTGCGCGGAATATTGATGTGTAAGCAAACTGTGAGTCAGCACAGTTTGTGAAAAAATCAGCACAGAATGAAAGAATCTAGTATTTGCTAGATGTTACGAAGCCCCAGCAGAAATGTTGGGGCTTTTTCTTATACACGTTTGCTGATTCAGTAAAAAAACCATGCACTTGTATGAGGAGGTCCTGCCAGAAATGGCTAGGCCTTTATTTTCTAATAAAATTTAGAGATAAAATTAGTCGTTTTTTGTGATGTTAAATTTTTTCCTTATTAAAATAGAGGCCTTTGATCTGTCGCTTAGTGACGCAACTGCAATTAATGGACCTACTAATGTTGAAAACAAAATACATACAAGCCAAGCTGTCAAGAAATTGAGCGAAGCATATGAAATTCTCAGTGATATATCTCGATATTTAATTAAAATTGATATTGTTTTAATGAGCGAGCTTAGTGAGCCAAGTAAACTAATTGCAATCACAATTACTGTTGCGTATACAATTGGAAGTGATAATTTTTTTATGCTTTCAATATCATCTTCTGTTGCTGAAAATTCTTTGATCGATGTTTTTTTTGATATTTCTGGGTACAGTATTGCCAGCCATGCCCCCATGGCTGCGATAATAATAGATGCCGTAGTCCGTAGGGCGTCAAATAGTGGCCATTGATCCTTAAATGGAACCGATGGGGCATACATATAAACGCTGGCGGCAAATAATATAGAGATGGCAAGAGCTATTGTGCTAAATCGCAACATTTTCAAGCTGCCCCGCACTGACATTGTTTTCATTTCGGGCAGCCAAAGCAAAATCACTTAATGGTGCTTCAAGTGCTGATAATAGGCTTTCCCTGTTTTTTATTATGAGTTGAGATAAATCGCCAAGATTATAAATGCCGGCTTGAGAGGTTTTTAGATTATGCTCTTCAATGGTTGATTTTACCAAGGAATCACCTAGCCAGTGAATTTTGTTGGCGTGGCCAGTGAATATAAACCCATAGTTTATTTCAATATTCTTGCTTGTCTTTTCTTCATAGTCTGCAATAAGTTGAGAAATCTCTGCTTTCGAAAAAGCTGTTTCAACAGAATAGGACATGGCGATGTCGTTATGACTCAGTTTTTTCTGGCCGAGTCCAACATAACTCATTAATGTATCTAATGTAGACTTGTCTCTTTCAGTTGTAGTGCTAGTTACCGATTTTACGCAAAATTTTCTGATGTTATTAGAATTGTTTTCAATGAATGATATTTTCCCCTTCTCTCGAAGAGGTTGTGAGATAAGCTGAGGTATTACAATGATGTCACGGCCTTTAATATCGGTAATGACCGATTTTATTGTTCCATCCTCTTGAATTTTATGGCTTACAGGACTTGAATGCCATTGTAAAAACCCTTTCATATAGTTGATGAAGTTCTTGTGGCCGTTTAGTACTTGTGACTTAAATTTTACTGTCGCGATGAGATTGCGTGTTGGTATAATCCAAAAATATGTTGGAAACCCTGGTATGTCGTCAGGCTCATGAGCCGAAACTGAGACTTGAGCCTCCCCAACTTTGCTGCCCGACTTAACTACTGGCACTCCACCCGTTGAGCTTGGTATGCGATTCCATGTTGTAATAAAATAATCCTTAGTTGCTTTATCAAAGTCAATATCAAAACAGTAGGTTTGGAGGAGATCATTAAGATTTTCTTCAGATATTTTATTGGTTGTTGTGTTTGCGAAGTCCAATGCTGAAACCCATTGATGAAATTCGTCAATAGTTTTGCTAAAGCCATCAAATAAAGGTGCTTTTCCAAAAGGGAATAGGCCACATTGACTTACGTTGTAGAATTGCAATGTGATAGGATTTTTTGCCATGTTTTATTTTATTTATGTAAGTGTTGATTTGTTTTTTAGGAAGGGATCTGGCCGTTTCCACTGAATATCATATTGATATGATGGAGAGGGTTTCAGTGGTTACTTCCTGTTAAGTTATTTACTTCTCTAAGTAATCCCTGTGCGGTTAGCTCCTCATGCAGCTGCTCTGGTGTAAGAGGCGGATTCCGCCGATGTACCATTTGATGGCAGTTCGCACAGAGAGGTATAAGATCTCGTATTGGGTCGATTATGTAATCCTCCCCAATAGAAGATACTGGGACACGGTGATGCACTTCGATAAATCCTTCACCGAGGCGGCCATAAAATTGACCAAAATCGAAACCGCAAGCATGGCAAAATGCGCCATGAGCAATAATGGCCGCAGCTCGATTGGCAGGACTGCGCTCATAACGATTTACCTCTACGCGGATGAGTACACCCTCAGGCAAACCTTGTGCCATTGGACTTTCTACGCAGTCTTGCTCGACAGGAAGTAACGACAAAAGCATTGCTAAGGCTGCAGCACTAGTATCCTCCGCATCAGTTTGGGGGGTTGTTTGATCTGTTAGTCTTGAGCAGGTGAGCTCAAAGCTCATCCAGTTCCCATTTGGTAAGTTATCAGGGGGAGTCTCTCTTCCGTCAACTTTAGGTAGGCAACGTACTCCGACCTGGCTGAACGTAGCGGCAAGTGCGGAGAATTCGGCCCGCTTGCTCGTTGAAGAAGCACAAATGGCACGAAGCAACCCTGCTGCGAAGGTATCAGGGACAAAGATAGCATCTACTGAACGCCAGCCGGAAATGATGTCAACTCGAAAACCGTTTGGTGAATCAATCCCGTCGACACGCAGGGAAGCTAGGATGCCTTTGTTTAATCTAGTCCCTTGTATCAGTTCCAGTCCGAAGCGAGAGCCAAGACGTTCTACAAGAAGTTGTGCATCAAACATCAGACTCTTCCGCTACATCCGGCATATCATCGACGAGTTGGCGCAGCAAGCGCGACACCTCAAAGCGCATTTCTTCGAACTTCCGCTTGGTGTCATCACTAATACACCCCAACTCAGCAGCACTTAAGGCCCAAAGAAGAGAGTCCAAGCCTTGAATAGTTACACCAGAGTGCCGATTGGGTAAGTACACCTTGTGGTAATAGGGGTGACTTGTATTAATCTGCACGCCTTGGTTGCCAGCAATATAGGCAGGTTCAAATAATAGACCATTTAGGATGTCGGGGACTGTTTTGATGTGGACTTGACCCGGAACATCAGGATCCACCAGCTTGATCCGGATCTTGGCCTTACCTTCTTTATTCTGGATGATCCCTTCACCTGTACGGGGATCAAACTCTTCAAGATTAGCCGTCTTAAGGGCATCAGCTTTGGTATGAATAGCCGTATTGGAAGGACCATGTAGTAAGGCAGCCGCACCGGCCGCGTTTACTGCTTGCCCTGTTCGATAGCGCCGCTCGGCTTCTCGTCGCGGACCAGGAAGGAATTTGTCCCGCAACCAGTCGTAAATCTCATTTGCTAGTAAAATTCGAGATTTCTTGATGTCGACCTGAAAAGCGTCATCGAGTGAGTGGTCAAATGACAGTTCTACACGGCACAGGGTAAAGTGTGGCTCTTTTCGGTACATCTGCATCCAGTCTGGGCCGTGGATGAGTCTATTCTGGCGGTATACGAATATGCCTTGCATATCGTTACCAAGCAGGGCATCACGAGCTAATTCTGAATCAGAAAATTCATCTTTACGAGGTAGGACAAAAGCCCTTACAAGAAAGCTAGTCTTTCCCCCATTTTCAAGCTCCAGCGTTACCTCCTTGGATGCAATCGGCTCACCACTTTCTGAGATGCAGAAAGGATCCCATGCGGTCACTTTCTCACCTTGAAGGAGAATCTCTACCGTCTTTTCTCGATCATCATTGTTGTCAAGAAAGCGCTGGTAAACCATGGAGATATGGAAGCGTAGGCGGTCGGTATACCGTTTTAAAGCTTTTTTTGCCGCAGCTCCACTTTGATTTCGATAGTCACCGAGAAGTCGGTCAACTTTTTCCCACAAAACCAGTGTGCCAGAACCACCGGAGGTGGTTCTGTCTAACAGAGTCAACTCTTCCTGTGTGGGAGGAACAAGTCCGATACTCCATCCCTGATCGGGTACTAAATCTAGATCCCAGAAGGCTTTTAGAGTCTCCCCTCCATTGCTTGGACATGAAATGACAGACAGTCTACGGCAGAATGCTGTTGAGGCCGTTTTGAGTCCTAAGCCAAATTTTCCAAGACTGGCCGGATCATCGCGCTTTTTTGAGCCGTAGCGCATCGCATTTATCAGACCATCGCGATCCATACCTCGTCCATTGTCGGCGACACCAACAACGATATTTCCTTTGAGGTCCATGTTTACCATGATACTGACGGTATATGCATCGGCAGCAATACTGTTGTCGATAATGTCCGCAATGGCTGTATTAAATTCATAACCTGTATCTCGCAGGCCCTCAATAACTCGTGAAGGGTCAGGTTCACATGGGATGAAATTGTCAGTTTTTTTCATTTTTGGCCATTTATTTCAGGTTAATTATTTTCCAACCACCACGTAGTTTGAGGACATCATTCCCATCTGCAATGGGGTCTTGGGCGCGCGTCAGGTGAACATGACGCCGCCCATCTTTATCCAGCAAAAGTTCAAGCTGATCACCAGCCTTAGCATTCTTGGCTCTGAGATACTCTGTCATCCAAGTAAGCCGATATTCATTTCGGGTCCCTCCAAATTTTTTGTTATTGTAATAAATGAATTCAAATTGCCATTTCGTGGTACGATCTTCTTCGTAAAAATGCAGAGAAATCCGAGGGTTCTTTTCCGCGGCGTTCAACTCTGGGAAAAAGGACAATACGCTTGGTGTTTTCGGAATAAGAATCCCGGCTTGATGGGCACCTGTTTCCCCTGTATCATTGGCGCTAAGCGTTTTGGATATTTTTTTGAGGATGGTCATTCTAGAATTCCGTTACTCATAAGAGGTGAGATTTGTAGTGCTCTGGCAATGTCTGTCACATCGAATATTCCCTCATGCCCGATGACGGCACTGCTGGCCAGTCCGCGCTTGAGCTTGAGTCGATCTACCACCACCTCTTCCACCGAGTCTGCAAAGAATAGATGGTGGACCGTGACTGGACGGGTTTGTTTCCGGCGATAGGCCCGAGCGGATGCCTGGTCCTCAAGGGCTGGATTCCATTCAGGGTTGTAATGAATGACATGGTTAGCTGCGGTAATGTTTAGGCCAACGCCAGCTGCCTTCGGATTTAGGGAGAGAAAGCCAGGACCATTATGTTTAGAGAAACGATCTACCAGAGGCTGACGTTGGGTGACCGGCTGCCTGCCATCGATAAAGCCATGCCAGACCCCTTGGAAATGCTTGGGAATGTCAGCGATAAACAGATCGGTCATTTCTGTGTAGCTGGTAAATAATAGAGCCTTCTCACCACGGGCAAAGATCTCCTCAAGAATTTCCAGTAGCCGCATGTATTTGGGCATACCCTTGGCGGGCTCTGGCCAGTCGATACCAAGCAACTGTGGATGAGTACAGTATTGCCGCAGCTTGCCCAGTGCTACGAGAGCACCACTACGGCCATATTCCACTTCAATGGCCTGGCGAATATTCTCATATTGCTCGGCCATGGTCCGTGTCATCGATATGGCTTGTAATACATCAATTCGGGAAGGTAGGTCAGTGGCCACATCAACAACCCGGCGACGTAGCAGAAAGGGTGCAACTAGAGGGGCGAGTCGGGTTGCATCTTCATGGCTGTCATCATAGGACGTTTCGAAGTCACTACATTTCCCAAGAAGACCAGGTAAGGCAAAGTCGGCAATTGACCAGAGATCCGTCAATCGGTTTTCCACGGGAGTGCCCGTGACAGGCAAGGAAACGCGGCGGGTTAGACTCTTTACGGCCAGAGTGCGTTGGGCTTCCGGGTTTTTGATATTTTGGGCTTCATCGAGTACTACCACATTCCAGTTAAGGGAAGACAGGACTATTTGATCCCGAGTGGCTGTTTCATAAGAGGTAATCACAATATCAAACCTCTTAAATGCCAAAGGGGTGCCAGAGCGCTGGGCACCGGCATGCACTAGAATCTGGAGTCCAGGGGCAAACTGAAGGATTTCTCGGCGCCAGTTCTCAAGAAGGGTTGCGGGGCAGATCACAAGGTTCGGCCCACGTGCTGACTGTTTTTCGAGCAGAAGAAGAGCGATGACCTGTAAGGTTTTGCCTAGTCCCATCTCATCGGCCAAGATGCAGCCGAGTGACTCGCTGGCGATGGACTGAAGAAAAGCAACCCCAGTTTCCTGGTAATCGAACAGCTTGGCATTGAGTCCCAATACGTCGACTCTTGGTAGGGCTATCCGTGATGCATTCGTTAGCAGTGATCGATCTTGCAATATGAGAGGCAACTGATCCGCCATGTGGCGTAACCATACCAGTTGTCCGACATTGATCGTGCCCGGCAGGACGATGCCCTTTTCAGCCAAAACTTCGGTTAGGCTAGCGTAAACTTCTTGGTCCATTGGGTACCATGTGGTCCCAACGATAATTTGGTCAGAGGGAGAGCTATCCAGCCGGATTCGGCTCCCATCGATCATGCTGGCAAGATATAGGCAGATGCCTGTCTCCACCGAACCTTCTATTACCAGCTCTATCTCAAGTGGGAAACGAGAGAATGTCATGAAGACCAAGTCATCCCCTGGTCGGGCAACCGGATTGCCATTGACCTCGCTTCGTCCTTCGAACTGACATTCCCAGATAGTGATGGCATCTACAGCGTAGGCCGGCATGCAATCACTGACTAGGTGTACATAGCTTCCATCTGGACCTAATGCCCAGTACATCCGCGAATTTGTCACAGCCTTGTCCGATTTCCCGCTTTGGTCTCACGAGCGGCTAACTTTTTGACCCTAGGGCGGGATGCCGAATCATAGAGCTCATGCGGCCCGGTGGAGCATCCCATCTCCTGATACAAGTAGGACTCGTAATCTCGGTGGAGATTTGCCTGAAGTGATGCTGGACGATTATACCAAAGACATTGTGGGCAAACCAAGTTAAGCCTCACACAGGCTGGCAACTCACTGCTGGTGCCATTGCGGCAAAGGAAGGCATCCTTTCTCACTGATTTCAGATGATGGCATATTGCTTAGCAGCCAGACTTGAACCAAGTCAATCAAGTGGGAAGATTCCGGTGAGCGTTGCCAAGCACGTACCGCACATTCCCAAACAACTAGGCAGCGCCATCCCCGCTGTTGTAATTGCGATTGGTTGCGCTGATCACGCAGTTGGTTACCTTGGATCTTAGCCTGCCAGAATAGTTGGTTACTGGAGGGAGGCTTAAAGAAGTGGCAGGCGTGTCCGTGCCAAAAACAGCCATTTACGAACAAGACGGCCCTGAACTTCGGGAATACCATGTCAGGCTTGCCTGGGAGATCTTTGACATGGAGGCGGTATCGAAAGCCCTGCGCATGTAGTGCTTTGCGCAAAGCCAGCTCGGGCTTGGTGTTCTTGCTCCGGATACCGGACATCATCCGGCTCCGGGTTGCCTTGTCTACTATGTCGGCCACTATGCCAGATGCTGCCAGGATGCGGGATCAATGCCTGCACGGCGCATGAAGAAAGGGTAGGCCGTCTCGATGACTTGGTCCCCAAACCGGGAGAAAAGCTGTGTCAGGATGCTCTCTGCCTTGCTTGCTTCTGCATCGCTGAACAAAGGCAGGCCTGTTCCAGCCTGCAGCATGTCTTCTGCCCGGTCTTCCGGATGAAACAGCAAATCCAGCTTTTCCATGTCAGCAAACCAGGACTGCATTGCCTGCTCATCTTGTCCGGTCAGGTCGGGGATACGGTTAACGCACTGCATAGACGACCTCGCTTTCCTTGTGATCAATTGCGGCGGTTTTGGCATTCAACATATCAGGACTTACCGTTTTGAAGTCCTGCCCTTGGATAAACGGTTTCATTGCATTTGCAACAGCTTTGAACACCGGCATTACGACAGAGTTGCCGAATTGCTTGTATGCCCGGGTATCGGAGACCGGAATCACAAACGTATCGTCCAGCCCCATCAGCCTTGCGCACTCGCGGGGGGTGAGGCGGCGCGGGTTCTTGCCGGGGCCCTGCTCGATCAGGATTTCAGAACCGTCCTTGTAGTAACGGGCGGACAGTGTCCGTGCCACGCTCTCCTGGCCAACCAGTCCAAAGCCGAAACCGTTGCCTTTGGCTCGGTGCTTCTCGGCGTAGTTTTGGAGGTATTGCCACAGTTTCGGGGTCAGGGTGTATTTGGAGTTGACCTGCCGGCTCTCGTGGTCGAAGTAGCGGTTGCCATCCTGTACCAGGTACGGTTCGCTGCCGTCCGTCCGGTGCAGGATGTCTTTCATAGTCTTGGTGCCTTTAGGCGGCAGGAAAACGTCGTCCCAGTTGAATGGCATAGCGTCACGGAAGCCGACAATCACAATCCGTTCGCGATGCTGCGGTACAAAGTGTTGGGCGTCGAGGATGCGGTAATGGATGTGGTAGCCGAGGTCTTCGGTCAGCGTGCGGCGGATGACGTCGAAAGTCCTCCCCTTGTCATGTGACATCAGGTTTTTCACGTTTTCCAGCAGGAAGGCGCGAGGGCGCTTGGTTTGCAGGATACGTGCCACGTCAAAGAACAGCGTGCCCTGCGTTTCATCGGCAAAGCCGTGGGCACGGCCCAAGGCATTCTTTTTGGACACCCCGGCAATCGAGAACGGCTGGCAGGGAAACCCTGCCAGCAGTACATCGTGATCAGGTATGTCTGTGGCCGCGACCATGGTAATGTCGCCGTTCAGCTCATGACCATCGCGGAAATTCGCCGCATAGGTTTTCTGCGCGTAGCTGTCCCATTCGCTGGTAAATACGCATTCACCGCCGATATGCTCGAAGGCCTTGCGGATGCCGCCGATGCCCGCAAACAGGTCGATAAATCGGAATTCTCCGGAGTGTGTTTGTGGCCCGAACGGCTGGAGTAGGTGTTTCAGACTATCTACCACATACGGCTTAGGTTCTGTTTCGCCAGCTACCCAGCGGCGGATGGTGCTCTGGTCGGTGCCGAGTCGCTGGGCGAGCTCCGTCTTGCTGTAGTACTTGAGGGCTTCGTTCAGATACTGCTGGATGAGGTCTGTGTGAGGTTTCATGTTCTTCTCTGGGAATTTTCCGTGCATTATGGCAGGAAATTTCCCTTTTTCCTGGCCCTTGATAACACTTGGTATGGAATTGGGCTTTCTATGGTGTGCTACCCCCACAAAGGTTGAGTAAAACCATAGGTCGTACCTCGATTGCATGGCTAAGCAAGTGCAACCAGACGAGGACAAGGCAATCAATGCGGCCTGTCCTTTCAGCCATCCACCAATTCATACCATGCCGGGCTCCAGCGGCCTCCATGGCTGATAACCCAGCTCGCGAAGCCCTTGGTGTCGTGCCAGAGCAGGCCGCAGTGTTGGGCAATGTAGAGCTGCTTGGCATAGAGGTTCGGTAGAGGGCGTTCGTACTGGTCGAACTGCAGTTGCTCGGCGTGGGGTGAGCGGTATAGGGCGGTTTGGTAGCGGTCTGTCCAGGGCCAGATGATGTCAGGGGGGGGCGTCGTTCTGGCTGAGTCCGAACAGCTGTAGCGGGGCGGTCAGGTCGATCAGGCCAGCCAGAGGCTTGGCGAGGGCTTGGTCATCAAGAAATTTCTCGAATTGGATGGCCAGTTGTGTGGGCTGCTGGCTGAGGGTGGCTTGCCCTATCACGATTGAGAAGGGCAGCCCGTTCTGGTCGCCGTCGATGTAGCACGCGATATGGCGGCATTGGGTGAACAGCTCAGTAACGGTTAGGGTGGAGCCGGGGCGAGTGATCCGGTGCTGAGGGCTCAATACCATGGCGTGCTTCCTTTCTCTTTTCTCCATCAAATTGCTGACCATCGAGGGCCGTTCATCCATCTGATGCTGTCTGCTCCAGTGAGGCTGTCTGTGTCGGTCTGATCTGCTGGCGGACGCTAGCAGGCGGTCGGCATCGTCATCCGGGTTCCGGCAAGTTCTGTCGGATGATTGGTTTCAGCGGCATCCCTCTCCATGGCAAATGACTTGCTAAAAGCATAAATGCATTTTTACGCAATTAGACGTAAATAGTCAATAATGACTTTATACGCCCTATGTGAAGGTGGCGATGGCGATGACCATTGGAAGCACTATGGTCAAAGCAACAAGTAAAGCCGGAACACCAAAAGGATCGCTGTCAGTCATCGTTGGACGGAATATGCAAAAACGACGACAGGCACTCGGTCTTACTCAGAGCCAGCTGGCTGAGATGCTTGGTGTCGAGATGGAAACCGTTTCGCGGTATGAGCGGGGTATTGTTGCCCCTTCTTTCCCTCAGCTCGAGAAGGTCTGCGACGTATTGCAAATCCAGTCATGGACGCTGTTCTCGGATGGAACGGAGGTGCCCAATGCCGAGGGTGGGATTGGCGAGCTATTGCAGTCACTGCATAGCCGTGACCGGGAATTTGTCGTGTCCTTCGTGAAGAGCTATGTAGAGCACCACAAACCGAAAAAGCCCGGTGGGGCTGCTTCCTAGCAAGTGGCCGGCAAGCCAGTCAACACGCAGAGCATGACGGCACATGGGGTACATGGTGGTCGCGCCGTCCCCGCCTTAAGCGCCTGTTTTTTATAGCCGGGCCGGCGCGGCGGCAGGGGGCGTGTTACCATTTGCGCCGCGCCGTTTTTATTGCTTTGCAGCATGCGGCGGCGCACCGCTGCTGCTGCAGCACCATTGCCATGATGCGGCCAGCGTTGGCCGCCCTTTCTGTCGTCTTCCCGCCTTGTCGCCGGTCGCGGCGTAACCTGTTTCCTGCCGCCGCACGGCGCTTCCCATGATCATTCTGAAAAACGTGGCCTTGCGCCGTGGTACCAAAGTCCTGCTCGACAACGCGTCGGTGACGCTCAATCCCGGCGAGAAAGTCGGCTTGGTCGGCCGCAACGGCGCCGGCAAATCCTCGCTGTTTGCGGTGCTGAACGGCTCGCTGCACGAAGACGGTGGCGATGTGTCGATCCCGTCGCAGTGGCGCATGTCGCAGGTGGCGCAGGATATGCCGGAAACGGCGCAGACGGCGACCGAGTTCGTGGTCGAGGGCGATACCACCCTGCTCGCCGCGCAGCGAGAGGTGGCCGAGGCCGAAGCCGGCGAAGACTACATGCGCATGGCGCACGCCTATACCGCGCTCAACGATGCCGGCGCCCACGACGCGCCGGCACGGGCGCAGGCGCTGATTCTCGGGTTGGGGTTCAGCGTCGCCGAGCTGCAGCAGCCGGTGAACAGCTTTTCCGGCGGCTGGCGCATGCGGCTGCAACTGGCGCGCGCGCTGATGTGTCCGTCCGATCTGCTGCTGCTGGACGAGCCGACCAACCACCTGGATCTGGACGCGCTGGTGTGGCTGGAGGCGTGGCTGAAGCAGTACGCCGGCACCATGGTGGTGATCAGCCATGACCGCGAATTCCTCGACGCCGTCACCAATGTGACGCTGCACGTCGACAACGCCAAGCTGGTGCGCTACGGCGGCAATTACAGCAAGTTCGAGGACATGCGTGCCGAACAGCTGGTCCTGCAGCAGGCGGCGCAGGCCAAGCAGCAGGAAAAGATGGCGCACCTGCAGAAGTTCATCGACCGTTTCAAGGCCAAGGCCAGCAAGGCGAAGCAGGCGCAGAGCCGCGTCAAGGCGCTGGAACGGATGGAGAAGATCGCGCCGGTGCTGGCCGATGCCGAGTTCCAGTTCGAATTCAAGGAGCCGCAGAGCCTGCCCAACTCGATGCTGTCGATGAGCGGCGCGGTGTTCGGCTATCCGGCGGCGGAGGGCGCGCCGGAAGACACGCCGCCGACGGTGATCGTGCGCAACGTGAACCGCACCGTGCTGGCCGGGCAGCGTATTGGCATTCTCGGTGCCAACGGCCAGGGCAAATCGACGCTGGTGAAAACCGTGGCTGAGGCGCTGCAGGCGGTCGGCGGCGAGATCATTCGCGGCAAGGGGCTCAATATCGGCTACTTCTCGCAGCAGGAGCTGGACGTGCTGCGGCCGGAGGACGATCCGCTGCAGCACATGTTCCGTCTGGTGCGCGACACCCCGGCGGCGATGCGGCCGCCGGCCAATGATTGTCGCGAGCAGGGGCTGCGCAATTTTCTCGGCACCTTCAACTTCAGCGGCGACATGGTGAAGCAGGCGGTCGGCAGCATGAGCGGCGGCGAGAAGGCGCGGCTGGTGCTGTGCATGATCGTGTGGCAGCGGCCGAACCTGCTGCTGCTGGATGAACCGACCAACCATCTGGATCTCGCTACCCGCGAGGCGCTGAGCGTGGCGCTGAACGAGTTCGAAGGCTCGGTGATGCTGGTCAGCCACGACCGGGCGCTGCTGCGCGCGGTGTGCGACGAATTCTGGATGGTGTCGCGTGGCGGGGTCAGCGATTTTGCGGGTGATCTGGACGATTACCAGGTCTACCTGCTGGAAGAGGCCAAGCGCCGGCGCGAAGAGGCGGCCGGCAAGCGTTAAGCCGGCCCGTCTGTGCGTTACCACCTTTCGGCCAACCTTGTTCAAGGTTGGCCGAAAGGTTTTGGGTGGCGACGGAGAAAAGGGGATAGATTTATTTCTAACAGCCAGACGGATAGCTGAGGGCCGCTGCCGGCGGCGATGTGCCTTCCCCCGTCGCCGTATCGTGGCATGATGTCTTTTTCCCCTTCTTTACGAAAACAACATGAAGCGCTTTGCCAATCTGTTCGCTGTGGCGGCGCTGGGCGTCTGTCTGCACGCCCAGGCCGATACGCCCAAGGCCGGGGTGGTGGTGATGCACGGCAAGGGCGGCTCTCCCTCTAAATATGTGTCTGACCTGGCCGCCTCGCTCGAGCGCGACGGGTTTCTGGTGGCCAATCTGGACATGCCCTGGTCTGGCCGGCGCGAGTACGACGTGGACGTCACCACTGCCGAAAACGAGGTGGAAGCGGCCTTGACGGCGTTGCGGCAGAAGGGTGCCGGCAAGGTGTTCGTGGCGGGGCATAGCCAGGGTGGGGTGTTTGCGCTGTATTTCGGCGGCCGGCACCACGTCGACGGCGTGGTGGCCATCGCGCCGGGCGGCAACGTCGGCAATGCCACCTTCCGTGAGGCGGTGGGGCCGTCCGTGGAGCAGGCGCGCCAGCTGGTGGCGCAGGGCAAGGGGCAGGAGAAAGCCCGGTTCCGCGATTACGAGGGCGGCCGGGGGACCTATGCCGTGGCCTCCACGCCGGCGGCCTATCTGACCTGGTTCGAGCCGGAAGGGGCGATGAACCAGACGCTGGCGATGCGCGGCATCAAGGCGGATACCCCCGTGCTGTACATTGCGCCCAGCAACGATTACCCGGCCCTGGTGCGGGTGAAACACGAGATGTTCGGGCTGCTGGCCAAGCACCCGCTGACCAAGATGGTCGAGCCTGCTTCCAGTCACCTGAACGCTCCTTCGGCCTCGGTGCAGGAGATCGAGCGCTGGATTGCCACGGTTTCCAAACAGTAAACGCCCCCGACGCTAGCGGCCGGCCGGGCCGGTCGCCGTTGGGGTGTCTCTCCCGTGCGGCAGTCGCTTGGTCTTCGATGGCTGTCTGCAAATCGCATTGCGTTGCCCTTGCCACCATCTAACATGGAACAAACTCCAACAATTCGGGAGGGGCGGCGATGGGTATCAACCGGCGGGATTTTTTGCGTGTCGGCTCGGGTGGCTTGCTGCTGGCTGGCGGGGGTTTGCTGGTGCCGGCCTGGGCCAAGGGCGCGAAGTTGCTGCAACCGGCGGCGCTGCCGGATGGCGCGCGCGAGTCGGCCTTGCTCGAGGCCCTGCCCGGCAAGGTGCCGCTGATCAAGCGCAGTTACCGTCCTCCCAACTATGAAACGCCGCCGGAGTACTTCCGCGAGGTGTTCACGCCCAACAAGGCGTTTTTCGTGCGCTATCACCTGGCCAACATTCCCGAGGTGGAGGCGCGCAGCTGGCAGCTGCGCATCGGCGGCGAGGTGGAGAGCCCGCTGGTGCTGACGCTGGACGAGCTGCGCCGCTTCGAGACGGTGGAGCTGGCGGCGGTGTGCCAGTGCTCGGGCAACCGGCGCGGCCTGTTTCAGCCGCACGTGCCGGGGGTGGAGTGGAGCTACGGCGCGATGGGCAACGCGCGCTGGCGCGGGGTGCGCTTGCGCGACCTGCTGAACAAGGCCGGGGTGAAGAAGGGCGCGCTGGAGCTGGTGCTCGACGGCGCCGACGGCCCGGTGCTCGACAAGACGCCGGATTTCGTCAAGAGCCTGCCGCTGTGGAAGGGGCTGGACGAAAACACCCTGATCGCCTTCGAGATGAACGGCGAGCCGCTGCCGCACTGGAACGGTTTCCCGGCGCGGCTGATCGTGCCGGGCTGGACCGCCACCTACTGGGTCAAGCACCTGTCTTCGATCAACGTGGTGTCGGCGCCGTTCGACGGCTTCTGGATGAAGAGCGCCTACCGCGTGCCGGTGGGCAAGTTTCCGGTGGTGGAGCGCTTTCTGTCGCAGGAGACGGCGGCCAACACGCCGATCACCGAGATGGTGGTGAATTCGCTCATCACCAGCGTGCGCGACGGCGAGCGGTTGCCGCTGGGCAAGCCGCTGGAGCTGGCCGGCATTGCCTGGGATGCGGGCTATGGCATCCGCCAGGTGGAGGTTTCCACCGACGGCGGCATGAGCTGGCGCAACGCCGAGCTCGGCACCGATCACGGCCGTTTCTCCTTCCGTCCCTGGCATTACCGCTTCCAGCCGCGCCACAAGGGCCGCTATACGCTGCTGGCCAAGGCCACCAACCGCATCGGCCAGACCCAGACCTTCGAACTGATCGCCAACCCGGCCGGGTATCACCACAACCTGGTGCACCAGGTGGCGGTGGACGTCGTGTGAGGGGCCCGCCATGAACAAGACACTCTACGCGCTGCTGTTGCTGCTGCCGGGCCTGGCGCTGGCCGACGAGAGCGCCGTCAAACTGCGGCAAGGCAGCAACCAGGACGTGGTCGCCCGCAATTGCGCGGTCTGCCACAGCCTGGACTACATCCAGATGAACTCGCGTTTTCTCGACCGCAAGGGCTGGGAGGCGACCGTCACCAAGATGGTCAAGGTGATGGGGGCGCCGATCAAGGAAGAAGACGTGCCCCTGATCCTCGATTACCTCGATCAGCAGTACGGCAAGCCGAAGTAGGCGGTGCCGGCTGGGCCCATGCGGCGGCGTTCCGGTGTCGGGTTCCCTGCGCCGGGACCGACGCGGGCTTCGTGCTGCCGAGCCGGGACAAGGTACACGAGGTGTTCGACAGCGTCGCCGCCTGGCGGAAGGATCAACTCTTCGTCTCGATCTGACAGGCCTGCGCCCCCCGGCGCGGATCGGGGCGAGCCCCTGGTCGGGAGAACATCCATGCCTGCATGGCTCATCTTCGCCATCATCGGCACGCTCGGCGGCGTGGCCGCCGGCTTGTTCGGGGTGGGCGGCGGCATCGTCATCGTGCCGGCGCTGATTTACTGGGCGGGGTTCTCGCAGCACGTGGCCACCGGCACGTCGCTGGCGGTGCTGCTGCCGCCCATCGGGCTGGCGGCCGTCATCGAGTATTACCGGCACGGCAACGTCGACGTGCGCGCCGCCGTCATTCTCGCCGCCACCATGTTTCTCGGCGCGTGGCTGGGCGCCTATTTCGCCAACCGCATGGCGGGGCCTCAGTTGCGCCTGCTCTTTGGCGTGTTCATCACCGGGCTGGGCGTGTACCTGGTGTACGGCGCCTGCAAGCGGCTGGGCTGGCTCTGAACGGAGCGCGCTGGGCCTGACGTATCGGGGCCGATTCACTATGGTGAAGAAACAGGCGCCGTCCGGGCTCGCGTGCCCCGATGCCGTTCTTCCTGTGGGAGAAAAACATGGGCCAAGCCGTTCCGTTCCCCCGCGCCGACGTCGTGCGCAATCCCCACCTCAACCAGGGCACCGCGTTTAGCGCCGAGGCGCGCGAGCGGCTGGGGCTGAGCGGGTTCTTGCCGCCGCGCATCGAAACGCTGGACGAACAGGCGGCGCGGGCGCTCGACATGGTGCGCGCCCAGGCCGGCCCGATCGAACGCTATGTCTACCTTTCCGCTCTCCAGAACGAGAACGAAACGCTGTTCTACCGGGTGGTTGTCGACAACCTGGCGGAATGCCTGCCGCTGATCTACACCCCCACGGTTGGCCAGGCCTGCCTGGAGTGGAGCCGGCGTTACCTGGCCCCGCGCGGGCTGTACCTGACGCCGGAACACCAGGGGCAGATCGCCGACATCCTGCGGCGCTGGCCGCAGCACGACATCGACATCATCGTGGTGACCGACGGCGGCCGCATCCTCGGGCTGGGCGATCTGGGCGCCAACGGCATGGGGATTCCCATCGGCAAACTGGCGCTGTATACCGCCTGTGCCGGCGTGCCGCCGTCGCGCTGCCTGGCGGTGACGCTGGATGTGGGGACGGACACGGCCTCTCTTCGCGAGGACCGGTTCTATCTCGGCCGGCGCGTGCCCCGGCTCGCCGGGGAGGCCTACGACAGCCTCGTCGACGAGTTCGTCGGCGCGGTGCGCCAGGTGTTTCCCGGGGCGGTGCTGCAGTTCGAGGATTTCAACAACGCCAACGCGTTCCGCCTCTTGGTGCGCTACCGCGACCAGCTGTGCTGCTTCAACGACGACATCCAGGGCACCGGCGCCATGGGGCTGGCCGGGCTGTACGCCGCCGGCCGGATGACGGGACGCACGTTGGCCGAAGAACGCCTCCTGTTTCTCGGTGCCGGCGAGGCGTGCCTGGGGATCGGGTCGCTCGTGATCAAGGCGCTGCAGCATGCCGGGGCCGAGCTGGCGCAAGCGCGCTCGCAGTGCCTGTTTGTCGACTCGACCGGCCCGGTGGTGGCGAGCCGCCGCAATCTGCCGCCGCACAAGCGCGCCGTGGCGCAGGACCGCGCCGCGCAGCCCGACCTGGTGGCGACCATCCGGGATTTTCGGCCGACCGTGCTGATCGGCGCCACCGGCTGCGGCGGCCTGTTCACCCGGGCGGTGCTGGAGGCGTTGGCGGAGGTCTGCCAGCGGCCCGTGGTGTTCGCCCTGTCCAACCCGACCGCCAAGGCGGAGTGCACCGCCGAGCAGGCGTACGCCTGGAGCGCCGGCCGCGTGATCTTCGCCAGCGGCAGCCCGTTCGAGCCGGTGACCGTGGCGGGGGTGTCGCATGCGCCGGGGCAGGCCAACAACGCCTATATCTTTCCCGGCTTCGGACTCGGGCTGATCGTCTCCGGCGCCCGCCGCGCCAGCGACGAGATGTTCTTCGCGGCGGCCAGCGCCCTGGCCGGCCAGGTCAGCGCCGACGATGTGGCCGCCGGGCGCATTTTCCCGCGCCAGGCGCAGCTGCGCGTCGTGGCGCAGGCGGTGGGCACTGCTGTTGCCCGGGTGGCGTACGAGCAGGGCGTGGCGACGCAACCCCGGCCGGATGACCTGGACGCGGCGGTCAGCCAGGCGATGTGGCAGCCGCGCTACGCGGCCACGGTGTGAGCCGGGTGGCGCAGGGCGGGCCGGCCAGCGGCTAGCGCGCCAGCCCCGGGTAGAGCCTGGCCGCCAGGGCCAGCAGCAGCAGGAAAACCAGCAGCATGATGCCGAAGCTGGTGGCGTCGCCGTAGACGCTATGCCCGCCCACGATCATCGCCCCGCGCAGCGCGTCCACCAAGTAGGTGAGCGGGTTGAAGACGGCGATGCCGCGCAGCCAGTCCGGCATGATATCGAGCGGATAGATGGCGTTGGAGGCGAAAAACAGCGGCATGGTGAGCAGCTGGCCGATGCCCATGAAGCGCTCGCGCGTCTTGACGATGCAGGCGATCACCAGCGAGAAGGTGGAGAAGATGCACGAGCCGACGAACACGGCGGCGGCCACGGTGACCATCGGCAGCGGCTCCCAGCGGATCGCCACGTGCAGCGCGATCGCCACCAGGTACACCACCGCCGCCTGCACCAGCCCGCGCAGCCCCGCCGCCACCGCCTTGCCGAACACCAGGGCGCTGCGCCGCGCCGGGGTGACCAGGAGCTTGTGCACGATGCCGAGATCGCGCTCCCAGATGATGGCGATGCCGTAGAAGATGGCGCTGAACAGGATGCTCTGCGCCAGGATGCCGGGGGCCATGTAGTCGAGGTAGCGCAGGTTGCCGGTGGGGATGCCGCGCACGTGGCTGAACACCTGGCCGAACACCGCCAGCCACAGTACCGGCTGCACCGCGCGCGACAGCAGCTCGGTGGGGTCGCGCCTCAGTTTGCGCACCTCGGCGTCGGTCACGGCGGCACTTTCGTAGAGCCAGTTGAGCATGCGGCTTACCCCAGGCGTTGGATGGTGCCGCGGCTTTGGCGGATGCCGCGGTAGTAACCTTCCTGCTCGATGACGGCGCCGCTGAAATGCGCGAATACATCGGCCAGATCGGCCTCCGGCCCGACTTGCGCCTTGAGTCCGTCGGGCTTGCCGATGACCGCCAGCCGGCCCTGATGCAGGATGGCGAGTTCGTCGCACAGCACGTCGGCCTCTTCCATGTCGTGGGTGGTGATCAGGATCGTCATGCCCTGGGCCTGACGCAACTGCTGCAGCCGCTCCCACACCGTGCGGCGCGCCACCGGGTCGAGGCCGATGGTCGGTTCGTCGAGAAACAGGATTTCCGGGTAATGCAGCGTGGCCTGGGCCACTTCGAGGCGGCGGATCATGCCGCCGGAAAAGGTGCGGACCAGCTTGTGCGCCACCGTGTCGAGGCCGGCAAAGGCCAGCGCCTCGTGCACGCGCGTCTTGAGCTGGATGCCGTGCAGGCCGTACAGGCGGGCCGACAGGGTCAGGTTCTCGGTGGCGGTCAGGGCGCCGTCGGCCGACAGCAGCTGGGGCACGTAGCCGATGCGCCGCCGCACTTCGATCGGGTCGGCCGCGACGTCGAAACCGGCCACCGTGGCGCTGCCGGAACTGGCCTCGAGCAGGGTGGTGAGAATCTTGATGGTGGTGCTCTTGCCGGCGCCGTTGGGGCCCAGCAGGCCAAAGATCTGTCCGCGCGCCACGCTCAGGTTGAGCCGGTCGAGCGCCGTGACGTGGTTGAAGCGTTTGCTCAGGTCAACCGTGGCAATCGCGATGGAGTTGTTGGTAGCGGCCATGATCCATGCTAGCACCGAATCGGCGCGGCATTGCCGGATGCCGCCCGGCCCGGCGAAGCGGGGCGCGGGTGGTCGTCGTGCGGTGGCGGCGCGGGGGCGGCGCGGGGGTTCAGGTCACCGAGGCGCGCTGGTGGAATTCGGGGCGATCCCAGCTGCCGCTGTCGAGGATGTCCTTGAGCGTGTCCACCGCGTCCCAGATGTCGGCGTAGCCGAGGTAGAGCGGGGTGACGCCGAAGCGCAGCACTTCCGGCTCGCGGTAGTCGCCGATCACGCCGCGCGCGATCAAGGCCTGCATCACGGCGAAGCCCTGCGGGTGGCTGAAGCTGACGTGGCTGCCGCGCCGGGCGTGCTCGCGCGGGGTGACCAGGGTGAGCGGGTGGTCGGCGCAGCGCTGTTCCACCAGCTCGATGAAGAGGTCGGTGAGCGCCAGCGACTTGTCGCGTACCGCCGTCATGTCGGCCTGCAATGCCACGTCCAGGCCGCATTCGATCAGCGACATCGAGACGATCGGCTGGGTGCCGCACAGGAAGCGGCGGATGCCGCTGGCGGGCTGGTAGTCGGTGGCCATGGCGAACGGGCGCTGGTGTCCCCACCAGCCCGACAGCGGCTGCCAGAAGCGGTCCTGGTGGCGCGCCGCCACCCAGATGAAGGCGGGCGAACCGGGGCCGCCGTTGAGATATTTGTAGGTGCAGCCGACGGCGAAGTCGGCCTCGGCGCCGTTGAGGTCGACCGGCACCGCGCCGGCGGCGTGCGCCAGGTCCCAGAGGGTGAGGATGCCGTGGCGGTGCGCCAGCACGGTGGTGGCAGCCATGTCGTAGAGGTAGCCGGTGCGGTAGTTGACGTGCGACAGCAAGAGCACCGCCACATCGTCGCCCAGCGCCGCCTCCAGCGGCGTGGCGTCGTCGATCAGGCGCAGCTGGTAGCCCTGCTGCAGCAGGTCCATCATGCCCTGGATCATGTAGAGATCGGTGGGGAAATTGTCGCGTTCGGACACGATCACGCGGCGCTCGGGGTGGTCCTGCTGCTGGATGCGCAGGGCGGCGGCAAGCGACTTGAAGAGGTTGAGCGAGGTGGTGTCGGTGACCACCACTTCGCCGCCGTTGGCGCCGATCAGGCGTGCGAGCTTGTCGCCCAGGCGCGCCGGCAGGTCGAACCAGCTGGCGGTGTTCCAGCTGCGGATCAGGCCGACGCCCCATTCCTGGTCGATGACCTCGGCGCTGCGCGCGCGAGCCGCCTTGGGCAGCACGCCGAGCGAGTTGCCGTCGAGGTAGATCACGCCGGGTGGCAGCTCGAAATGCTGTTTGAGCGCGGCCAGCGGGTCGTGCCGGTCGGCGGCGAGGCAGGCTTCACGGGTATGCATGGTGGGTCTCCTTGTGGGGCGAGGCTGAGAACTAATGCTAGCACCGGAGGCTTTGGCCAAAATTGCAAGTTCGACTTGTCGATGTGCTATTTTTCGCAGAATATTCGAAGAAATAGTGCTAAACGATTGGATATTGCAGATGCAGGTCGATTCGATAGATTGGCGCATTCTTGCTGCGCTGCAGCAGAACGGCCGGCTCAGCAATCAGGACCTGGCCGACAAGGTGGCGCTGTCGCCGTCGGCCTGCCTGCGCCGGGTGCGCACGCTGGAAGAGCACGGCCTGATTCGCGGCTACCACGCCGAACTCGACGCGCAGCAGCTGGGTTTCGAGCTGGAGGCCATCGTGCACGTCACGCTGGACCGCTCGCGCGAGGAGTGGCACGAGCAGTTTCTGGAGCAGATCGCGGCGCTCGACGAGATCGTCGCCGCCTACGTGGTGAGCGGGCCGACCAACTACGTGCTGCACGTGCGCACGCGCCATCTCACGGCGTTTTCGAATTTCGTGGTGGAGAAGCTCAACAAGATTCCGGGCATGCGCGACATCTGCTCCTATATCGTGATGAAGAAGGTCAAGGACCGGCTCGGGCAGTTACCGCTGGGACGGGGCGACTGAGGCGGCGCATTTGACCGTATTGAACCGCGCCGTAATCATTTAATCGCCTCCCATTTACCCTAGATAGGCTCCTTTGTCTTTATCTGGGGGTTTATTTGATTGTCATGAATCGAGAATATAAATGCGTTCGCCATTTATATTGAAAAGCCGCCCGTCATTTTCCTTCCCATTCGGCCGGTATTTCCTGATGCCGCTTTGTTGATCTCTCCTTCCTTTCACGGTTTCCAGTGAGTCAAACCCGGCCTAGGCCACCTCAATCGGGCTGCCTCTGTAGTTCCGGGGCGAGCTTTAAATGTCTTCGTCATCCATATCAAATAGCGAATGCCAAATAGCACAATCAACTCAGCATTGATCTGCTTTTGTCATAGAGGGGTCATATTGATCTGAAAAAATGGAGGCCTTATTGGGTGCCTTGGCAGTTCTTTTTTATCTGTGCCTTTATGTCAAATACGTATTTGGCCATTGTCTGCTTCCGGGGGTATTACGCAAAATGAATCTCCGTCATCGGATCACGCTGCTGATTGTCTTGGCCTTCCTGGCCATTGCATCGATTGGCGGCTACAGCATCCTGCAATCGCGCAACAACGCCGCCGAGGTCAAGGTGGTGACCGAGGGCGTCGTGCCCAGCGCCCTGGCTTCCGCCGATCTGGTGGCACTGCTCAAGGATGTGCAGCTGGCCACGATCACGCTGGTCACCGCGCCGGACGACAACACCGCGGCCCAGGCCAAGGACAAGCTGACGGCACAGAAAGTGCGCCTGAAAGCCGGGCTGGAGCTGCAATTCCGGCAGGCCAGCAGCACCACCCAGCAAGGCCTACTGCAGCAGGCCCAGGAGGGTCTGGACGACTACTTCGCAGCGGTGGACGAGACGATGCAGTTCAAGCTGGCGGGCCAGAAGGACCTGGCCGAGGCCAGCCTGTTCGCCAGCGTGGCCCAGTACCAGCGGGCCATGGAACAGATCATCGGCACCTTGAGGATCGAGAAAAACCGCACCAAGGACGAGGCGATTGCTGCCTTGAATGAAAACCTGTCGGATACCGTGATGGCCATCGCCGGTGTCAGCGTCCTGGCCGCGCTGGTGCTGGCCGCTGCCGGCGCCTTGCTGTACCGCCAGATCACCCGGCCGATCAGCCGCATGCAGGCGATGATGAGCGAGATCGCCACGAGCCAGGATTTCACCCGCCGCGTGCCGGTCGACCGCATGGATGAAATCGGCCATTCGATCGTGGCGTTCAACAGCATGATCACCAAAATTCAGGAAAGCTCGGAATTGCTGCAGCAAAAGACGGCCGACATGCAGGCCATGCTGCAGAACATCCCGCAGGGCATTCTGACCATCGTCGATGGCAACAAGGTTCACCCGGAGTTTTCTGCTTATCTGGAAACGATTTTCGAGACCAAGGCTATCGCCGGTCGCAACATGATGGATCTGGTCTTTGCCAACACCCATCTTGGCGCCGATGCGCTGTCGCAGCTCGAGGCCGTCGGCGGGGCGTGCATCGGCGAGGATGTCATGAACTTCGCCTTTAACGAGCACCTGCTGGTCGGCGAAATTGAAAAGACCATGGCGGATGGCCGGGTGAAGATTCTCGATCTGAGCTGGTCGCCGATCACCGATGACACCGACACCATCGTGCGCCTGATGCTGTGCGTGCGCGACGTGACCGAGCTGCGCAAGCTGGCGGCGGAGGCCAACGAGCAGAAGCGCGAGCTGGAGATCATCGGCGAAATCCTTGCCGTCACCCAAGAGAAGTTCCACGACTTCATCGCCGGTGCGATCAAGTTCCTCGACGAGAACGAACTGCTGATCCGCCAGCATCCGGAGCACGACGCCGAGGCGATCGCGCAGCTGTTCCGCCACATGCATACCATCAAGGGCAATGCCCGGACCTACGGGCTGCAGCACCTGACCAACATCGTGCACGAGGCCGAGCAGACCTACGACGAGCTGCGCAAGCCGCGCCCCGCCATCGCTTGGGATCAGGTCATGTTGCTGGACGAGCTGGCCGGCGTGAAGGCCATGGTCGAGTGCTATGCACGCATCAATGAAGTCAGCCTGGGGCGCAAGGGGCCGGGCCGGCGTGGTGGCGAGCGTTATCTGATGGTGGATCGGGAGCATATCCAGCAGGCCATCCAGCGCCTGGAAAAGATCAATACCCGCAACCTGCACGAGTTGGTGGCGGCTCGCGATGCGGTGCGCAAGGCGCTGCGTCTCTTGGGCACCGAGCCGATCAGCGAGGTGCTGGGCGGCGTGTTGGAGTCGCTGCCGGCACTGGCGCAGGAACTCGGCAAGGCCGCACCGGTGGTGAAGATCGAAGACAACGGCTATGTGGTGCGCAACCAGGCCGGCAGCCTGCTCAAGAACGTGTTCATGCACCTGATCCGCAATGCCATGGACCACGGCCTGGAAACCCCGGCGGTGCGACTGGCGCAGGGTAAGCCGGGGGCGGGCCTGATCCGCCTGAGGATGAGCGTTGCCGGCGGCATGTTGCACCTTCGTCTCAGTGACGACGGGCGTGGCCTGGCACTGGCCCGCATCCGCCAGATGGCCATCGAGAAGGGACTGATCGCAGCCGACGAGCCGCTCGGTGACGAGGACATTGCGCGCCAGATTTTCCGTCCGGGATTCTCCACCGCGGAGAAGGTGACCGAGGTGTCGGGGCGTGGCGTCGGCATGGACGCGGTGAACGACTTCGTCAAGCGTGAGCATGGCCGCATCGAGATCCGTTTCCTCGACGACGCCGTGGGTACCGATTTCCGCCAGTTCGAGATCGTGGTGTGCCTGCCGGAGAGCCTGGCCGAGCATGTCGAGGGCGACGAGGTGCTGCTGGTGGAGCGCGCGCGTCAGGAGCCGGCTGCCACAGGAAACACGGAAGGGGCCGAGCAGGGGGCGCACGAGGCGGAGCCCGGCAAGGGCAAGCTGCGCGTGGTCTGAGGCGGGGTGCCGTCGGTGGGCAAGGGTGGGCTGGTTGAATCAGGAGCAGGGTTGGCAGATGAAGAACGATAGGCTGGTCGTCAGCAAGGTGCTGGTGTTGGACGATGTGGAAGCGCATTTCGAGCACCTGAAGGCCTTCTGCGAGGAGTGCGGGCTGGTGGGTATCCGCCCGCAGCAGCGCGATGCGGCCAGCGTGATGGCCATCCTCCGCTCCAATGTCGATCTCGGCGGCATCATGCTGTACGAGCATTTCGGCGGCTCGGCGGGTCAGGGCCTGGCGCTGGCGCGGGAAATCCATGCAGCGCGCCCGGAGTTGCCGATTTTCCTGCGCCGCGACGTCGTGGCCAGCATGGCCGGGCTGGACGAGAAGACAGCGGCGATGTTCCGCTGTGCCTACACCCTGGCCGACCTGCAGCAGCTGCGTTCCTCGCTCGAGGTCTCGATCTTCAGCCGCGTCTACCCCAACGAACTGGTGCGCGGCATCACCGACTTCACCCGGGCCTCGTTGGAAACATTGTTTTCCCACTGCGACATCGATACCGAGACGCCTTATCTGGTCAAGGACCGCCTCATCTACGGCGAAGTTTTCACGCTGATCGCCATCGAAAGCGACTGGTGCCGCGGCTACATGATGTTCCAGGCCTCGGAGGAGGCCGCACTGGAGCTGCTGCGCCGCGCCGGGGGGCAGGAGGGCGAACACTGGACCTTCCGCGAGCTCAACAATGTGCTGGGTGAGCTGACCAACTTGGCCTGGGGCTCGTTCAAGAACCGCTACGTCGGCCATGAGAACCGCAGCGAGCGCTTTCAGACGCAGGTACCGATCATCATCAACCACCAGCGCGGCTTCATTTCCTTCGGCTCGGAAGACCCGCAGCTGTGCCTCAAGTACCTGCTACGCGAGCGTCATCGTCCCGAGGCGGCACCGGTACCGATCTTCCAGCGCTTCGTCTTCAACCTGAACTGGTCGCCCGACGAGTTCCGGGAAAACCCTTCGGTCGAGTCGCTGGTGGATGCCGGCGAGCTCGAGCTGTTCTGATCATTGCTTATGTCATTTTGAAAAGGATATTCCATGGCACAGATTCTGGTAGTCGATGATTCCAGTACCGTCCGCAACGAGGTGGCGGATTTTCTGAAGTCGCAGGGCCTGGCGGTCGCCACCGCAGTGGACGGCAAGGACGGGCTGGACAAGCTCAAGGCGGATGCGTCGATCAAGCTGGTGGTCAGCGACGTGAACATGCCCAATATGGACGGCCTGACCATGGCCGAGAAAATCCGCAGCGAGCAGAAGAATATCGCCGTCAACATAATCATGCTGACCACCGAGAACAGCCCGGCAATGAAGGAGCGTGGCAAGGCCGCCGGCATCAAGGGCTGGATCGTCAAGCCGTTCAACGGTCCTGGCGTGATCGCGACACTGAAGAAGCTGGCCAACTGAGGAGCGGCCGGGCCGCAGAGGGTGAGGGATGGATTTATCGCTAAACACGTTCCTGCTGGTGGTCGTGGGGATGGTGCTGGGCGCGGCCGCCCTGGGGTGGCGCGCCGCAGTCGGGCAGCGCTTGGCCCGCAAGGAGATCGCGCAGCGCGACGAGCTGATCCGCGAGCTGTCCGGGCGCATGGCTGCCGACGAGCTGGCAGCGCACCAGGCCACGTGGCGCGCCGAAGCCGACGCGCTGCGCCAGCAACTGGCGCAGCAGACCGCGGTGCATGAGGCGGCGCTGGCCCTGGCGGCCGAGCAGGCCGCCGTGGAATGCGACGGCCGCCTGTCGCAGCTGACCCAGGAGCATGCCCGGCAGCTGGCCAGGGTGCGGGCGGAACTGACCGCCGATCAGGCGTCCCTGCAGCGCGACATCGAACTGCTGTTGGGCATCGTCCGGACCGTCGAGCGCTGGCACGACGAGATGCAGACCATTTTGGGCAACAACCGGGAACTCAAGGAACAGAACGAGGAATTTGCCCGCATCGTGAAGAACGTGGTGATGCTGGCGCTCAATGCCGCCATCGAGGCGGCCCGTGCCGGCGAGCACGGGCGCGGCTTTGCCGTAGTGGCGGACGGCGTGCGCGATCTGGCGCTGACCTCGGCCAAGCTGTCGCAGGACTACAAGTGCAATCTCGACAAGAACGATCTCATCACCACCACCACGTTCCAGGACATGCAGGCGAGCGGCAACATGATCCGCACCGCCGTGTTCGGCATCCGGGCCAAGGCCGAGAAGATCCAGTCGACCATCGCCAGCGCGGACCTATCGGCATGATGACCGCCAAGGCAAGCGCCGCGATGGATTGGTTGTTCGAGAAGGCTATCCGCGACCACTGTGTCCTCGGCGGTGGGGCGAGCTGCACCGTGACCCGCAAGGCGGAGGGGGCCGTGGCGGCCGAGGGCAGTCAGCGCCAGCTCGTGGTGCTCAACATGTCGTCCTACCTGTTCCGCATCGTGGCGCTGTTCGATTTCGACAACACGGCGGCCACCACGGCGCATCTGACCGGACAGGGGCGTGGCGGCGACAGGCCCCTGGACGATCAGGCCCAGTTCGACGTCTACGCCGAGTTCGTCAACATGGTGTGCGGTGCCGTCAACCGTGGGCTGTGTGCCGAGTTCCTGCATGCCGGCATGTCGACGCCGTTCAGGCTCGAGAGCAGCTGCGCCCGCTACCTGTCTGTCCTGAAACCGACGCGGGTGCAGTCCTTCGAGGTGGCGGTGGACGACGGCATGCGCTTCGACGTCACGGTCTGTGTGTGCCTGGCCAGTGGCGCCACGCTGGATTTCGATGTTGACCGCCGCGAGCCGGAGGTAGAAGCGGCGGGTGAACTCGAGCTGTTCTGAGGGGCATGGCGGGCCGGCCGCGCACCCCGAGGGCTTGGGTGCGCTGGGGTTCTGCGCTACATTGATGCCAACGGCGTGTCGTGCCGTTTTGCCGTCGGCTGACTTGCCGGGGGCGTTCGATCGGGTTCGACCATACTGCAATCGGAAGAAGGGAAGTGAACCATGCGCAAATTCGTGATGATGGCCCTGTTGGCCCTGGTTTCGGCCAACGTGGCCCTGGCCGGCGACGCCGCGTGCGAAGCCAAGGCGGCGGAGAAGAAGCTGGCGGGTGCCGCCAAGGCCAGTTTCCTCAAGAAGTGCGAGAAGGACAGCAAGGGCATGGCAGCGCAGTCGAGCTGCGAGGGCAAGGCCGCCGAGAAGAAGCTGGCGGGCGCCGCCAAGAGCAGTTTCATGAAGAAGTGCGTGAAGGACGCCGGCGCCAAGTAAGCCGGCAGCGCGTGGCGTATCAGCCGAGCCCGTCCGTTGTGGACGGGCTTTTTATTGCACGGACGGCGGGGCGCGTGCCGCCGGATGCCTTCACTTGTGGGGGAAAGCGGGCTAGCTTTAAAGAATATCAAGGGGCAACCATTCGCATAGCGCACGGCCCGCGCCCGTCATCCGTCGGCGTCCGGCGGCCGGGTCATGGCCGACTTTGGAGGAGGACGATCATGTCGATCTCTACCACCTTGCAGGACTGTCTGAGCCGCAAGGGCAGTCAGTACGATATCGTGCATCACGCGCACACCCATTCCACCAGCGAAACCGCCCAGGTGGCGCACGTGCCGGGCGACCGCCTGGCCAAGACGGTGCTGCTGGCCGACGAGCGCGGCTATGTCGCGGCGGTGCTGCCGTCCACCTTCCGCCTGGACATGTCGGAGCTGAGGGACGCCACCGGACGCGATCTGGAACTGGTCCGGGAGGCCGAGTTGTCGGCGCTGTTCCAGGACTGCGAAATCGGCGCGGTGCCGCCGGTGGGCATGGCCTACGGCATGCAGACCTACCTCGACGAGAGCCTGGCGATGCAGCCGGACATCTACTTCGAGGCGGGCGATCACGAGGACCTGATCCACATGCGCACCGAGCAGTTCCTCAACTTGATGGACAAGGCGGAGCGGGGCAGTTTCGCCCACCGCTGGAGCACGTGACGGAGCCGGGCCGGCGCGGGCGACGCCAGTGCGCCGGCGCCGGCCCTAGCGTCAGGGAGCACGCATGGGAAAAGCCATCATCACGCCGCGCAACAACGGCCCGTATCTCATCAAGGGCGAATTCACGATCGTCACCCAGGGCGGCCGGGAGATCGCCGTCGAGGGGGACCAGGTCTGGCTGTGCCGCTGCGGCCACTCCAGGAACAAGCCGTTCTGCGACGGTTCGCACAAGGCGGCCGAATTCAAGAGCGATCTGGACGAGCCGTCGTAGCGGCGCCCGTGGACGGCACCGGCGCGGCAGACAGCAAAAAAGGTTGGCTTCGGCCAACCTTTATTAGCGCTAGCGGGACGACCCCGGGGTTAGGGCGCCAGTCGCGACTTCTGCCACTGGCCGGCATCGTTCAGCGTGTACACCACGCGGTCGTGCAGCCGGCTGGGGCGGCCCTGCCAGAATTCGATGCGGTCGGCGGCCACGGCGAAGCCACCCCAATGCGGCGGGCGCGGCACGTGCAGCGGGTACCTGGCGCCGAACAGCGCGGCACGCTTGATCAGCTCGGTCTTGGAGGCAATCTCGCTGCTCTGTTCCGAGGCCCAGGCGCCGAGGCGGCTGGCGTAGGGGCGGCTGTGGAAGTAGCTGTCGGACACCTCCGGCGCCACCGTCACGGCCTTGCCTTCGATGCGCACCTGGCGTTCCAGCTCGGGCCAGAAGAAGGTCAGCGAGACCCAAGGGTTGGCCGTCAGCTGGCGTCCCTTGCGGCTGTGATAGTTGGTGTAGAACACGAAGCGGCCGTCCTCCACCCCCTTGAGCAGCACGATGCGCGCGCTGGGGCGGCCGTCGCCGCCGACGGTGGCCAGGTGCATCGCGGTCGGCTCGTTGACCTTGGCGGTGATGGCTTCGTTGAGCCAGAGCGTGAACTGCGCGACGGCGTCGGGCAGGCAGTCGTCCGGCGACAGTTCCTTCTGGGCGTAATCGTGGCGGATATCGGCGAGCTTCAGCGACATGGCGTCCTCCTGTGGGGCGCTATCTTACTCCCTTGGCCGGGGCAGCGGGGAGTGGGTGTGGCTGCGCCGGACTGCCCATCCGGCTTGCTTGGCCGACGGCTGAGGTGACACCGGCTCCTCCGCCGTGGGGAGTAGGGACGGGAACACTGGTTTAGGCTAGAATAAGCCATTTAACCTGCGGCCTTTCCGCTCATGCACCTGGTTGCTTTCGGACTCAATCATCAAACCGCGCCGTTGTCGGTCAGGGAGAAGCTCGCTTTCCCGGCGGAGGTATTGCCGGGAGCGCTGGAGAGCCTGGTCCATTCCGACGCCGCGGGCGAGGCGGCCATCGTCTCCACCTGTAACCGCACCGAGATCTACTGCGCGAGCCACAACCCGCAGGCGGCGCTGGAGTGGCTGTCGCAATTCCACGGCCTGCCGCTCGACGAACTCGTCCCCTACCTGTACCAGCTCGACGCCGCCGCCGCCGCGCGCCACGCCTTCCGCGTCGCCTCGGGGCTGGATTCGATGGTGCTGGGCGAGACGCAGATTCTCGGTCAGATCAAGGACGCGGTGCGCGCCGCCGAGCAGAGCGGCACGCTCGGCACCCAGCTCAACGCGCTGTTCCAGAAAACCTTCGCCGTGGCCAAGGAAGTGCGCAGCAAGACCGCGGTCGGCGCCAACTCGGTGTCGATGTCGGCGGCGGCGGTGAAGCTGGCCGAGCAGATCTTCCCCACCATCCGCGAGCTCAAGGTGCTGTTCATCGGCGCCGGCGAGATGATCGAGCTGGTGGCCACGCACTTCGCCGCGCGCAACCCGTCCTGTATCACCGTGGCCAACCGCACGCTGGAGCGTGGCGAGAAGTTGGCCGAACGCTTCGGCGGCAACGCCATCACCCTGTCCGACCTGCCCGAGGCGCTGCCGCGCTACGACGTGGTGGTGACCTCCACCGCGAGCCAGCTGCCGATCCTGGGCAAGGGCCTGATGGAGCGCGCCATCAAGATCCGCCGCCATCGCCCGGTGTTCATGCTCGACCTCGCCGTACCGCGCGACATCGAGGCCGAGGTGGGCGAGCTGGACGACGTCTTCCTCTACACCGTGGACGACATCGCCAGCGTGGTCGAGGTCGGCCGCGAAGCGCGCCAGCTGGCGGCGGAAGAGGCCGAGACCATCATTCAGGCGCGCGTGCAGGAATTCGTCGAATGGCTCAAGCGGCGCGAGACCGTGCCCTTGATCCGCGGCCTGCGCGACGAGGCCGAGCGCGTGCGCCGCCACGCGCTGGAGGCGGCGCACAAGCAGCTGGCGCGCGGCGACGACCCGGCCAAGGTGCTGGAAGCGCTGTCGCAACAGCTCACCAACAAGCTGATGCACCCACCGACCCAGGCACTGTCCGCGGGCCACGGCCCCGAGCATGACGCGCTGGTGCACGCCATCACGCGTCTTTACCGTTTACACCCGGAGTCGTAATGAAACCGTCGATTGCGACGAAGTTGAGCCAGCTGGCGGACCGGCTGGAAGAAGTCACCCATCTGTTGGCGAGCGAAGCCGCCACCCGGGACATGGACTCGTTCCGCAAGCTGACGCGCGAACACGCCGAACTCACGCCGGTGGTCGAAACCTACCAGGCCTATCGCCAGTGCGAGAGCGACCTCGCCACCGCCACCGAGATGCTGGCCGACCCGGACATGAAGGAGTTCGCCCAGGCCGAGATCGACGAAGGCAAGGAGCGCATGGCCAGCCTCGATGTCGAGCTGCAGAAGCTGTTGCTGCCCAAGGACCCCAACGACGAGAAGAACATCTTCCTCGAAATCCGCGCCGGCACCGGCGGCGACGAGGCGGCGCTGTTCGCCGGCGACCTGTTGCGCATGTACACGCGCTTTGCCGAGCGCAACCGCTGGCAGGCCGAGATCGTGTCGTCGTCCGAGTCGGACCTCGGCGGCTACAAGGAAGTGATCGTGCGGCTGGTGGGCTTTGGCGCCTTCTCGCGCCTCAAGTTCGAATCGGGCGGCCACCGCGTGCAGCGCGTGCCGGCCACCGAAACCCAGGGCCGCATCCACACCTCGGCCTGCACCGTGGCGGTGATGCCGGAGGCCGAGGAAATCGCCGAGGTGGTGCTGAACCCGGCCGACCTGCGCATCGACACCTTCCGCGCCTCCGGCGCCGGCGGCCAGCACATCAACAAGACCGACTCGGCGGTGCGCATCACCCACCTGCCCACCGGCATCGTCGCCGAATGCCAGGACGGCCGCTCGCAGCACGCCAACAAGGCCAGCGCGATGCAGGTGCTGGCGGCGCGCATCTACGACATCCAGCTGCGCGCGCAGCAGCAATCGGTGGCCGCCGAGCGCAAGAGCCTGATCGGCTCGGGCGACCGCTCCGAGCGCATCCGCACCTACAACTACCCGCAGGGCCGCATCACCGACCACCGTATCAACCTGACGCTGTACAAGCTCGACCAGGTAATGGACGGCGACCTGTTCGAACTCACCGACGCGCTGATCGCCGAACACCAGGCCGAGCTTCTGGCCGCCATGGGCGACTGAGTCGCATCTCCTGCTTTACCGCCACGCGGGCCGCCTTCGGGCGGCCCGTTTCGTTTGGGGGCAGGCTTGCCTTTTTAAGTGCCATATATTATATATTTGTATATATTGTTTTCGAATGGCGCACAAAGGAGCGAGTGATGAAGCAGAACATCGGCAGGATCGAACGCGTGGTACGCATCGCGGCGGGGCTGGGCATCGTCAGCCTGGCGCTGGTCGGGCCGCACAGCCCGTGGGGCTGGCTGGGGCTGATTCCGCTCGCCACCGGCCTGGTCGGCTGGTGCCCGCCGTACGCGCTACTCGGCATCAACACCTGCAAGTGCCGCCACTAGCCGTTGCTTCCGTCCTGTCCGCCGCCGCCCTGCGCGGCGGTTTCCATTTGCACAGCAAGAATCGGATCGTCATAAGACGCCACCTTCTCTACACTGGCGTTTTGCGAGGACATCCCGATGAATCTTCCGAGTCGTTATTCCGGGCGTCGCCGTCGGCGCGCCGTGACCGTCGTGGCGGAGGTGCGCCATGGCTGAGCGGCGCGACTGGCTGTGGCTGGTGTTGCTGGCCGCGATGTGGGGCGGCTCGTTCCTGTTCATGCGCGTGGCGGTGCCGGAGCTGGGGCCGTTCCCGCTGATCGCGCTGCGCCTCAGCGTGGCGGCGCTGGCCTTGCTGCCCTTGCTGCTGTGGCAGGGCGGGATCGCGCTGTGGCGCCAGCATTGGCGCGCCATCGCTATCGTCGGGGTGTTCCTGTCGGCGCTGCCGTTCTGCCTGATCGCCTGGGCCACGCTCAGCCTGCCGGCCGGGGTGGCCTCGGTGCTCAACGCCACCACGCCGCTGATGACCGCGCTGTGGGCGATGCCGCTGGCGGGCGAGGCGATGACCCGGCAGCGCGCCGCCGGGCTGGCGCTGGGGCTGGCCGGGGTGCTGGTGCTGACGCTGGGACGCGGCGCCGCGTTCGGCCTGGACAGCGGGATGCCGGTGCTGGCGATGCTCGGCGCCACCGCCTGCTACGGCTGGTCCGGCCACATGGCCAAGCGCTGGCTGCCGGGCCTGCCGCCCCTGGTGACCGCGACCGGCAGTCTGGCCTCGGGCGCCGTATTGCTGTTGCCGCTGGCGCTGGTCACCTGGCCGCCGGTCGTTCCGCAGGGCAAGGTGTGGGGCGCGGTGCTGCTGTTGGCGCTGGCCTGCACGGCGTTGGCCTACGTGATCTTCTACCGCCTGATCGAGAAGCTTGGCGCCACCCGCGCCAGCAGCGTCACCTACCTGGTGCCGGTGTTCGGCGTGTTGTGGGGGGCGATGTGGCTGGGCGAGGCGGTGAGCGCGGCGATGCTGGGGGGCGGGGTGCTGATCCTGGCCGGGGTGCTGCTATTAGGCTGGCGACGGCGCGGCTGAAATCCATCCCGGTAGGCGGCTGCGCCTGCGCATCGTGAGCGCCGGCGATGCTCGGAATCCTCATGGACTCCGTGTCCATTCCGGTTCCTGTGCTTCGGCGGCACTCGACCGGCTTTGGCGCGCTCGCCTCCTGGGGGCGGGTTTTGACGGCTTCGGCCAACCTTTTCACCCAACGGGGGGCTTCGGCTCCCCGTTTTTCGTTTGTGGCGCCAGCGTGTCGCTCCAGTCCGATCAAATGTCGCCAGAGTTCGCTGGGCCGGGGGCCGATGCCGCTACAGTGACGCCACTACCCCCTCCGCCGGGTGACGGCGGTGCCACCGGGCGCCGCGTGGATGGCCGTCGCAACGGCCCGCGGGTCGGAACAGGACCGATTCTTTATCACGGAGCTAGGACATGAAACTGGATATCAAACCGCTGGTGCTGTGCCTCTCTTCGCTGCTGGCGCTGCCGGCCTTGGCCGCGGAGCCGGAAAGCTGCCGCAACGTGCGTTTTGCCGACGTCGGCTGGACCGACATCGCCGCCACCACCGGGCTCGCGACGGTGGTGTTCAAGGGGCTGGGCTACGTCCCGAGCAAGACCATCGCCTCCGAGCCCATCGTGTTCGCCGGCCTGAAGAGCAAGCAGCTGGACGTCTACCTCGGCTACTGGGACCCATCGCAGACCCCGGCCATCACCCCGTTCGTGCAGAGCAAGTCGCTGCAGGTGCTGCCCGGCGCCAACCTCGACGGCGCCAAGTACACGCTGGCGGTGCCGAGCTACGCCGCCGAGCGCGGCCTGAAGACGTTTGCCGACATCGCCAGATTCCGCAAGGAACTGGACGGCAAGATCTACGGCATCGAGCCCGGCAGCCAGGGCAACGCCCAGATCAAGAAGATGATCGACAGCAACGAATTCGGCCTGAAGGGCTTCAAGCTGATCGAGTCGAGCGAGGCCGGCATGCTGGTCGAGGCCACCAAGGCGTTCCGCCAGAAGCGCCCGATCGTGTTCCTGGCCTGGGAGCCGCACCCGATGAACTTCCTGATGAAGCTGACCTACCTCTCCGGCGGCGACAAGCAGTTCGGCCCCAACTACGGCGGCTCCAAGGTGTACACGGTGCTGGCCAACGACTACCAGCAGCGCTGCCCCAACGCCGGCAAGCTGGTCGGCAACTTCAAGTTCACCCTCGACATGGAAAACCGCGTGATGGACCCGATCATGAACAAGGTCGACCCGGCCAGCGCCGCCAAGCAGTGGCTGCAACGCAACCCGCAGGTGCTGACCGCCTGGCTCGACGGCGTCACCACCTTCGACGGCAAGCCCGGACTGGACGCCGTGAAGAGCTATCTGGCGCAGTAAGCCGGCCCCCGATTCCCGCAGAAAGGACACAGCATGAACCATGACGTCATCGTCACCTGCGCGGTGACCGGCGCCGGCGACACCGTCGGCAAGCACCCGGCCATCCCGGTCACCCCGCGCCAGATCGCCGACGCCGCCATCGAGGCGGCCCGTGCCGGCGCCACCGTGGTGCACTGCCACGTGCGCAACCCGGACACCGGCAAGCCCAGCCGCGACCCGAAGCTGTACCGCGAGCTGGTGGACCGCATCCGTTCCTCCGGCGTCGACATGATTCTCAACCTGACCGCCGGCATGGGCGGCGACCTGGAGATCGGCGCCGGTGAAAAACCGATGGAGTTCGGCCCCGGCACCGACCTGGTGGGCGGGCTGGAACGGCTGATCCACGTCGAGGAGCTGTTGCCGGAGATCTGCACGCTCGACTGCGGCACGCTCAACTTCGGCGACGGCGACTACATCTATGTCTCGACCCCGGCGCAGCTGCGCGCCGGCGCCAGGCGCATCCAGGAGCTGGGCGTGAAGCCGGAGCTGGAGGTGTTCGACACCGGCCACCTGTGGTTCGCCAAGCAGCTGTTGAAGGAAGGCCTGCTCGACGACGCGCCGCTGTTCCAGCTCTGCCTCGGCATCCCCTGGGGGGCGCCGGCCGACACCACCACCATGAAGGCGATGGTCGACAACCTGCCGCCGGGGGCGAACTGGGCCGGCTTCGGCATCGGCCGCATGCAGATGCCGATGGTGGCGCAGGCGGTGCTGTTGGGCGGCAACGTGCGCGTCGGCCTGGAGGACAACCTCTACCTCGACCGCGGCGTGTTTGCCTGCAACGGCTCGCTGGTGGAGCGCGCCATCGACCTGGTGCAGAAGCTCGGCGCGCGCACGCTGACGCCGGAAGAAGGCCGCCAGAAGCTGGGGCTGAAGAAGCGCGGCTAGCTCTTGTAGGTTGGGCCGCCAAGCCCAACAGGGTTGCGTCCGGATCGTTGGGCTTAGCAGCCCAACCTAGCCAAGCCCAACCGACCTACATCCAACTTACCCATGTTCAAGCTACAGGGGATGTTCATGTCTGTAATCACCAAAATCCAAACTTTTGCCGCGCTCGGCGTCGGCGTGATCGGCAGCGGCTGGGTGGCGCGCGCGCTCGCCAACGGCCTCGACGTGGTGGCCTGGGACCCGGCGCCGGGTGCCGAGGCGCAACTGCGCGCCAACGTCGCCAACGCCTGGCCGGCGCTGGAGCAGGCCGGCCTCAAGCCCGGCGCCTCGCCGGCTCGGCTGCGCTTCGTCGCCACCATCGAGGAGGCGGTGGCCGACGCCGACTTCATCCAGGAGAGCGCGCCGGAGCGGCTGGAGCTGAAACTGGAGCTGCACGCCCGGGTGTCGGCTGCGGCCAAGCCGGGGGCCATCATCGCCTCGTCCACCTCGGGCCTCTTGCCGTCCGAGTTCTACCGCGACGCCGTGCACCCGGAGCGCTGCATCGTCGGCCACCCGTTCAACCCGGTGTACCTGTTGCCGCTGGTCGAGGTGGTGGGCGGGGAGAAGACCTCGCCGGAGACCATCGAGGCCGCCAAGGCGATCTACGCCGGCCTCGGCATGCGGCCCTTGCACGTGCGCAAGGAGGTGCCCGGCTTCATCGCCGACCGCCTGCTGGAAGCCTTGTGGCGCGAGGCACTGCACCTGGTCAACGACGGCGTGGCGACTACTGGCGAGATCGACGACGCCATCCGTTTCGGCGCCGGCCTGCGCTGGGCCTTCATGGGCACCTTCCAGATCTACACCCTGGCCGGCGGCGAGGCGGGCATGCGCCACTTCATGCAGCAGTTCGGGCCGGCGCTGCAGCTGCCGTGGACCTATCTGCCGGCGCCGGAGCTGACCGACGAGCTGATCGAACGCGTGGTCGAGGGCACGGCGGAGCAGCAGGGCGAGCGCTCGATCAAGGCGCTGGAGCGCTACCGCGACGACTGCCTGCTCGGCGTGCAGGCGGCGGTGGCGGCGGCCAAGGCGCGTCACGGCCTGAATCCGGAGGAATGAGATGAGCGCGCTGACGCTGTACCGCGACGAGGTCCGCGCCGAGTGGGTCGACTACAACGGCCACCTGCGCGACGCCTTCTACCTGCTGCTGTTCAGCTACGCCGCCGACGCGCTGATCGACGCCATCGGGCTCGACGCGGCGGAGCGCGAGCGCAGCCGGCGCTCGGTCTACACGCTGGAGGTGCACCTGAACTACCTCTCCGAGCTGAAGCAGGGCGAGGCGGTGCGGGTGGACTGCCAGCTGCTGGCCCACGACAGCAAGCGCCTGCACGTCTACTTCACGCTGCATCGTGGCGACGAGGCCGAGCCGGTGGCCGCCAGCGAGCAGATGCTGCTGCACGTGGATACCGAGCGCGCGTGCTCGGCACCGTTCGGTGCGGTGGTGCTGGCCAGGGTCGAGACGCTGGCGGCGGCACATGCCGGCCTGCCACGCCCGGCCTACGCCGGCCGGGTGATCGGGCTGCCGCGGCGCGTCGGCACGGAGGGCGGGCCGAGATGAGCGTACCCGTTCCCAACGAGCCCTTGTGGCAGCCCAGCGCACCGTGCCGGCTCGACGCCTTCCGCGCCGAGGTGGCGTGCGAGCAGGGCATCGCGCTCGACGACTACGACGCGCTGTACGAGTGGTCGATCCGCGAGCCGGCGGCGTTCTGGCAGGCGTTGTGGCGCTTCGCCGGGGTGCGTGCGATGCGCGAGGCCGACACGGTGCTGGAGCACGGCGAGCGCATGCCCGGCGCGCGCTGGTTCGTCGGCGCGCGCCTGAACTTCGCCGCCAACCTGCTGCGCCGGCGCGACGACGGCGTGGCACTGGCGTTCTATGGCGAGGATCAGGTGCGCGCGACCTGGAGCTGGTGTCGGCTCTACGACACCGTGTCGCGCCTGGCCCAGGCCTTGCGCGCCCAGGGCGTCGGCCCCGGCGACCGGGTGGCCGGCCTGGTGCCGAACATGCCGGAGACGGTGGCGGCGATGCTGGCCACCGCCAGCCTGGGCGCGGTGTGGAGCAGCTGTTCGCCCGATTTCGGCGTCGAGGGCGTGCTCGACCGCTTCGGCCAGATAGCCCCCAAGGTGCTGTTCGCCAGCGACGGCTACCGTTACAACGGCAAGGCGATCGACGTGCGCGCCAAGTTGGCCGAACTGGCCGGCGCGCTGCCGGGGCTCGAACGCGTGGTGGTGTGGAACTACGTCGGCGGCGTGCCGGAACTCGGCGGGATGGCCAAGGCGGTGACGTGGGACGACTTCGTCGCAGCGTACCCGGCCGGCGACATCGACTTCGTGCCGATGCCGTTCGAGGCGCCGCTCACCATCCTGTATTCGTCCGGCACCACCGGCCAGCCCAAGTGCATCGTGCATGGCGCCGGCGGCACGCTGCTGCAGCACCTGAAGGAACACATGCTGCACGGCGACCTCGCGGATGGCGACCGCCTGCTGTACTACACCACCTGCGGCTGGATGATGTGGAACTGGATGGTGTCGGCGCTGGCGGTGGGGGCGACGCTGGTGCTGTACGACGGCGCGCCGCTGCTGAACGACGCACCCGACGTGCTGTGGCGCATCGCCGAGGCGACGCGGCTGACCCATTTCGGCACCAGCGCCAAGTATCTGTCGGCGCTGGAGAAGGCCGGCGTCGCGCCGGGCGAGCGCTACGACCTCACCAGCCTGCGTTTCGTCTACTCCACCGGTTCGCCGCTGTTGCCGGCCAGCTACGACTACGTCTACCGCGCCATCAAGCCGGACGTGGCGCTGTGCTCGATCTCCGGCGGCACCGACATCGTGTCCTGCTTCGCGCTCGGCTGCCCGGCCAAGCCGGTGTATCGCGGTGAGCTGCAGGCGCGCGGGCTCGGCATGGCGGTCGAGGTGTGGAACGAGGCCGGGGCGCCGGTGGTGGGGGAGAAGGGCGAACTGGTGTGCACCAGGCCGTTCCCGTCGATGCCGCTCGGCTTCTGGAACGATGCCGACGGAGCCAAGTACCGCGCCGCCTACTTCGAACGCTTCCCCGGTGTCTGGGTGCACGGCGACTGGGCCGAGCTGAGCACGCGCGGCGGGCTGATCATCCACGGCCGCTCCGACACCGTGCTCAATCCCGGCGGGGTGCGCATCGGCACCGCCGAGATCTACCGCCAGGTGGAGACGGTGCCCGAGGTGCTGGAGTCGCTCGCCATCGGCCAGGACTGGCAGGGCGACGTGCGCGTGGTGCTGTTTGTGCGGCTGGCCGCCGGGCTGACGCTGAGTGATGAGCTGCAGCAGACGATCCGCGTGCGCATCCGCCGCCACACCACGCCGCGCCACGTGCCGGCGCGCATTGTCCAGGTGGCGGATATCCCGCGCACGCAAAGCGGCAAGCCGGTGGAGCTGGCGGTGCGCGAGGTGGTGCACGGCCGGCCGGTGAAGAACGTGACGGCGCTGGCCAACCCGGAGGCGCTGGAACTGTTCCGCAATCTGGCCGAGCTGGCGGTGTAGGGCGGATGCCCCTGACTGAGCAAGGTAGCGCAGCGTTGCGAAGGAATACGGGGCGATCCGCCGACACTCCGCTATATACCTCGTCGGTATGTGCGTGTGTCGAATGCGCCGCTGATTCGTGGCGCACCGGCTTGGCGGAACGCCCCGTAGGCGGGGCTTCCACCCTACGGTCAGGGTGCCGCGCGCGCGGCGCTCTCTTCGTGGCGGTCGTGGCTCGGCGTCACCCCATAGCGCTGGCGGTAGGCGCGCGCGAAATAGGTGGCCGAGTCGAAACCGCACGCCACGCCGATCTCCATCACGCTCATCCCGGTCTGGCGCAGCAGCTCGCGCGCCCTCTCCAGCCGCAACTTCAGGTAGAACGCGCCCGGGGTATCGTCGAACTGGGCGCGGAACAGCCGCTCCAGCTGGCGCCGCGTCACCCCCACCGTCTCGGCCAGCTCGTCCGCCGTCAGCGGCGTCTCGAGATGCCGTTCCATGGCGCCAATGGCGTTCACCAGCTTGCGGTTGTGCACGCCGTAGCGCACCGCGATCTGCAGGCGCTGGTGGTCCGACTTGGCACGGATGCGGCCCAGCACGAACTGCTCGGACACCTGCATCGCCAGCTCGGCGCCGTGGCGGCGGCCGATCAGCTCCAGCATCAGGTCGATCGAGGCGGTGCCGCCGGCCGAGCTGATGCGCGCGCCGTCGATCTCGAACAGCTCCTGGGTGACGTTGAGCGCTGGGTAGTGCTCGCGAAACGCCGCGATCGCCTCCCAGTGCAGCGTCAGCTTCTCGTGCCGGAACACCCCGGCCTCGGCCAGCACGAAGCAGCCGGTGTCGATGCCGCCCAGCGTCGCACCCTGCCGCGCGAGCTGGCGCAGCCAGGCGGTCAACGCCGACGTGGCGTGCGCCAGCGGGTTGAAGCCCGCCACCACGAACAGCGTGCGCACCGCTCCCGCCCCGCTGCAGGCGCCCTCCGCCGCCAGCGACATGCCGTTGCTGGCGCTGACCGCGCCGCCGTCCAGGCTCAGCAGGTGCCAGCGGTACAGCGCCGGATGGAAGCGGTTGGCGACGCGCAGCGGCTCGATCGCCGACAGCAGGCCGAGCATGGAGAATTCCGGCAACAGCACGAAGTGGACGTCTTCGGGGACGGCGGTCGGCGGAGTCGGGCAAGGGGCGCTCATCGGGCGGGGCGGCTCGGTTGGGGGGTGACACAGCATAGCGCATGCGCGACACGGCGCCGAGTCCGGCGCCGGGAGCCCTCCCGACCGGCATGACGCGTGGCACGAATTCGCATTCTCTCCATGTTTGCGTAAGGTTTAGCCGATATCATTGAACCTCGCCCGGTGCGTCGAGGCTGGTCCGGGCGTCTGCGCGTTTTCCTTTTTCCCAGCCCCAGACAGCGAACCGACACGATGAGCCCGACCCCCGCCGAATCCACCCC